>NZ_CP107985.1:0-309750 GCF_036108815.1 Streptomyces sp. NBC_00353 | reverse complement strand
GTGAGCCAGGACTCACTCCTGCTCACTGCCCAGGAACGGTCCCGTCGCGACCACCGCCCCTGCGGTCGTCACCGCCCCCGAGAGGCGGCTGCTCGCTCCCCAGCGCGCGCACCCCGTCGGGGGTGCCCCGTGCTTCTGCTCGCACCGGCCTCGCACCCGCTCCGAGTTTGAGGGGGATCAGGATTCCAGGGCGTCTCGCAGCATGGCGCGGGAGGTGATGCCCAACTTCGGGTAGATCTGGTAGAGGTGGGCGCCGACGGTCCGGTGGGAGAGGAACAGACGTTCCGCTACCTGCTTGTTGGTCAGGCCGGAGGCGGCGAGCCGGGCTATTTCCAGTTCCTGGGGTGTGAGCGTATGTGCTGTGGAAGCCCCGGGTCGGCGCCTGCCGGAGCCGGCGGCCCGCAGTTCCGTCTCGGCGCGTTCGACCCATGGACGGGCCCCGAGGTGTTCGAATGTGGACAGTGCGGCGCTGAGAGGTCCTCTGGATTCTGTGGTTGCCCTGACGCGTCGCAATCGTTCGCCGTAGGCGAGTTGGACGCGGGCGAAGTCGAACATCCACCGCTCAGCGCCCGCGACCGCCAGGGCTTTCGTGAACAGTGCGAGGGCCTCGTCGTCGTTTGTGGTGGCCAGGGCGGCACAGGCCTCCATCAGCAGGGCGTGGCGTGAGGAGATCCTGGCCACGTCGGCTTCCCGCATCGCGCGTACATGGGCGGCGGCCTCCGTCTGCCGGTCGGTCCGGACGGCGGCCTCGACCAGGTCCATCGTCGCCCACAGAGCGTGCGGCGCGTGCGAGGCGAGAGTTCCTGCGGGGCTGATGGCGCCTGCGTGCTCGTATGCGCCGGCGAAGTCACCGCGTCCCAGGGCTGCCACGGCTGCCGCGTGATGGGCATAGTGCGCGGCACAGAACGCCCTGCGGCGCGTCGCCCAGTGGATGACGCCTTCGGCTGTCGCGTCCGCTCGGTCCGCGTCCCCGCGGGCGCCGGCGAGGAGGGCCTGGACGTACAGGAAGTACCAGGCGAAGGCGGTGTAGCCGTGTGTTTCGCACAGCTGGACTCCCTCGTCGGCCAGTTGCGCCGCTTCGTCCCACATTCCGGTGAGGTAGTCGTCCAGACAGAGGTGGATCAGTCCGGCCATGTGCCGGCGGGCCGGGCCGCCGTCGCGTCCCATGCGTACCATCCGCCACTGCGCTTCGCGGACATCTCCCAGCCGGTCGACATAGAGGGCCGCCGAACCGGTCCGCTGCATCGGGGCGGGGTCGGTCATCTCGGTCAACTCCGCCACGAGGTGGTCGAGTTCCTCCGAGGCCGCGGCGCCTGTGCGTGCCGGGTCGGAGAACGTCTTGCCCAGCGCGGACAGGACCACGGGCACCTCGGGCGTCAGCTTCTCCAGCGCCCGGTAGTAGGGCTGCCACAGGTCGCGTCGGGCACCGAAGAAGCAGACCAGCGCAAGCGCGTGAAGCGCGTCCACGAGCGCCTTGTCGTCGGCGTCGTACGCGTGGGTTCCGGCTTCGATCGCGTCGACCAGCAGACGGTGGGCCGTGTCGACATCGCTGTCGCCGTTCAGGATGAGAACGGCAGTGGTTGCCGCCGAGTGCAGGGAGCTCTTGTGATCGGGGGCCGCCTGCCTGGCCTCGTCCAGGAGCCTTTGGGCGCTGGGCAGGGCCCCGGTGGATTCGGCGCCGACGTAGGCCGCCTCGGCGAGCCGGCGGCCGCGGTCGGAGCCGGGCGGGGTGAGGTCCGCGGACCGGATCAGTGTCCGCATGCTGCCCGCGGCATCACCGCGGCGCAAAGTGATCCGCGCCGCGTGCTCCAGCAGGGCGGCCACGTTCTCGTCCGGTTCCAGGGTCGCCTCGCCCAGGTGCCAGGCCCGCCGTTCGGGCTGGTCCACCAGGACGTGGGCGAGCGCGGCGTGCACCGCGCGCCGTTCGCCGCTGGTGGAGTTCTCCACCACTGCCGAGCGGATGAGGGGGTGACGGAACCTCAGCCGTCGCGCTCCCTCGTCGATGTGGACCAGTTGGTCGCGCTCGGCAGGTGTCAGGTCGTCCAGGTCGTATCCGTCGTTCGCCTGCCGCGTGGCAGCCTGCAGCACCCCGAGATCGCCTACACCTTCCAGCGCGGCCAGCAGCAGAAGACGCTGCGACGGCTGCGGCAGACTCGTAATCCGGGAGCCGAAGACTGTCTCCAGGCACCGGCTGAGCGGCAGCACGGCGGGGACTTCGCCGGCCGGTCCCCGCATCGCGGACAGTGCGGACGGCAGTTCCAGCAGGGCCAGTGGGTTGCCATGCGCCACGGTCAGCAGGCGCCGGCGGGCACTGGCGACCAGGTCCGGGAACCTTGTACTGACCAGGTGGTCCGCCGACGCTTCGTCCAACGGCTGCAGCTGGTATTCGGGCAGGACACCGCTGTCGTGCAGGCTCTGCGAACCGGAACGCGATGTGGCGAGAAAGCTCACGCGGATGCCGGTTGCCCGGCGCGCGACGAAACCCAGTACGGCCGCACTCGCCCGGTCGAGCCAGGGCAGGTCGTCGATGACGAGCAGAAGCGGGTCACCGGCTGCGACCGTTCGCAGCAGGAGCAGTACGGCGTTGGAGACCATGAGCCGTTCCGGCGGTGAGCCGCTTTCGAAACCGAGGGCGACGCGCAGGGCGTCACGGAAGGGCGCCTGCAGTTCGCCGAGCGCGTCCTGGAAGGGAAAGAGGACCTGGTTGAGACCCGAGTAGCTGCAGTTCGCCTCGAACTCCACACCACCGGCGCGCAGAACCCGGGTTCCGTCCGCCCGGGCCGCCTCGGCGAGGGCGTCCAGCACTGCCGTCTTCCCGACGCCCGCTTCTCCTGACAGCAGAAGTGCGCCGCCTCCGGCTCCGATGCCCAGCAGATCACGGATCCGCTGAAGGTCGCGGTCCCGGCCGATCAGGCGGTCGGCGGTGCCGCGTGCGGGGGAGTGACTGCCGATCATTACACGCTCTCATTGCTGTTCGCGGGCCTGGGGGGTGGGCCGGGCGAGGTGGGTGACGGCCTCGCGTTGCTGCGCATCGTGGGCGATGTGCAGCAGCTGGGCGAAGGACGGCCGGGTGAAGTCGTGCGCAGTGAGCCGGCCCTGCCATGCGCTGTCGCCGACGGCGGCGTCCCGGGGACGGATGATTGTGCGCGGGACTTCTTTCAGCGTTCCGTGAGGTAGCCGGGGACGGTGATCGACGGGTCGAGATCGTCGGCGGGCACAGGCTCCCCGTAGGTACGCGTCACGGGCAGCACGCCCGTCCAGTGGGGGAGGGCGAGGTCGTCGGGGTCGTCGTTGGGGTCACCGGTGCGCACCTTGGCGGAGACCTCGTGGAGGTCGAGGGCGACGACGGCGGTGGCGGCCAGTTCCTTGACGTTCGCGGGGCGGGAGTCTGCGGCGCGGCCGGGCACGATGTGGTCGATCAGGGCGTCCAGGGCGGCCGAGCGTTCGACGGGGTCGGTGACCTGGCGGGCGACGCCGTGCACGACCACGCAGCGGTAGTTGATCGCGTGATGGATGGCGGACCGGGCCAGCACGAGCCCGTCCACGTGCGTGACGGTCAGGCACACCGCGAGCCCGGTGTCCTCGCCGGCGCCGCGCAGCGGCCGGGAGCCGGCGGAGCCGTGCACGTAGAGCCGTTCCCCGACGCGGGCGTACAGGGTCGGCAGCACGACCGGGGCACCGTCACGGACGAAACCGAGGTGGCAGAGGTAGTCCGCGTCGAGAATCGCGTGCACCAGCTCACGGTCGTACGAGGCGTGCCTGCGGATGCGGGTCGGGACGGTGCGGTCCGTAGCGGCGTACGCATCGCTGACGGAGGGCGGGGAAGATATAGCGCAATCCTTTTGAACTAGTGCATACTGGATGTTTGTGATAGGAGAATACACGTTTGCTGGACGTGGCGCGGCGGAGATCGCGGCGAGCATCGAGCAGGCCATCGGACAGGGCACGCTTGCGCCAGGCACCGCGCTGCCACCGCTGCGGGAGCTCGCCACCGAACTCGGCGTCAACCCCAACACCGTCGCCGCCGCCTACCGCCTGCTGCGCGACCGCGGCGTCATCGAGACCGCGGGCCGGCGCGGCAGCCGCGTGCGGCCACGCCCCGCCACCACCGCGCACGACGAGATCCGCCTGGAGGTGCCGCCCGGAACACGGGACCTCTCCGCCGGCAACCCGGACACCGCGCTGCTACCCCCACTCGGCGAGGCACTGGCCGAGGCCGCCGCCCGGCACGCGCGACAGCCCATGCTGTACGGCCACGCCCCGGTCGATGACGAGCTCGGCCGCCTGGCCCGCGCCGCCTTCGACGCCGACGGCGTCCCCGACGGCCCGGTCGGACTCACCTCCGGATCGCTCGACGCCATGGAGCGCGCGCTCCTTGCCCACCTGCGCCCCGGCGACGCGGTGGCGGTGGAGGACCCGGGCTGGGGCAGCCTCTTCGACCTCGTCCCCGCCCTCGGACTGCGGCCGATCCCGGTCGGCGTCGACGACGACGGCCCCCTGCCCCACGACGTGGAGCGGGCGCTTGGGCAGGGCGCACGAGCACTGATCGTCACCGACCGCGGCCAGAACCCCACCGGCGCCACGATCTCGGCCACCCGCGCCCGCGACCTGCGCGCCATCCTCACCGGCCACCCACAGGTCCTCGTCATCGACGACGACCACGTGCACGGACTCACCGAACTGCCGCTCCACCCGCTCGCCGGCAGCACACAACACTGGATGCTCGTCCGCTCGACAGCCAAGGCCTACGGCCCCGACCTGCGCCTGGCCGCCCTCACCGGCGACCCCCTCACCGTCGACCGGGTCCGCGGCCGCTACCGCCTCGGCCCCGGCTGGGTCAGCCACCTGATCCAGCACACCGTGACCCACCTGTGGCGCACCGACGCCGTGGACATCGCGGCGGTGTCCGCCGCCTACGCCGCGCGGCGCGACGGTCTCGTGCGGGCCCTGGCCGACCGAGGCGTCACGGCCTACGGCCGCAGCAGCATGAACGTCTGGGTGCCCGTCCCCGACGAGACCGGGGCGGTGACCCGGCTGCTGCAGGCCGGCTGGGCGGTCGCACCCGGCGCGCGCTTCCGGCTCTCCTCGCCGCCCGGCATCCGTATCACCATCTCGCCTCTCACCGTGGACGAGGTGCCGACCCTGGCCGACGCCGTCGCCGCCGCGATCCGCCCACACCGCACCGGACGCTTCGGCTGACGGACGACACAACTGGGGAACCACTGCATGGCGTCGCGGCGCACAGGACAGCCCCGGGCAAACGGAGCGAAGGCAGTGGCACACGCACATGAATTCAATGCAGGTGCACGACGCCCAGTGATCACCAAGACCGCTGCTTGCGTCCACACTCCTGCGGCAGCGTCTGTGCATCAGTCATGTGACTGAGAACCCTCGGTGCACTTTCGACACGCCATCGCCGCGGACACTGAAACCACTGCCGCCGATCGCACGCCGATGTCGTTGCCCCGGCCGCCCTGGCTGACCGTAAGCACCCGCGGCCGGGCACACTGCCCGGTTGCCCCTGCCCCGACGAGCGCGGCTCCGCCACCAAGGGCGATCTCATACGAGATACGCCCCTGCGCACCCTGCCCCCTGCGCTCTGTGGCTCCTGATTCAGGGCTGATTCCGCTTCCCTTCGACAAGGGCAGCCACACTGGCGTCCCAGTCGACCTGGCAGAACTCCGTGCCAGGATGAACCAGATCGAAGGTCTCCATCAGCCATTCCTCCAGCTGCCCTCGATCCATCTCGAGAAGGCATGACCGGCCATGTCCCTCCAGCCTCATGCACACCACACGGCGTCCGTGGACGACCGACGGCCACAACCGTACGTCCCCCATGCCGCTCGGTTCCTCGGTGCCGTCGAAGAGCAGGTCACGCGAGACTGTCCACGTGACCACACCGCCCCCCGGCGAGCGCAGTTCCAACAGCACGACAAGAGGGTCCGCCTCGGTGTAATGAAGTTCTGCCTTGAGTGGGAGACGGATCGACGGCCAAAGAACCCTGTTGATACTCAGGCGCAGCGAGCGCATGCAGTGGTCAGACCGGTCGCGAGCCGAAAGGCCTTGCTTCTTGAGTGGCATGGGGCGGCGCCCCTTTCAGGATGCGGGAGTGTTCCATCTACCTTGACCGCCAGGGCCCGTCCTGGGCATCAGTCAGCTGACTGAAGACCGTGTCCTATGGACTGAGGTGGGCGACGGCTGGGCATGCGAGGAACGCCTGAGCCCTGACCACAGACTTGATTCCGAAGTGATCGCTCCGGAGTCTTTTGCTCAGGGCATGGGATGGCCGCCGGTCTGCCCGGCTTCTCCGCTTGATCGCAGCCCCCGGGTCCTCTCGGACAGGCCGCGGGCCAAGGCGCTGGTCACGGTTGCACGGGTGCCAACTCCAAGGCCGGCGCTCGGGCCGGTATGGATGAGGCACGGGCAGAGCGGGCCAGGGGACAGGGTGGCGCAGGCGCTGCAAGCGTTCATGGCGTCGGAGCTGTGGGCCGAAGACGGGCCTGCCTTCGCGGATGTCACAGCGCAACCGCGCCGATGCCACCCCTACGAGAAGGCCGCAACCATCTACGTGGCCGGACTGCACATCGTAGGCGTCTTGCTCCGGTCTGCCCGCTGACCCAAACGACATCACCTAAGACGATGTCTCAGTTGGCGCGATCGATTGGTGACCGGCAGGATGCACCGGCATGGCAGACCCCGAGCTTCAGCGCGTCAACGACATTGCCCTCACTGCGGTGCAGGCCCTGCTAGGGCTGATCTCATCCGATGTGGTAGCGGTAGCGATTGCGGCCGAGGAGGAAAGAGTGCTGCTCTCCTTCTGGGTACGTCGCCATACCGCCGAGATCGACGAAGACATCGCCGATGCGATTGGCGACCTGGAGGCGTTTCTCTATCCAGAGATTCCGCTGATCGAGCCGCGCGTCATGGTGGGTGTGCCGGACGCGGCCAACATGCAGCCTCACGAGCGCATGATCTATTGGGCCAAGTCCTAGTCCTGCACCGCTCTGCGGTAGCAGATGAGGGTGCAGGCGATGCCGACGAAGGCGAGGAAGTGCTCGGCCTTGCGTTCGTAGCGTCGGTGCAGGCGGCGGCAGCCGTTCAGCCAGGACATCGTGCGCTCGACCACCCAGCGGTGCCGACCCAGGCGGCCGGACGGTTCGATGTCGCGGCGGGCGATGCGTGGCACGATCTGCCGACGGCGCAGCCATCCTCGCAGGTGGTCGAAGTCGTAGCCCTTGTCGGCGTGGAGTTTGGCCGGGGCGGCGGCGCCGGGGTCCATAGCGGGAACGGATCGGCGGGATGCCGCGCGTCAGCAGGATCAGGGCCTGGCTGTCGTGGAGGTTAGCGCCGGAGATACCCACCGAGATCGGCAGCCCGTTGCGGTCACAGATGACGTGTATCTTCGATCCGAGCTTGCCGCGATCGGTCGGATTCGGTCCGGTCAGGGGCCCCCTTTGACCGCCCGGACACTGGCCGAGTCGATCGCGCAGCGCGACCAGTCCAGCTCGCCGTTCGCGCCGAGCCGGTCGAGGACCACACGGTGCAGCTTGGCCCAGACCCGGGCCATGGACCAGTCGGTGAAGCGACGGTGGACCGTCTGCCAGGAGGCCCCGAAGACCGATGGCACTTGCCGCCAGGTGCAGCCTGAAGTAGCGACGAAGATGATCGCGGCCAGCACCGCGCGATCATCGCACCTCCGGCGGCCTCCGCCTTGGGGGCGTACCAGAGGCTCCGGCGCCACGTCCTGGAAGATCTCCCACAGCCCGTCCGGCACCAGGCGCACAACTATGTCCATGCCCGGAGCAACGAGCGATCGCCAATCAAGACACCGTCTAAGTCGCATGACTGGCCGCGACACCAGCGAGATGCTGCGTCAAGTTACCGAGGAAGAACGGCACCACCCCGTGCGGAATCTAGGTCACATTCCGGATTACCGAGGCGGCATCCCACGCCCAATATTGGAACTGCGCCGGAAAGCGGGATCGGGTAACCCGACCCTGCACCGGCGGGGAGACGCGTCGCGGATACGTCTGCGAACTCGGTGTTGAATCCCGTCTTCTCCTGCAACTAACTAGACATCAAGGAGACCACCATGTCTGTTACCTCTGACCAGCATGCGATCCGTCCGTTCACGTTCGAGTTCCCCGAGGCGGACCTCAAGGACCTGCGGACGCGCATCGAGGCCACGCGCTGGCCGGAGAGGGAGACCGTCGTCGATCAGTCGCAGGGGACCCAGCTGGCCACGATGCAGAAGCTGGCGCGGTACTGGGCGAAGGAGTACGACTGGCGCAAGGTCGAGGCGAAGCTGAACTCCTACCCGCAGTTCATCACCGAGATCGACGGGCTGGACATCCACTTCGTCCACGTCCGTTCCAAGCACGAGAACGCGCTGCCGGTGATCGTGACGCACGGCTGGCCGGGCTCGGTCATCGAGCAGCTGAAGATCATCGAGCCGCTCACCAACCCCACCGCCCACGGCGGGAAGGCCTCGGACGCCTTCCACGTGATCATTCCGTCGATGCCCGGTTACGGGTTTTCCGGCAAGCCTTCGGAGAAGGGCTGGGGCCCGGAGCGCATCGCCCGTGCGTGGGGTGAGCTGATGAAGCGCCTGGGCTACACCAAGTATGTGGCGCAGGGCGGCGACTGGGGTGCGATCGTCACCGACCTGATGGGTGCGCAGGAGCCCGAGGGTCTGGTGGGCATCCACACCAACATGCCCAAGGTGATCCCGGCCGGCATCGATGCCGCGCTCGCCAAGGGTGACCCGCTGCCCGAGGGTCTGTCGCTCTCCGACGAGGAGAAGGCGGCCGTCGAGCAGCTGGGCTTCACCTACCGGCACGTCTACTACGCATACATGATGGGGGACCGCCCTCAGTCGCTGACCGGGCTGGCGGATTCCCCGGTCGGTCTGGCGGCGTTCATGCTCGACCACGACGCGAAGAGCCTGGCCATGATCTCCCGGTCCTTCGACGGGGTGACCGAGGGCCTGTCCCGGGACGACGTCCTGGACAACATCACGCTGTTCTGGCTGACCAACACGGCGATCTCCGCGGCCCGTCTGTATGCGGAGAACACGACCTCGTTCTTCGGTATCAACAACGTCAAGCTCCCGGTCGCGGTCAGCGCCTTCCCCGACGAGCTCTACCAGGCCCCCAAGAGCTGGACCGAGCAGGCCTACCCCAACCTCGTCCACTACAACCGGCTTCCCAAGGGCGGTCACTTCGCCGCCTGGGAGCAGCCGGAGTACTTCGTGAACGAGGTCCGCACCGGTTTCCGCCCCATGCGCTGACCGGTCACCCTGCGCCATACACAAGGGCCGTAGCCCGGCGGGGCGGCCAGGCGGCTCGACACCGGGGCTATTCTGCGCGGCCACCTTGTGCGCCGCGTCCACGAGCGCCCCAAGCTGCCTACTCCTGAACACTCGGGTACTGGGCCGACCTCATACGGCCCCCTCGAACGGCGGGTCCCGCAACACCCCCGGCTGCGGTCCCGTCCCATGCCTCAGGGCGTGAGACCGCAGCGCGGGACCCGCTTTCCCATGCACTCGCACCTTTCGTACGTACAGATGAGATACCCAAGACAAGGCAGGCAAGGCGTGCCGCCTGCGACAAATACACCTGAACAAACCGATCGCCATTGTCCGTGCGACGCCCAAACGACATCCGGCAGGCTCCGTGAAGCTCCCCGGACGCTTGACACGGTCCGCTGCGACGGATGGCCGCGACCCTCCTTGATGTGGTCATGGGTACAGACGGCGGTGACGTGGGGGTACGGGCCAACAGTCTGGGCCTTCGTGCCCGGCTGTCCGCCGCCGAAATACTGCCGGCAGCAGACCGCAGGAGTACGAACCGGCCAGACGCATGGGTCGCCCGGAAGTACCTCAGCCCAGACGTTTCCGCCCCGTCACCCTGGACGGGCACCGGCCTGTATGCATGTGTTCCTGAACATGGAAGAAGGATGAACAAGTTATGAGCGAACTCGAGAAAGCATGGCTCGCCGGCGGCTGCTTCTGGGGCATGCAGGAACTGCTCCGGACGCTCCCCGGTGTCGTGAATACCCGGGTGGGATACAGCGGCGGCGACATGCCCCGTCCGACCTATGACGACCACGGAAACCACGCAGAGTCGATCGAGATCACCTTCGACCCTGCCGTCACCGACTACCGCACCATCCTGGAGTACTTCTTCCAGATCCACGACCCGACGACGAAGAACCGGCAGGGGAACGACTTCGGTGCCAGCTATCGCTCCGTCATCTTCTACCTCGACGGCGAGCAGCGGCGCGTCGCGGAGGACACCATCGCCGATGTCGAGGCGTCTGGCCTGTGGCCGGGAAATGTCGTGACTGAAGTCGTGCCGGCCGACGCATTCTGGGAAGCCGAGCCGGAGCATCAGGACTACCTGACGCGCTATCCGGCCGGGTACACCTGCCACTTTCCGCGACCGAACTGGCAGCTGCCGAAGAGGGCCGACGCCTGATCCTGCCGCTTCGTCGGCCAGGGCCAAAACGTCAGCACCGCAGCGCGTTTGAGGCGGGCGTCCGCACAAAGGGATTACCTGGGTGGCGGGTCCGCCCGCCTCCAGCCGACGTGGCTGTCCTCCCCGACGCATTGGCGAGCACGTAGGGGCCCATGGACAAGCTGGTCCCACCAGGTCGAGGGCTAGTTCCTCTTCGAAGTTGTCTCGTGCCGCGGCGAAGGGCCAGGAGTGCGCGCTGTCCCAGGCATGCGGCGACGGCCTTACCCAGACGATGAAGACAGATCCCGCCACGCACCTCCTCCTTGACGGGCGACTGACACTGTCGGCACCCACGTCACAGGGCAGGGATGAAAGCCGTTTCGAGGCATCCCGCAGCGCCGGTACTCGGATCCCGGATCCCTATCGGAACCAGGGATGCGACCACAGAGGAACGAGTGAAATGAAGAGCAGCAATCCCGTCTTCTCGCGACGGGTGTTCAACCGCAACAACAGGGGCTTCAACGAACAGAAGCCGCACACCGATGACTCCGCCGCGATTATCAACCCCTACGCGCAGGACACGCCCAGCCTCACTCAGACAGCACAGAACGCGGACACTCCGCCTGACACCCATCTCGCTGCTGCGCAGCAGGTATCCGGCACTGCGATGACCATCGACGACGTCGTGGCCCGCACAGCCATGACACTCGGCACGGTCGTGTCCTCCGCCGTCCTTGCGTGGGTACTGCTGCCTGTCGATGAGACCAACCTGAGCAGGTCGTACGGCATAGCGGTCGGAGTCGCCCTACTGGCCTTCGGCCTGTCGCTCATCCAAACATTCAAGGCCAAGCCGGTCCCGGCACTGATTCTGGCTTACGCGGCTCTCGAAGGCATCTTCCTCGGAGTCATCTCCAGCACGGCCAGCACCTACACCAGCCCCGGTGTGGTGATTCAGGCGGTGCTCGGCACGATGGCGGTCTTCGCCGGCGTGCTGATCGCGTACAAGATGCGTTGGATCCGCGTCACTCGACGCTTCTACGGTTTCGTGACGGCCGCTGCGATGGGCTTCTTGCTGCTTACCGTCGCCAACTTGCTGTTCTCCGCTTTCGCTGGTGGTGACGGCCTGGGCTTCCGCAGCGGTGGCCTCGGCATCCTCTTCGGCATCATCGGGATCATCCTCGGCGCGTGCTTCCTGGCCCTGGACTTCAAGCAGGTCGAGGACGGTATTGCCCACGGTGCGCCACGCGAGGAGTCCTGGCTGGCGGCATTCGGACTCACACTGACCCTGGTGTGGATCTACCTCGAGGCGCTGCAACTGCTCTTGCTCCTGAACGGCGGCGACGAGCGCACCTGAGAAGCCGGTGCTCGATCAATCACGGTGAGCACCGATTCCGATAGGACTCCAGGGCGATGATCGCCTCGCCGGTGGGCGTTCTGAAGGCTCCGCCAGGTCGGCTGTCGCACACTCGCGAACGCGCCCACAGTCACATGACCGATGCGCAGACGCTCTTGGGAAAGTTGAATTGCACGCAGTCCCGCGCTACACGGTTGCGGCCAGCCCTTGACAATCAATGGGCGTTTACCTGCGGTGATTTCCGTGCCCTGCGCGCGGTACCCTCACCAGCCAAGGAATACGATGCCTGACTACGTCCCACCCCCGAGGGAACCGGTTCTGGAACCGGCCGCTCGCGAGCTCGCCGAGGCGACCGCGCCACCGCCGCTCCCGTCCGATCCAGGACCCGTGCAGGGCCGCACCGCGCTGGAGAAGGCGCAGTCCGGAGCGCACGACAAGCCGGAGATGGACGACCGCTGGGTCGCGGTCTCCGGCGGACCGAACGGCAGCGTCGCGGTGCGCATCCTGCGCCCCAAGGGAGTCGCCGACACACTGCCCGCCACGTTGTACATCCACGGCCCTGGCTGGGCCTTCGGCAATGCCGACACACGCGACCGGCTGGCGCGTGAGCTGGCAGTAGGCGCGCGAACCGCATTGGTCTTCCCCGAATACACGCTGGCCCCCGAAGCGGGCTACCCCGTCGCGCTGGAGGAGTGCTACGCGGTGGCCCGGTGGCTGACCAGCAAGGGCGCCGAACACGGCATCGACCCCGAACGGCTGGCCGTCGCCGGCGACTCAGCAGGCGGCAACATAGCCGCGGCCCTGACACTGCTGGCCAAGGAACGCGGGGACGTCTCGTTCATCCAGCAGGTGCTGTTCTACCCCATCACCGACGCGAGCTTCGATACCCGCTCCTACCACCGGTTCGCCGAGGGCTACTTGCTGCGCCGCGACGCCATGCAACGGTTCTGGGACCAGTACACGACCGACGAGGCGCACCGCGCAGAGATCACCGCCAGTCCGCTGCGGGCCACCGAGGACCAGCTCACCGGTCTGCCCCCGGCGCTCGTCATCACCGCGGAGGCCGACATCGTGCGGGACGAAGGTGAGGCCTACGCGGCAAAGCTCCGCGCTGCGGGAGTGCCGGTCACCGCGACCCGGTACAGCGGGACCACACACGACTTCGTCACGCTCGACGCACTGGCGTCCACGCACGCAGCCCGCGCAGCAACTGCCCAGGCCATCGCCACGCTCAGGCAAGCCTTTGGCACGGACGTCTGACTGCGGGCACGGGAGCGATGGGCAACCGTGCCGATGGCCGGGTCGGCGGCCCGGCCTGCCGTCCACGACCCACCTGATGCGATGGCCTCAAGATCCGGCGATGTGATCCACCGTCGCCCACGAACCGGATCGGCCGGCATCAACTACTGCGCCCGGCAACTGTTGAGTTTCTGGCGGCCGGTCACGGCTGTGAGCGACAAGGTGACCGCCCAGACCCCGCGGGACGAACCGTTCGCCTCAGCGTGTGAGGGAGTCGGCATCCCCCATGACGATCACCGGGTGTCGCCCGGGATCGAGGGTGCGCAGGAGTTCTTTCATGTGCTCCCGTGTCAGGCTCACGCAGCCGTGCGTAGGCCCGTCGTGGTCGACGTGCAGCCAGATGCCACCACCTTTTGCGTTGCCGAGGGGGCGGGTCCAGTCGAGGGGGGATGTTCCGGGTTTGCGGTTGTAGTTGATCGCGATGACGTAGTCGAAGGAGCCGGCGAGCGGCTCGCCCTCCAAGCCCGGGCCGCCGATGGTGAAGCCTTGCGACCGGTCGTACGGCAGCTTGGTGCCGGGATCGGCCAGCAGCCCGCCGGCATCGGTGAGGGTGAACACGCCGATGGGCGAGTGGAGATCGCCGGCGTGGTGGTCGTCCGTCCAGCCCTTGAGGGCGTTGCGGGCCGGCCAGGTGGCTCCCGGTTCCCAGCCCGCGCTCGTGCGCCGGTAGAGCACTACCTGTGATGTCGACGAGTTCTTGTCCTCACCAGTGACCAGGACTACCTGCCGCGCGTTCTCGGGTATCTCGGCCAGCGTCCGGGGGCCCAGGCCGGACAACTGCGCAGGGGCGGATGCGGCGGATGCCTCGTTGCCCGCGGATGTCTGCCGGGGCATGGTCCTTGTCGTGCCGGCGGGTGCGGACGCGGCGGCAGATGCGTCGCCCGCAGGGACGGCCGCCGACCGGGCGTCGGAGGTCGTCCCTGCGCCCATGACCCCGCATCCGGCGAGCGTGACGGACAGAGTCAGGACGGCGGCGGGTATCCCCAGACGGTTCAGGCCCGGAGCTGTGAAGGTGGTCGCATGACGGTTCCCGAGCGGGGCCCGCAGAGGCCGTCGGAACACACGACTGGTTGATGAAGCCATGTCGTCAGCCTGGATGAGACATGTGAGGAACCGGTCAGCTCCGTCGCGCGAGGTCAGACGACGGGGCCGGACGAAGTCACACGAGAGGCAACGCGTTGCGGCACGGGTGCGCATCGGAGGCGACGCCGGGAGCAGAGCACTTCCGGTGTCCCTTCCCGAGGGCGGCCTGGGGTCCGGTCCACTCAGCGTGCGGAGCCCGCCTTCCACTGCTTCCATGGCATGTTCCAGCCGTTGAGGCCGTTGTCGGGGGCAATCGTCCGGTCGTTGGAGTTCTGCACCACGACCACGTCACCGACGAGGGAGTGGTTGTAGAACCAGGCGGCGTCCTGATCGGGGTCGCTGCCGCCCTGGGCGTCGTTCAGCCCTACGCAGCCGTGGCTGATGTTGGACCGGCCGAACACCGAGTCCTCGCCCCAGTAGTTGCCGTGGATGAACGTGCCCGAGGTGGACAGGCGCATGGCGTGCGGGACGTCGGGGATGTCGTACTGCCCGGCGAAACCCACCGTGGCCCCGTCCATCCGCGTGGTGATCAGCTTCTCCGATATCACCATCCGGCCGTTCCACGTGGGCGAGTTCTTGGCACCCGCCGTAATGGGCAGGGTCTTCAGGGCCTTGCCGTCTTGGACGACCGTCATTCGGTGCGCAGCGGCATCGACGGTGGAGACCTGACTGCGACCGACGGTGAACCGGACGGTCCTGTCCTGTTCGCCATAGGCGCCCTCGGCACCCTTGACACCGTCGAGGCGAATTCTGGCGGTGACGGTGGAGTGTGCCTTCCAGTACTGCTGCGGTCGGAAATCGAGGCGCTGCGCGCCGAACCAGTGGCCGACGACAGGCTGTCCGCTGCTGGAGGTGACCTCGATGGCGGACTCGACGGCCTTCTTGTCAGTGATCGCTTTGTCGAAGGTGAACGAGACCGGCATCCCCACACCGACTGTGGATCCGTTGTCCGGAGTGAACGTACCGGTGAATCGGTCGGTTCTGGCGAGGGTCTTGAAGGCGATCCTCTTCGTCTCCTCGCGTCCGTCGCCGTTGGCAGCCACCACGGTCAGCCGGTAGGCGGTGTCATGGGCCAGGGGCGCATCGGGTGCCCAGCTCCTCTTGTCCGGGGAGCTTTCCCCGCGCACGGCTCGGCCGTCCGCGGTGGCGAGGGACACCTTGGTGATAGTGCCCGCCCGGACCGTGACGCGGCCGCCGCGTCCGACGGAGACGTGCCTCTGCCCATCGACCGCGTTCAGGTGTATGCGCGGCGTGACGGTGACCCTGGCGGCCGCAGGTGACGCCTCCGCCGGGGCGCTCGCTTCTCCTGGCCCATTGCTGCATCCGGCCAGAAGACATGCCGAGATCGACAGGACAGCGAGGGCCGGGGCGGGGCGGGTGCGATGCATAGCGGTCTCCGTCATGCGCGTGGGGTGGCGTGAACCACCGAGTCGTGGGAAAGGGGGCCCGGGTTCGAGCCGCGGGTGTCGGCACTGTTCGGCGTGGCGGCCGAGCCGGGTGACAACCGCTCCCGTGGCCGCGGCCCGGCCACAGCTCTTCGGCGAGCCGTTGCCGCACACCCGACAGCTGCCCGGCGTGATGGCGGCGCGGAACGCGACCGAGGGCAGCGCCCAACCTGGCGTACGGATATCAGGAAGTTGTCAGGGTGTGGGAAAGCTCGCACAGCGGTCTGATGCCGGGTCCCGCGCGCATAGAGTCAGCGGAGTGTGCGCACATATTCTGGTGGCGGAAGACGATGAAATGCAGGCCGAGCTCATACGCCGGCTGCTGCTGCAGGAGGGTCACACCGCCGTCGTGGTCCACGATGGCCGGTCGGCGATCGACGAGGCCCGGAGCCGCAGACCCGACCTGGTCGTCCTGGACCTGATGCTTCCAGAGGTCGACGGTTTCGGCGTGTGCCGCACGCTGCACCAGGACGGGGACGTACCCGTCCTCATGCTCACCGCCCGCTCCACCGAGGACGACGTGCTGCTCGGTCTGGAACTCGGCGCGGACGACTACATGACCAAGCCGTACAGCCCACGAGAGCTGATGGCTCGCATACGTACCGTGCTGCGCCGCGTCGTCCGCCCTGCCGGGAACCCCCCTGTGCTGCGCGCGGGCTGCATCACCGTCGACCCCATACGGCACGTGGTGACCTGTGACGGCGCCCCCGTCACGTGCACCCCCGGCGAATTCGCCATCCTCCACGCCATGGCCGCAGAACCTGAGCGGGTCTTCTCACGCCGGCAACTGCTGCAGCACACTCAAGGCCACGACCGCGCCTCCACCGAACGTGCCATCGACGTGCACATCATGAACCTGCGCAAGAAGATCGAGACCGACGCGCGCAAGCCCGATCGACTACTGACGGTCTTCGGTGTCGGCTACAAACTTGCCAGCGGCCGGTATGACGCCTCCTAGTCCCGTCATCCCCTGGCGCAAGAGCCTGCTGGTCCGGCTTCTGCTGACTTCCGTGGCCATCGCCGTCCTCTCCGTGGGCGCCACAGCCTGGCTGGCGGTGCAGATCACCACACGCGCCGTCCAGGAGGAACGCGGCCAGGTGCTCTCCGACGACTCCACCATCCTCCGAAAGCTCAGCGGCTTCGCCGCGACCCACGCCGACTGGACAGGCGTGCAGACCACGGTGCGCACACTGTCACGCACCATGGACCGGCGGATCGCCTTGACGTCCGCGAACGGCCGTCCCATCGCCGACTCCGCCGCCCCAGGCACCGCCCTGCCCGTCCGTGCTTCGGCCGCCGTCGACCCGTTGAGCACCGACACCTACACCGAACCGGGTGCCCAACTCGTCGGCATCGACCCGCGGGTGGTGGGACCTTATCTGCTCCCCCGCGCGGAAAGGGAACAGGTGAAGGCGCTCGCCGAGAAGCGCCTGGCATGCATGCGGCGGTACGGAAGCAACGGCAGCATCGGACGGGTTCCCGGTGGCCGCACGGTGATCATCACCGACGGCGGGGAGGCATCCGTGCCGACGCAGTGCGCCGACGGAGCACTCAACGCGCCCACGCTCACCGAGAAGAGGGCGTTGTTTGTCCTCAGCGCCCTGACCGAAGCCTGCCTCGATCGCGAGCCGAAGCACGCAACCCTGAAGGGTAAAGCCGGGGCCCCTTTCACTCCCGGTCGCGTCAGTATCCCGGCGCACGGCAATGTCCGCTGGGTCGGTGGCAACCAGCAGACGCAGAGCTGCGTCGACAGCGCGACCCGCAAACAACTCGACCCGTACGTCGCCCCCAGAGCCAGCCTCTATCTGGGCAACCTGAGACAGCAACCGGCAGGTTTCGACCTCTCGCCCGCCAACAAGGCCAAGATCTTCGGCGTCACGGGGCTCGTTCTGGCCGTCACCGTCGCCATGACCACAGTCGTCGCGATCCGCCTCGTCCGTCCCCTGCGAGCGCTGACGGCCGCGGCCCAACAGCCACCGCAGCAGCACGCGCGCGTTGCCGTCACCACCAAGGACGAGACCGGATACCTGGCGGCGGCCTTCAACGATCTCACCGCTCGCCGCGAACAGATGGAATCCCAGCGCAAGGCCATGGTCAGCGACATCGCCCACGAGCTGCGGACCCCGCTGACCAATATTCGCGGCTGGCTGGAAGTCACCCGCGACGGGTTGCTCGACCCGGACCCGGGCCTCATTGCTTCGCTGCACGACGAGGCACTACTGCTGCAGCACATCATCGACGATCTGCAGGACCTCGCCGCCGTCGACGCCGGCACCCTGAGGCTGCATCGCGAGCCGGTTGGCGTGGACGAACTCGTCGCCCAGGTGGTAACGGCCCACAGCACCCGCGCCGAGGCCTCGGGCATCCGCCTGCTTACCCGCACCGACCCCGGCCTCTGGCTGGACGCCGACCCTGTGAGGATGCGCCAGGCTCTGGGCAATCTCGTCGCCAACGCGCTCCGGCACACGCCCACGGACGGCACGGTCACGGTCATCGCCCAGCCGGCCGGCGACCTTGCCGTCCTCACGGTGGAGGACACGGGCGACGGCATTGCCCCCGAGGACCTACCCCAAGTCTTCGAGCGTTTCTGGCGAGCCGAGAAGTCTCGCAGCAGACGCACCGGTGGCAGCGGACTGGGCCTGTCCATCGTCCGCCAGTTCGTCGAGGCGCACGGTGGAACCGTCACCGCCGACAGCGAGCCCGGCACCGGGGCGGTGTTCACCGTCCGCCTTCCCCGCAGACCGGATCCGGACAGTCCGTCGCAATGAAGTGCGTTGGACGTGCTCCTGCGCGGAGCCGCCACGAGCCCCCGGCCGCGATACGAGGAGCGTCGAGCTCGCCGAAGCGGACCGTATCGGTGCCGGCCGTCTTGCCGCCGGCGACAGCGCCGAAGCGGCCGCGGCAACGGCCTCCTGGCTCGGCTACCGGGTGCAGAAGTGGTCCGGGACTGATCTCGTGCTCCGGCCGCCCGGCAGCGGTCTCGGGCATGACGGCTCTGCACGGACGGGCCGCCTCGCTGGTCGCGGCGGCTCAAGATCGAGACCGGGAGCGCGGGCCTGTGGATGGAGTCCGGGGCCGGGCGAGGAGAAATCTGCTCCGGGCTGTCCTCCGACAATGAAGTCGGACCGTTTGTCATCGAAGTCGGACCGGCTGTGATGGGCGGGTCAGGCTCCGGAGAGTTCTGATCGAGATGGCCGAGGCCAAGGGCTGGGTCCGAGGACTACGTGTTGTCCTCGGTATCCGCCGGCTTCGGCAGCAGGCTGTGCATCAGCGCGCAGTCGTGCGGGCCCTCCAGGCCCTTGATGGCTCGGGTGACGGCTTCGGCCAGCGCGCCGGAGGCTTCTCGGAGGAGCTGCCGTGCCTTGTCGGTGAGCGTCACCTGGACGCCCCGCCGGTCGCCGCAGGCGGTACTGCGGGTGATCAGTCCGGCGTGCTGGAGGCAGGCGACCTGGTAGGTGAGCCGGGTCTTGGGGCGGCCGAGACGTTCGGCGATCTGCGTCATGCGCAGGCCGGTGGCGGGCCCGTCGGCCAGGAGGCACAGCACGAGGAACTCGTCGTGGGAGACCCCGAGCGTCTCCTTCACGCGGGAACGCAGCTGCTGCTCGATCGCGCCGGCCGCGGCCAGCAGCCCCATCCAGGCCCGCAGTTCGGGCGGCAGCAACGCGGACTCGCCGGTCGCGTCACGTCCGGGCAGGTCGTCGGGGACGGGGAGGGTGGCCATGGTGCCCCAGTCTACCTGTTGTTCAAATTTGGAGTATCGGCTAGCCTCCAGTCATCCAAATTTGGATGACTGGAGCGGAGGCATCGCGCCCCGCCTCCGTTCCACTCACCTCAGGCATCCCATCAGGAGGACCGCATGTCCATGGCAGTCGAAACCGGCACCTGGCAGCTCGACCCCGCCCGTTCCACAGTCGGCGTCCGGCACAAGACGATGTGGGGCATGGTCACCGTGAAGGGCACCTTCACCGGTCTCACGGGTGGGGGTGAGGTCGGCCCCGACGGTTCCGCCAGCGGTTCGATCACCCTGGATGCCACCTCCCTGGACACCAAGAACGCCAAGCGCGACACGCACCTGCGGTCCGCCGACTTCTTCGACGCGGACCGGTACCCCGAGCTCACCTTCGCCGTGCGCAGCGCGGCTCCCGGGGACGACAAGACGGTCCAGGTCGCCGGTCAGCTGACCGCGCGGGGCATCAGCCGTCCACAGTCCTTCACCGCGCACCTCACCGAGGCGAGCGCCGACGCGGTCACACTCACGACGGAGTTCACCGTGGACCGGGAACAGTTCAGCATGGGCTGGAACCAGCTGGGCATGATCCGCGGCCTCACCACCGTCACCGCATCCCTCCGCTTCGTCCGCGCGACGTCCTGAGAGGGTCCCGCCTGGCCGAGGCACTGCTGTCGGCGTATCAAGTTGGCAGCCAGGTTGGCGTGCTGCATCGGCGTGTCATGTCGGCGGGCCGAGGATGCGCGAGGACGCGGCCGCCCGTCGGCCAGGGGCGTGATTCACCCGGTGACGGTGCCGTTCCCACTGGACCCCACGCCTGCGGAGCACCCCGGTGGTCGGGCGCCACCGGGACGCGGGCTGGGCAGCCGAAACCGTCCCGCCCGGGCAGGGGGACCGTCATGTCCGGGTCGGCGGGGAACCACCCTGCCGCGTTCTGGTCAGACCGTGCCGTCGGCACGAACCCGAGCGGACCCGCACACAGGTGCAGCTCGCCCTGACCGGCCCCCGCTCGAGGCACGTGGGGCTCCGAACTGGCCTCGGTCATGGAGGCTTTGGGCATCAGACTCCTCCGGAGCCTGATCCTCGCGCACCACCCCGGAGAGAGGGATCCGCTCGGCCTCGTCGAAGTAGGAGCCCTCCTTGGCGATGGGCTGGTCCAGGTATCGCTTGAGTAGGCCGATCGCGTCCATCACCGGCCGGTAGGCCGTGTTGCACTTCAGCTCCAACGCGTTCAGCAGCGGGCGGTGTTTCCGCCGTGTCCGATGTGCGCTACGTCTCATCCGCGGGCCGTTACACCGGATGGGCGGCTGGTGTCTCCATGCCGAGTCCACAACGCGAGGAGACATGATGAACGGGAACGTCGAGGTGGTCGTCGTCGGCGGCGGGTACGGGGGCGTGACGGCGGCCAACAGCCTGGCTCGGCGCGACGGCGTGTCGGTGACCCTGGTCAATCCGCGTCCCGACTTCGTCGAGCGGATCCGCCTGCACCAGCTCGTGACCGGCTCCGATGACGCGGTCGAGGGCTTCGGTGAGGTTCTGGGCGGGAACGTCCGGCTGGTGGTCGACACCGCGACCCTGATCGACGCTGCCGAGCGCCGGGTGTCGCTGGCGGGCGGTGGCACGGTCTCATACGACTACCTCGTCTACGCGGTGGGCAGCGGCGCCTCCGATCCCGGCGTACCCGGAGCGGCGGAGTTCGCTCATTCGGTGTCGGACCTCGAGGGGGCGGAACGACTGCGGTCGGCGCTGGCCGCGACGCCCGCGTCGGCTCCGGTGACCGTGGTCGGGGCCGGCCCGACCGGCCTGGAGACCGCCGCCGAGCTGGCGGAACTGGGCCGCAAAGTCACCCTGGTCTGCGGTGACGTGCTCGGCCCCTCGCTACATGCCCAGGGCCGCCGCCCGGTCGCCCGCCGACTCGCCAAGCTGGGTGTGACCGTCCTCGAAGGTCCCCGTGCACGGGTGACGGAAGTGACCCGCGACGGCGTACAGCTCGACGACGGCCGCGAGCTGCCCAGCGCTGTGACGATCTGGACCGCGGGATTCCGTGTCCCGGACCTGGCCGCCCGCAGCGGGCTGCGCACCGACGCCGAGGGCCGGCTGGTCACCGACGCGACGCTGACCAGCGTGGACGACGTGCGCATCGTCGCCGCTGGGGACGCGGCGGTGATGACGGACCGGCCGTTCCGGATGAGCTGCCAGGCCGCCGTGCAGCTGGGCCCGGGGGCCGCCGCCACGATCCTGCGCCGGATCGCGGGGAAAACACCCGCTCCCGTCCGGATGTTGTTCGCCGGGCAGTGCCTCAGCCTCGGCCGAAACGAGGGCGTCACCCAGTTCTCCTACCTGAACGACAGGGTGAACGCGCTCCACGTCAGCGGGCGGCTCGGTGCCGGCGTCAAGGAGATCGCCTGCCGGTTCACCCTCAATCAGTTGGTGTCCGGGGCACGCAAGGCCAGTTCCCGCGCATCCCACGGCGACAGCACCGACCGCCCGGAATCGCCTCAGTCGCAACACCGCACGACGCCGTCCAGCACCCGACGCGCGGCCTAGCCGCCAACCTCGGGCCGGACTGACCGGTCCGGCCCGAGGAGGACCGAGCCGGAGTGACAAGCACACAACGTCTCGTATGCCGTGGCCGGGCGCCGGGGCGCCATTCCCACCAGCCCGCCCCACGCGGCCTGATCAGTGGGGAGGCAGCTGCCGACAACCCCGTCATCAGACCGGGTACATGTTCCACGGTCTGCTTCCGGCCCATGGGGCCGACCACGAGAGAGCGAAGCGCACGACATGAACGACCACGTCACCGACCCCGCGACGGAGGCCTTCGTCGCCCACCGCGACCTGCTGTTCACCGTCGCCTACGAGATGCTCGGATCGGCGGCGGACGCCGAGGACGTGCTCCAGGAGGTCTGGCTGCGGTGGGTCAAGGTCGACCTGGCGCAGGTGCGGGACCAGCGCGCCTACCTGGTACGGATCACGACCCGGCAAGCACTCAACCGGCTGCGCACCCTCAAACGGCGCAAGGAGGCCTACGTCGGCCCCTGGCTGCCCGAGCCACTGCTCACCGCGCCTGACGTGGCCGAGGACGTCGAACTGTCCGAGAACCTGTCGCTGGCACTCATGTTCATCCTCGAAATCCTCTCACCGACCGAACGCGCCGTTTTCGTGCTGCGCGAGGTCTTCGACATCGGCTACGACGACATCGCGGCCGCGATCGACAAGAGCCCCGCCGCCACACGCCAGATCGCCTACCGCGCCCGCCGGCACGTCGACGCCCGCCGGCCGCGCACACCGGTTTCCCCGGAAGAAGCCCGGGCAGCGTTGAATTCGTTCCAGTCCGCGCTCGTGACCGGGGACCTGCAGGGGCTGCTCGACGTACTCGCCCCGGACGTTGTTTTCGTCAGCGACGGCGGCGGCCTCAGGCTGGCGGCCCTGCGGCCGGTCGTCGGCGCCGACAAGGTGCTCCGTTACATGGCCGGAAGTCTCGGCAAGGCCGGCGGCACCTTCACCAGTGAGCCCACGACGGTCAACGGCAACCCCGGGCTCATCCTGCGCCTGGACGGTGTGATCGACGGCGTGCTGGCCTTCGGCGTGGAGAACGCCCGCGTCACCGGCCTCTACTACGTCCGCAACCCCGAAAAGCTCACCCGCGTGGAGTCCGAAACCCCCCTCACCTCCCGCTGACCGTCTCCCCGCGGCACGGCCGACCGAGGTGCGCGGTAGCGCGGGCGACACGATGAATTGAGGCGTTGTCACTTGTTGGGTGCGCAGGTCCGTGACGGCGCGTTGGGTGTGGCGGAGGCTGGGCTTCGGGTCAGTGTTCAGGCCGTGGTGGAGCGGCCGGCGACGCCGGTGATCCGGTCCCGGATGGCGAAGCGGATGATCATCTCGGCTCGGTAGCCGGAGGCGCGCATCCCACGAGCCGCAGGGGCCCACCCGGCCCCGGAGCCGGACAGCCCTTTGCCGGTCGGTCTCAGCCGAGAGGGGCCGGGGGCTCGCCGTCCAGCAGGGCCCGGCCGAGTGGAGTGAGGCTGTGCAGGACCGCGATGCCGATCCGGGTCGTGCGCACCAGCCCCGCGTTGCGCAGCACGGTGGCGTGCTGGCTGGCCGCGGCCAGGGAGACGCCGACGCGTTCGGCGAGCGCGGTGGTCGTCGCCGGATCGCGCACACCGGCGAGGACCGCGGCGCGGGTCCGTCCGAGCAGCGGCCCGAGCACCTCGGGCGGGCCGGCCGGCGCGTCGGGGAGATGCATCGGGTAGGCGAGCACGGTCGACTCCTCGGGCCGGTACATGATCATGGGGCCCGTCGCGAACCAGGACGGCATGAGCAGCAGTCCCCGGCCGCACAGCGGGATGTCGTACGAGGAGCGCGACGGCAGGTGCAGGGTCGGCGGGTCCCAGAGCCAGGTAGGGCTGAGAGTGGTCAGCAGGGCGTCGACGCCCCCGCGCAGCAGCATCTCGGCCCGTAGGGCGCGATCGGCCGTGGCGTCGTTGCGGACCTGCGGCCACAGCGGAGCGATGGACGAGGTGTAGTACCGCCGCAGATCGTCCATCAGAGTGTGTCGGGCGGCGGCCGACCCGGCGGCGAGTTCCCGCGACCACCGGCTGGGCGCCACCGGGCCACCGTCGCGCCCGGGCGAGCCCGCGATCCGCAGATCCTTGACGAGCAGCTCGGACGGCGTCCGTCCGGCCAGGTCGACAGCGGTGGCGAAGTCCCCGGCGGACGGCTGCAGCAGGAAGTCCGGCAGGTAGCCGTCGCGTGGCACCAGGTCGAGGAGCACCCCGGCGCGTTCGGCCAGGCTGCCGTTCACCCGGCGTCGCCACTGGTCGACGGCGGGCCGCGCGCGGCCCTGGGCGGTCGTTCCGGTGCGCAGGCCGCGGACGCTGAGGGCCGCCTCGAACAGGGCGTTGGGTGCCGGGGCGAGGGTGACCCGGCGCAGGTCGGCGGCGTCGAGGTGTAAGCGAATCACGTCGACCGATTATCGTCTGGGCGAAGCCTTTCGCCCAGACGTGAAAGGCCATGCGACCGCGGGGCACCCTGGGCAGGCTCTCGAGCGTCCCCGTACGGCGGGGCCCGCCCATGTACCCGGAGGTCGCAACGATGCCTGGCACCAACCGTCTTCTGTGCCTCGGCGCCTCGGTCCTGCTGGCCGGCCTGGCAGCCCAGCCCGCCCCGGCCGTCGCGCACGATCTGCCGCGCACCTATGTAGTCTCACGGTCCCCGGGGGTCCTGCCCGAGGGGATCGCGATCGACCGCGACGGCACGATGTACGTGTCCTCCGACGGCACCGGCGCGCTGTACCGGGGGACCGTCCGCGACCCGCGCCTGCGTCCCTTCCGCGCGGACGGCGTCGAGGACCGTACGAGCACCCTGGGGGTGCACACCGACGCCCGGGGGCGGGTCTTCTCGGTGGGAGGCGCCGAGCTGACCGTCCACGACCGCCGCGGGCGCCTGCTGGCCACGCGTACCGCGCAGAGCGGACCGCTCGGCGCGTCCGACCTCAACGACCTTGTGATCACCGAGGACGCCGTCTACGTCACGGACTGGGCCAATCCCGTCGTGCACCGCGCCGAGATCCACGGCGGCGAACTCGGGCCCTTGGAGCCCTGGCTGGACGTCCGCTCCGCCTTCCCGCAGTTCCCGGCGCAGTTCTGGCTGCTCAACGGCATCGTGGCGGACCGGTCGGGGCGAACTCTGCTGGTGGCCTCCAACGGGACGGAGGCCGTGTGGCGGGTCGACGTCGCCACCCGGGAGGTCGGTCAACTGGATCTGGACGGGGCGTCCTTCGGTGCCGACGGCATGCTGCTGCGCGGGCGGACGTTGTACGCGGTGCTCAACTACGGCGCCCCGAGCGGGGTCTACGTCGCCACGCTCGACGAGGAGCTGCGCACCGGATCGGTGACCCACCGGATCACGGGCGAGCCGTTCGACCTGCCCACCACGCTGGCCCGCCATGGCTGCCGGCTCTACGTGGTGAACAGCCAGAACGACGACCCCCCGGGGGAGCCCCCGTACACCGTGAGCGCGATCGACGACCCGGCCTGCGACCGTCCCTAGCCTGTTCGTCAGCTCCCGGCCACCGGTCGAAGGCTGAGGAAGTGGACCTGGTCCGCACGTACTGTGTTCGGCTCATGCCTTCGACGAACTCGATGGGGGAGAGCCGGACCATGGCTGCCCCTTTCCGAGGCTGCCCAGCTGCTGAAGCGCAGGTGACAACTGGCCGGAAAACCCGGCGTAGGTGTCATCTAGTGCCGCCTCAGGCAACGTTTGCCCTGTCGACGACGGCTTGTAGGTGCTGGTCGTCGGCATGGCGGTTTCGCCAGATGATGTAGCGGCGGATCATGCTGCCCTGTTCCTTGTGGTCGGCGTGGTCCGTGCCGTCCAGAGTGAAGTAGCGCAGGGCCGTGAACTGGGCCTCGATGCGGTTGAGCCAGGAGGAGTTGGTCGGTGTGTAGGCGATCTCGACGTTGTTCGCGGCAGCCCAGGTGCCGACCCGCTGGCACCTTTTCGTGGTCAGGTGCGGGGAGAAGTTGTCGGCCACGATCGCGATCCGGACGGTGTCCGGGTAGAGGCTGCGCAGGTAGCGGCAGAACTCCAGGAACTGGGTGCGCTTCTTGACCGGTTTGATGTGGCCGTAGAGCTTGTCCTTGGCCAGGTCCAGGGCGGCGAACAGGTGTCGCACCCCGCCGTAGCGGTTGTAGGTCGCTCGTCGCCGTCGGCGCGGTTCACGGTCGGGGTCCTTGTGTGTGCCGCCGCGCTCGGCCCACTGCCGGCCCGGGTGGGGCATCAGGTTGAGCGGCCCGAACTCGTCCATGCAGAAGATGACTTCGGGTTCGCCGTCCTCGGGTATAACCTCGCCGTCGGCGATGGCGTACAGGTGCTCGACCCGCGCTTTCTTGGCCGCGTAGTCCGGATCGCGTGAGGTCTTCCAGGTCTTCAGGCGTTGAAACGAGACGCCTTCCTCGCGGAGCAGGATGCGCAGGCCCTCGTGGCTGATGTCGTCGACCACCCCCTCGGCGACCAGGAAGTCCGCCAGCTTGGTCAGGCTCCAGGTCGAGAACGGCAGGTCGTGCTCGGTCGGCTTCGACTTCGCGATCTTCTTGATCTCACGGCGCTCCGGCAGCGTGAACGTCTTCGGCCGGCCACCGGAGTACTTCGGATACAGAGAGTCGAAGCCGTCGGCGTTGAAGTTGTGGATCACGTCCCGGACCCGGTCGTCGCTGGTGAACGACACCTCGGCGATCTTCGCCACCGGCATGCCCTGCGCGGACAGCAGCACCATCTGGGCCCGCCGCCAGGTCACCACCGACCCGGCGCCTCTGCGGATAATCCGCAGCAGTCGCCGCCCCTCATCATCATCGATCTCTCGGACACGCACTCGTTCTGGCACCCGGACAGAATGATGCCCACGCGCCGTCCACTACAGCACCCGGACGGCGCGTCACATCACAACAGGGCAAACGTTGCCTGATCCGGCACTAGCTCGACTTTCCAGTGCCAAGTGGCGCGAAAACGCAGCCTTCCCGCCCCGGTCACACTGCGGGAAGGCCGTGTACGGGACGTAAGGCACGAGCCCCGGTCGGTGTCCGGGCAGGCGGTAGCCCCGGTCCCTCCACGTCGCGGACGTGATGCGGCCCCGCCCGCAGGGGATCGCCCGGGCGGGTCCGCTCTACTTGGCAGCAGAACCTGGGAACCGCCGTCGAGCGGAGTGTGAGCCGCCACAACAACTGCTTGAAGACAGCAGTCGTCGGGACTGACGGCCTGCCGAGCGATGCCGTCGCCGACCGCGTGGATACCAAGGGAGGATGTCTCCGATCGAGGCCCGAACCGCGAACATCACGCGACCGTCAGTGCTCTGCTGGCCCAGGCGCACGGCATCCGTGAAATCGCCCGGGAACTACATATGGGCGGCAACACGCCGCACCGCCCGCGCAGCGAGCCCCGCAGAACTCCTGAGCGGTCGGCACCAGCCCCGGTTCAGGCAGCTCGACCCTGTACCGCACCCTCGCCGCGTACGACGAAGCCGTCGCCACGACAGCCGACCGCTGATCCAATTCTTGTCCGGCGACCACTGACTTCATCGGCCGCACGGGGTGCCGTCGGGCCGCCGTAGCCCTATGGGCGGGGGTGTGTTTCCCCGGGCCGGTCGGCCGCGGGTGCGCTGGGTTCCCGCGGCGGAGAGTTGTCGGGGCCGGCCCAGGATGCGAGGAACCGGAGACTTTCTTGCGCGGCGGATCCCGGTACGGCTGTCATGACCATGAGCTGCTGGTCGGGATCGGTGGCGCAGCTGAGGATCTCCCAGTCGAGGGTCAGCTCTCCGGCGACGGGGTGGTTGAGTTTCTTGGTGCCGCATGTCTTGTGTGCGACGTCGTGGGCGGCCCACCACTGCCGGAAATCGGGGTCACGTACGGAGAGCTCGCCGACCAGTATCGCCAGCCGGGGATCATCCGGGTATTGAATGGCGTCCATTCTGAGGTAGGCCACGCAAGTGCGGGCTGTTGTTTCCCAGTCCGCGAAGAGTCCACGCACGTGCGGGTCGACGAAAGCCAGTCTGAGATAATTTCGCTCCACTGGTGGCAAGGCCGAAAAATCGGTGATGAGAGAAGCCGCGAGTGAATTCCAAGCCAGGATGTCCATGTGCCGCCCCAGGACCAGGGCGGGCGAGTCCGTGAGCTGGTCCAGCAGCCGCTGCAGCTGCGGACGGACTCGCTGGGCGGGTCGTCGCTGCGAGCGTCCTCGGCGCTTGGCTCCGTGTAGGCCCCTCATGTAGGCGGTCTGATCCTCGTCGAGGTGCAGAGCGTGTGCCAAGGAGGTCAGGACCTGTTCGGATGCTTGGAGCCGACCCTGTTCGACGCGGGTGTAGTAGTCGGTGCTGATGGCAGCCAGGTGTGCCACTTCCTCGCGGCGCAGGCCGGGGACCCGGCGGGCGGTTCCGGACTGGGGAAGACCTGCTTGGGCGGGGGTCAGTTCGGCCCGCCGCGCCTTGAGGAATTCCCCGAGCTCGTTGCGCTGTGCGTCTGCGGTAGCCATGTCTTCAGTGTGGCAGGCGGTACGCCTCCTGTGAGGGGGAGGAATCTTTCCCAGGAACGCCCTTTCCCAGGAAATAGCTCTCTCTTGTTGCCCTCTATGCGGCGTGTGATCGTGGTGGAAACGCCTCCCCGAGAGGCCTCGCAGACACAAACCATCACGGAAATTTGCCGATATCAAGAAGGGCATGAAAATGAAGCCGATCAGTGTGGAATTCCAGAGCAACGGCATCACGCTTGCCGGAAATCTGTTCTTCCCCGAGGACCATGCGGAAGGTGACCGGCGGCCGGCGGTGCTCATCGCGCACCCCTTCGGCGGTGTCAAGGAGCAGACGGCCGGACTGTACGCGCAGAAGCTCGCCGCACAGGGCTTCGTCACGCTCGCCTTCGACGCCGCCTACCAGGGCGAGAGCGCGGGAGAGCCGCGGTTCCTGGAGAACCCGTTCGCCCGTGCGGAAGACATCAAGAGCGCGGCAACCTTCCTGACCACCCGCGATGCGGTCGACCCGGAGCGCATCGGCGCACTCGGCATCTGCGCCGCAGGCGGCTACGTCCCCTTCGCGGCGACGACCGACCACCGCATCAAGGCAGTGGCGACCGTCAGCGCGGCGGACATCGGCGCCCTGTTCCGCGAGGGGCTGGGCGGCGGCCAGGACGAGCAGGTCCTGCGGGGCATGCTCGACGCCGCGGCCCAGGCCCGTACCGCGGAAGCCGTGGACGGCATCTTCCAGCTGGGCCCGGTCGTCCCGGAGACCCAGGAAGAGGCCCGCGGCTGGCCGACCCTCTACCAGGAGGGCCACGACTACTACCGCACCCCGCGCGCGCAGCACCCGAACTCTCCCAACCGGTACCTGCTCCGCAGCGTTGACCAGATCGCCCAGTACTCGTCGTACGACCTGGTCGACCTGATCTCCCCGCGCCCCCTGCTGATGATCGCCGGCACCGAGGCGGACACGGCGTACTTCAGCCGTGAGGCGATCGGAAGGGCCCGTGAGCCCAAGGAGCTGTTCTGGATCGACGGTGCCACGCACATCGACCTCTACGACAAGGACGAGTACGTGCCGACCGCGGTCGCGAAGCTGACCGGCTTCTTCAAGGAGAGCCTGGCCACTGCCTGACCTGGGGCCCGGGCTGGCAGGCCGCAGGTGATTCCGGCCCGGCCTCGGAGGCCGGGCCGGTGTCAGCCGGTTACGGGGTCGGAAGTGAGAGCGGCGGACTGCTGGGACCAGTCGGTGTGCGCCGGGAGCCTGGGGTTGGCTGCGTAGGCCGCATCCGAGAGCGCTTGTCGCTGGTTCTTGAGAATTACGGCCCGCCAGGAGGCCGTCAGGGCACCGCGGCAGCTCGCCCAGCCCCACTGGGCGGTAACCGGGGCGCGGTGTGGCGGGGAGGGTGCGGCGCTGCGGGGCGCAGCGTTCGTGCTTTTGCTTCGGGGCGGGGCGGGGCGGGGCGCTGCGCCGTCCGTGCCGCGCGGCGGTGCGGGTCCGCTGCGCTTCCCCGTACCGTCTCACCGTGTGCCGGGCATCCCGCGCTCTCACGAGCTGCGGGTTGGGGCAGCCGGTCATCGGCCGCTCCGCGCCCGGCTTCCTCGCTTCGCGCTGCTTCAAGGAGAGCCCGCCGTGGCAGAGACGGCCGAGACGGCAGAGACGGCCGAGACGGCCGAGTCCGCGGGGCGCTATGCGCAGAGAGTCCACGTGGAAGTCGGGAACACCTCAACGTCTTGTCGTCTCGCCGTGTCGGGCGGGTGGACGAGTGTGGCTGTCTCTCCCGGCCCGAGGGGCGAACGTCACGTGGGGTCGGGTTGTTCAGGGAATGTGGCCGCTGAAGGCAATGTGGAGGATGAGCAGTAGCACTGCCATTAGCACGATGCCCCACGCCCTCAGGTACTCCCGCCAGAATGGCGGCGCGGGGTGGGCTGTTTCGTCGCCTGCCGCGGCTCGGCAACGATCGGAGCGGGCTACGTGCCAGGCAAGCAGTAATCCGAAGGCGGGCAGCAACCCGTAGAGAAGCAGAGCCCTGAGGTTCACTACGCCTCCCTTGAGCAGCCATAGCCCCGGTCAGAGGAGCCGAAAGCCACGGCCCTCACGTTCTTCCCCGCTTCTCGCCAGGCCAGACACCCGGCCGTTCAGCCAGCGTTCGCCGCAGTCCAGTCGGCGGCGATTGATCGGGCGCAGCAGCCGGGCCGCGTCCAGGACGTCCGCGATCCGGTGCTGAGCGGGGTCGGCGTAGCGCACCGCGTTCGTCAGCACCGTGGGGATGGAGAGTCGGTCGGCCAGGCCGAGGGTGTGGGCGGCGAGTCGCAACGAGCCTGCTCCGAGGTCTTGCAGCCCCCAGTGGAGGACCTCCAGGCGCAGGTGCGGCCCGGCGAGCTCCCGCCACGGCACCAGGAGCTCACCCGCCTGAACGGCCCCCGCCAGCCAGGCTGGAAAACCGGACAAGATCTCGGCATCACCAAACCCCTACGCATCGGCCACCGAGACCTCTCACTCCGACTCCTCTCCTACGCCACGCTGCGCACCGTGACCCGCTTCTGCCACTCCTCCGACCCAGCCCTCACCCACCACTACGTCCCACCACTGCGCAGCCTCGAAGCACCCGCACCTCACGCCCAACTCACAGCAGCAGGCATGCCTTTCGCACGCAAAGCATGGGCCGACCGACCTGCAGAATCCCGATGCCGGCGCTGTCCGCTTCGACCACGACCACTACCTCAAAATGTGGTCACTGACCGAACCGAAGATCAACACCGACTTCCTGCTCCTCGATGAGGCCCAGGACACCAACCCCGTAGTCGAGCAGACCTTCAACACCCAACGCGACCACGCCCAGCTCGTCATGGTCGGCGACTCCGCCCAGGCCATCTACCAATGGCGCGGAGCCCGCGACGTCATGACCACGTTCCCCGGCATACTCCTCGCCCTGTCAAAATCCTTCCGCTTCGGCCCCATCTCGCAGCAGAAGCCAACCGCTGGCTCACCATGGCCAATGCCCCCCTGCGCCTCAAAGGTAACGAGACGATTGCCACCGAGCTCGGCCCGGTCGAGATCCCCGACGCCGTCCTGTGCGGCACCAACGTCGGCGCCATGCGCGAAGTCATGCAGCTACTGGAAACAGACCACCGCGTCGCGATGGTCGGGGGAGGAGAGACGCTGCGAGCATTGGCCCGAGCAGCCAACGATCTCAAAGAAGTCCGCCGCACCTTTCACCCCGAACTCATTCTCTTCCCGACCTGGGGCGAGCTGCCGGACTACGCCGATCACGATCCCGCCGGTGGCGACCTGCAGCCACTCGTCGACCTCGTCGAAACCCACGGCACCGACGCCATCCTCAGCGCCGTCGACCAACTCGACGACGAATAAACGGCTGACCTCACCGATGGCTCCGCGTGCGAATCGCCGACGACTTCACCCCACCACCGGACGCCGACGAGCCCGATGACATGGGCCGGACTGGGTGTCTCCTTTGAGTAGCCGATAGCCGGCGGGCGTGCCTCCGGGGAACGCGGTGCCCGGGCCCGGACCTCGCTGTCTGCCCGGGACTCGTTGGCGGAGGCCGGTGCTGAGCACCGCAGCAGTGGGCGGCAGTGCGCCGACGGTGGTCGCGGGCGGTGTGAAGCGGACAGGCCCCGGCGGCTAGGCCGGCATGGTGAGCCCGGGGACCGGCACGAGACGGTAGTTGTTTTCGTCGGAGACGACTGTCCCGGCGGTGGGTGGCGGGAAGTGACTGCCCAGGAGCAGGGTGTCGGTGTCGGCGAGCGCGGCCAGCAGGTCGCGGCGGGTCTGTGTGGCCTGGTCGGCGTCGATGTCCACGCAGCTGGTGATGTGGGGATGCGGCAGCTGCACGGGGTGGTGGATGCAGTCGCCGGTGATGACGGCCGATCGGCTGCCGCTGCGGAGTTCGACGGCGACCTGCCCCGGAGTGTGACCAGGTGTGGCGAACAGCCGGATGCCGGGAGCCACTTCGACGCCCGTGCCGCCCAGGTCGGTGGTCGCGGGTACGTCGATGAGATCGAGTTGGCCGGACTCGCGGATCGGGTAGATCGAGTCGCGGAACATCTGCTGGCGGGGTGCTTCCAACTCGACGCCTGCCCAGTAGTCCCACTTGGTGGTGGATGCCACGTACCGGGCGTTGGGGAAGGTGGGGACCCACGTGCCGTTGTCGTCGCGGGTGTTCCAGCCGACGTGGTCGGCGTGCAGGTGGGTCAGGACGACCAGGTCGATGGTCTCGGGTGCGAAACCGGCCTCGGTGAGCCGCTGCAGGTAGTCGGTGTTCAGGTTGTGCCAGGCCGGGTTGGCACGGGTTTTGCCGTTGCCGATTCCGGTGTCGACGAGTACGCGCAGGCCGTTCGCTTCCAGGGCGAAACTGTGGCTGGCCAGATGCAGGATGCCGTCGTGGCCTGCGAAGGATGGCTGGAGCCACGGCACTTCGTTCACGACGTCGGGTGTCGCGTCGGGCAGTAGCCAGGGGCCGGTCTGCGGGGGAGTTCGGTTTCGTCGATGCGGTGTACGACAAGGTCGCCCACGGTCCAGGCCGGGGCCATGCTGCGGGGGGTGTGCGAGGGGGCGGACGGGTTCATGCGAGGTCTCCTTCGGAGGATGTGAGGCATGCGGGCGGAGGCGGTAGCGGATGCGCTACGGGAGGCCACGACGGCCGACGAGCGGTATCCGGAGGGCGCCGAACTCCTTGATTGACGAGATCGTCCTTGAAGGGGAACGGTGCATGCTCGCCGCCGCACTGGAGTGGTTCTCCCGCCGGCACAGCAGCCGCTTCCGCATGGGCGACAGGGGCGCACCAGTACGTCGTTCGGTCGTGCTGCCGACCACCACGGGGGCTGAACCGCCAGGTCTTCGCGTCGACGGTGGCGATTCACAGCCTCAGGCAGAGGCTTGTCACCGCAGGTGCTCCAGATCTGGCCCGGCGACTTGTACGTGCGCCCGGCAATCGTCCCAATGCGCCCGGACTGGTTCGCCGCGTTACTCCGCAGTCCGCCACCTATGAGATTTCGAAGCTCGAAATGTAATAATTCATGCCAATCGATACAAAGAACCCCCTTCGGGGATGTCGGCCTTCATGAGCGGGATGGATGGCGCGCCGTGAGTATTCCGCAGGACTCGTCGAGTCAGCCTGACCGCGAGCTGGACGACGCAGTCCTCACCACCCTGTTCTCCGAAACCCGGGTCGGTCTGCATGTTCTGGATACGGAGCTGCGGTTGGTCCGGTACAACTCCGCAGCACGGAACATTCGTGCGTTTCCTCTTGAGGAGTTCCTGGGGCGCAGGTTCACCGATGTGTTGCGCACTTATGACGTCGCGCAGGCGGACGCCATCGAGGCCATGGTGACTGAGGTCCTGGAGACCGGCAGGCCCAGACGGGATGTGCTGGTGACGGTGCGTTCGCGGCGTGATCCGTTTGCCCAGGTCGTGGCATCGGTGTCGTGGTTCCGGCTGACGGGTGAGGGCAGGCGCCCCCTGGGCGTGGCGGGCACCATCATGGATGTCACCGACAGATACCGCGCTCACGCGCGACTCGCCTTGTTGGACCGGGCCGCGGCCCGCATCGGCAGCACCCTGGACCTGTTCCGAACCGCGCAGGAACTGGCCGATGTCACGGTCCCGGAGCTGGCCGACACGGTGACGGTGGACCTGCTCGACCTGGTACTGCGCGGTGAGGCACCGGAACCCGGGCCGCTCATCGAGAACCTCCCTATGCGACGGGCCGGCCGGCGCGTGCATGAGAGTGCCGAGAGCTCGGAGGTGTACCCGGTGGGGGACGCGAACGCGGTCTCCGCCGGAACGCCGTACCGATGGAGCATGGCCGACCTGCGGCCCCGGCTGATCGGGCGGCTGGATGCGGATGCCGAATGGCTCTCCCAAGACCCGGTCCGGGCCCGGGTACTGCTCGGGGCCGGGGTCCACTCGATGATGGTGGTCCCCTTGCTCGCCCGGGGCGTGGTATTGGGCCTGGTCTGCTTCTACCGAGGACAGTGCCCGGATGCGTACGAGGACGACGATCTGGCACTCGCCGTGCAACTGGCCGCACGTACCGCAGTGTGCCTGGACAACGCCCGGCTCTACGGCCGCGAACGCTCTGCCGGCCAACTCCTCCAGCTCAGTCTGCGCCCGCGCGAGGTTCCCGTGCACACCGCGGTGGAGACCGCTCACAGCTACGTGCCCTCGGGTGCCGGCGGCGACTGGTTCGACGTCATCCCGCTGTCCGGCGCACGCGTCGCCCTGGTCGCCGGCGACACGCCCGGCCGGGGAATCCGCGCTGCGGCAGCCATGGGCGAACTGCGTGCCGCCATCGGCGCCCTGGCCTCTTTGGACCTGCCGCCCGACGAGCTGCTCGATCGCCTGCACGAACTCGTCACCCGGCTCGGCAGCCGGGAACCCCGGCATGACGGCCCCGACAGCCGAACCGTGGGCACTACCTGCCTGTACCTGGTTTACGACCCGACGACCCGGCAGTGCAGCATGGTCCGGGCGGGCCACCCGCCACCGGTCATCGCCCTCCCCGACGGCACCGTGCAGCTCGCCGACATCCCTCAGGGGCCGCCACTCGGACACGGCCTCCCCGCCTACCAGAGCGTCGAGAGGGAGCTGCCCGAGGGCAGCACCCTCGTGCTTTACAACACCGCCCTGTATCTCCACAGCTCCGCACAGCACGACGGACAACGCCTGGACGGCATCCGCACCGCTCTCGCATCCGACAACCGCTCCCTGCAGGAAGCCTGCGACGCCGTCCTGGACGGCCTGGCCCCGGAAGGGCCCGAGGACGACGTGGTCCTCCTGTTCGCCAGAACCCGCGTCCTCGACACCGACCACCTGGTCTCCTGGATACTGCGCCCGGCGCCGGAGGTCGTCGCCGAGGCCCGCAAGCTCGCAGCCGGCCAACTCGCCGCCTGGGGCCTGGACGACCTCGAGTACACCACCTCGCTGGTGGTCAGCGAACTGGTCACCAACGCCCTCCGCTACTCCGACGGCCCGATCGGGCTGCGCCTGATCCGCGACCGGGCCCTCATCTGCGAAGTGTCCGACACCAGCAGCACGTCCCCGCAACTGCGGCACGCCGCGGACACCGACGAAGGCGGCCGCGGCCTCTACCTCACCGCACAGATGACCCAGCGCTGGGGCACACGCCCCGACCGACGCGGCAAGACCATCTGGGCCGAGCAAGAGCTGCCGTGACCGGTGCGCCCGCACCTCCGGCAAGTGACTTCGCCGTACTCGAGCCACTCCTGCCGGAAGGCGCGATGGTTCGGGGCTGGGCGGATGAGCGGTGGACGGGAGTTGCTTCGGCGGCACGGCCAGCAGTCTGCGCGGCGGGCCATCGAGCGGAACGAGGCGGCGGTGGCCCGCACGCACCTTTCACCCAAACGCCGTTGCTCGCAGTGCGGTGTGCGGCGGCGCGCTGGTTCTTCAGCCAGACGGCGAGGTTCGCGGCGTGCCTGTGGGCTACGGCGAAGGCGTCGGCGAGGTGCACGAGCGCGCTGGTAGCGCGCGGCGCGCGCAAGGTCTCCCGGAAGAAACCCGCAACGACAGACATAGATTGCCTGCGGTCCACACGTCCTTGTGGGCGTTAGAGAACGGGAGGGGTCATGGACCCGCAGGACCACGAGAGATTCCGGGACTTCGTCGATGCCCGGTGGAGCGCCTTGCTGCGCCTGGCGAACCTGCTCACCGGCGGTGACCGCCACGAGGCCGAAGACCTTGTGCAAACCGCTTTGATGAAGGCGCTGGGCCGCTGGCGGCATATCGAGGACCCGGAAGGCTACGTGCGCAAGGTGATGTACCGCCACCAGATCAGCCGCTGGCGGCTGCGCCGGCCGCACAGAGAGGCGACGTTCGCCGCGCCGCCCGAGAGTTTCGGTGTCACCGACGGCACATCCGCCGCCGACCTGCGGATCACCGTGAGCCAGGCACTGGCCCGGCTGACGCCGCGACAACGCACCGTACTGGTGCTGCGCTACTTCGAGGACCTGTCCGAGACCGAGGTCGCCGGCGCGCTGGGCTGCTCGGTGGGCACCGTACGCAGCACCACCCACCGGTCGCTGGCCCGGTTGCGCAGACTTGCACCGGAGCTGGGTTCCCCCGCGCCCACCGCAACAACCACCCCGAGCAACATGTCCCTGAAGGGAGCCCGCACATGAACGCCGACCAGAACGCCGACCAGTTGGACCGCGCGATCCGGGACGTCCTGCACGCCTGGACCCCCAACGACCCCGGCGCTCCTGCGGACATCGCCGATCGCATCGTGCGACGCCGCCGACGACGCAACCTCGTTCGTGTGACCGGAGCCGCCCTCGGCCTGGCCGGCATCACCCTGGGCTCCGCCCTCGCCACCGGTGCGGGCGGCGACAACGAGGCGCAGCCACCGGCCGGGCGGGTGAGTAAGCAGAGCAAGCCCTGGCAGACCACATTGCCCGGCAAGTCCTGGGACGCCTGCACCATCGGTGCCGATACCGGTGACGTGTACTGCCGGGGGATGGAGTACGACAGCATCGGCGTGGATGCCCGTACCGGAAAGGTCGAATGGCAACGGAAGGCCAAGGACGCCAACGGCAGCAGCACCCCATCAGGATCGATGCCCGGCGTCCGTGACGGGGTGTTGTACACCTACGCCGATCACGCCCCGGGGGCGCCCCGGGCCGGCACCGACCTCGTCGCCCTCGACATCGACAGTCGGCGGGTGCTGTGGAAGCTCGAGCTGGCCGACGACAGCCGAGGCCGGACCTCCGCCGTGCTGTTCGACGGCGGGATCCTCGCCAACACTCCGTCGTTCAAGAGCGTGTTCGCGCTGGACGGAGCGACGGGCCAGGCGCTGTGGACGTACAGATGGAAGAAGGCCGATTGCGACCGGGCCGTGATCGGCGGTGTTCCGTACCTGACATGCTCGCCGGACAGCGAGAAGGCGCCGCAGCAGAGCACCGTAGTCCGCCTTGACCCGGCGACGGGCACGCCGCGGACGGTCGCGACCGTCAAGGGCCCGACCACGTACATCGGTACGGACGGGGACGCCGTGCTGCTGGGCGGTATGGCCGGCGGACAGAAGTTCTTCGGCGACCCCGGTCCCGCCACCCTGACCCGCGTCGACACCCGCTCCGGCTCGGTGACGCAGCACCGTGTCGACGGCCTGCCGACGGGTGTGGTCGCGGACGGCCTCATCCTGGCCGCCGGCAGCAACGGCAGCGCCGTCGCGTACTCCGCCGACAACGGCAAGCGGCTGTGGTCGCGCGACCTCGGGCTGACGTTGCGCAAGGATCCGCGCGACCGCGGGATGCGGGAGTTGCCCTCCGCCGCCGCGGTGGACCTCACCAGCCGGGTGGCGTACTACCTCGACCCGTCCGGGCACCTGGTGGGCCTCGATCTGGACAGTGGTGCGGTGCGCTGGCGCGGCCGGGTGCCGCTGCCGAAGAGCCCGGTGCAGGGCGGGATCGCTCCCGAGCTCATGAGTTACGGCCACGACCTCATCGGCCAGGTCGGCGGCGAGCTCTTCAGGATCAAGCCCCAGCTGCCTCAAGGAGGTTGACGGTCGGGATGCAGCGAGGCCGCGCAGGCTCCGGCCCGGGGAACCCGGTTCCGCGCTCTGCAACGAGCTGGTCATGGCTGAGGTCTGCGAGGCCCCGGGGTCGGCCTCTGAGCCGCGCACGGTCACGCCGGGACGCCGACCGGTCATGGAGATCGCCGGGGTTCACAACTGCTGGGCACACAAGCTGCTTTGGCGAGCATGGGCACGATTGAGTGAACGGTGTGACGATCGGTGGGTGTGTCTGGCGGGGTGTGCGTAATGTTCTCGGTGCGATCTGGGACGCCGGGTGTGGCGTCAGCAGTCGGGGCCCCCGTGTCACCAGCGAGATGGTTCGGGGCCTCCCCGTCGCCTCTGGCCACACCCATATGGCCAGGTCGTAGGGATCCCGCCCGCCCGGGACGGACCGCATACGGGATATGCGTCGCCGGCCGGGATGCGAAAGCGGAGGACCAGTGCGCCCAAGACCGTTCGGGGCGTGCCGGTGAGTCAGGACTCACTCCTGCTCACTGCCCAGGAACGGTACCGCACGAGCTGATCGGCTGGACGCCCGGCGCGGCGAGCGGATCGCCGCCTGTCTGACGGAGCTGGAGAACGAGTACGTCACGGTCATGGGTGATTGAAGCGCGGCCGAAGGTCCTGAGTGGCTTCGGACCGTGGTGGCGAAGAAGGCGGATTCAGCGGTGTTGTCCTAGTCGTGATCGGTGGTGAGGGCGACGTGCCGCCAGGCGTCCATCTCTTTGCGGAAGGTGTCCAGTTTGGCGTCGAAGGCTTGCAGGGTGTCGGCTCCGAGCGGGAGGCGCAGGGGCGGCTCGGGGGCGGCGGCCATCTCGACTATGGCGCGCGCGGCCTTGACCGGGTCGCCGGGCTGGGCGTGGTTCAGGCTCGCGGCGGCTGCACGCATCGCGCCGACGGTGGGCGCGTAGTCGCCGATGGTGTCGGGGCCGGTGTGCAGGCTGGCGGGGTCGAGGAAGTCGGTGCGGAAGAAGCCCGGTTCCACGAGCGTCACGTGGATGCCGAGGGGGGACAGTTCGGTGTGGAGGGTCTCGGTGAAGCCTTCGACGGCGAACTTTGTGGAGGCGTAGATGCCCCAGCCCGGCGCGGTGGCGAAGCCCACGATGGAGCTGATGTTGATCACGTGGCCGGAGCGCTGGCGGCGCAGTACCGGCAGCACGGCGCGCTGGACGGCGAGCGGGCCGAACACATTGGTCTCGTACACCGCGCGGACCGCGTCGTCGTCGGACTCTTCGACGGCGGCGAGCAGTCCGGTGCCGGCGTTGTTGACCAGGACGTCGATCCGGCCGAGCCGCTCGACCGCCGCGTCGACGGCCACTTGGATGCTCCGGTGGTCGGTCACGTCCAGCGGCACGGGGAGCAGCGCGTCGCCGGCGTCGGGAAACTGCTCGCGGACGGTTTCGGCCTTCCGCGCGGTCGCGACCACCTGATGCCCGGCGGCGAGGGCGGCACGGGTGATTTCCAGGCCGAAGCCCCGGGATGATCCAGTGATGAACCAAACGCTCATTGTCTTCTCCAGTGTTCAGGCAGTGGGCAGGTCGAAGGCCGCGCGGTTTTGGGCGATGAAGCCCTCGACGTCGAGGGGGTCGCTGCCGCCGATCGTCTTCACGAGGTCGTTGGTGCCGGCGAAGACGCCGTTGCGGTAGTCGACGGCCACGGCGAGCAGGTGCTGGATCAGGTGATCCGGCGCGCCGCGTCCGTGCAGGATGGCGGCGAATTCGTCGAGTTCGATGGGAACGTAGGTGACTTCACGGTCCAGCGCCCGCGACATCTTCTCGGCGATCTCGTAGTGGTTGAGTTCCTCGGCCCCGTACAGCGGGTAGATCTGGCCGGCGTGCGGGGCGGGGTCCTCCAGGATGGCCGCGATCACCTTCGCCTGGTCGCTTTCCGCGATGGGGGCGTGGCGTCCGTCGGCGAACGGCAGGCGCAGTTCGCCGGTTCCGTCGGCCCAGGTGTCGATCAGCCACTGGGCGAAGAAGGTTGGGCGGATGTGGGTGACGGGGACCGGGGCGTGGTCCAGGACGCGTTCGGCGACCCAGTGCTGACGTGCCGCGTTGCTGGCGGTTTTGCGGCGGGCGGAGACCTGCGACATGTTCACGATCGCCTGGACCCCGTTCTCCGCCGCCGCCTGGGCCACGTTCGCAGTGGCGTCCATCAGTCCGGGGCGGATCGGATAGGTGAAGTACAGGGCGTCGATCCCCTTGGCCGCCTGGGCCAGGGAGTCCAGGTCGAGGACGTCGCCTTCCACGACGTCCGCTCCGAGGGCGGCGAGCCGCTCGGCGCGCCCGTCGAGGCCGCGGACGAGTGCGCGGACGCGGTGTCCGCCCTGGAGCAGGAGTTCGGTGGTGTGGCCGCCGGTTTTGCCGGTGGCCCCGATCACGAGGAGGTTGCGTTCCATGATGGTGATCTCCGTTGTTCGAGAGGGAGCTGGTGGGAACTTCAGCGTCAGTCCTTCGAGCGGGTGTCGCACGAGATGGGTGAGAGGCGGTGCGATGCCCGTCCAGCAGGAGGCTGTGGTTGCGGGCCCGGCCCGAGTGGCCGCGGCCGTGTGGTCAGGGTGTGTGGCGGGGCCGGAGGGCGAGCAGCGCGGTGGCCGCGGCGATTCCGGCGCCGCCCTGGACGGACCAGGCGCGGTCGAACCCGGTGGTCGTGGCCTGGGGGGTGAGGGCGACGAGCAGGGCCACGCCCACGGCGCTGCCGATCTGGCGGCTCATGTTGAGTACGGCGCTGGCGGTGGTGGCTCGTTCGGGTGCGAGGGTGCCGGCGGCGGCGAACAGCGGCGCCTGGGCCAGACCGCCGGCCAGGCCGACCAGGATCAGGCCTGGGAACATGCCGCCCCAGTAGTCGGGGGTGGTGTGCACGGTCGCGATCCAGTAGGCGGCGGCGAGTGCCATGGCCAGCGTGCCGGTCACGACGGGGGCGGTGCGTCCGAAGCGGCTCTGGATGGGGCCGGCGTTCATGGCGAAGGCGATCGAGGCCAGGGGAGCCGGGGCGATGGAGACGCCTGCGCGCAGCGGGCTGAAGTGCCAGACCTCCTGCATGAACAGGGCGGTGCTGAGCAGGACGATGGCGAAGCCGACGGAGAACAGGAACAGGGCCACAGTGGCGGCGGTGAACGGCCTGCCGGCGAACAGCTGCTTCTCGATCACCGGCGCCTTGGCGCGCAGGGTGCGCTCGATGGTCGCGGCAGCGGCCAGGGCGGCTGCGGTGAACAGGGCCACGGTGCGGATGTCCGTCCAGCCCCACCCTGATCCCTGGACGGTGGCGAGCACCAGCAGGCTCACGGCCAGCAGCAGTGCGAGGGCGGAAGCCGCGTCCGGCACAGCGGCCCCCTTGGGCTGGCGCACCTCGGGCAGCAGCAGCGCGCCGGCGACGAGGGTGGCGATGCCGACGGGAACGTTGATCAGGAAGATCCACCGCCAGTCGAGGGTGACGAGCAGTCCGCCGACGGGCGGGCCCGCCGAGGCCGCGATCGCGCCCATGCCCGCCCACAGGCCGACCACCAGGGTGTGCCGGCGCTTGGGGAAGCTCGGGTAGAGCAGGCCGAGCGAGGTCGGCACGATCATCGCCGCGCCGACGGCCTGGAGAGCCCGGGCACCGACCAGCACGCCGAGACTGGGTGCGGCGGCCGCGACGGCGGAGGTGAGGGTGAAGAGTGCCACTCCGGACAGCAGCATCTTCTTGCGCCCCCAGTGGTCCGCGATCCGGCCCGCGGGCACGAGCACGGAGGCGAAGACGATCGCGTAGGCCGACAGAACCCACGACACGCTCGCGACTCCCGTGCCCGGGAACGACCGGCCGATCCCATCGAGGGCGACGTTGACGACGAAGAAGTCGAGCTGCGCCATGAAGGCGACGGCACCCAGCACCGCCATGATGCTCCAGCGGCGCGGGTGACCCGCCTCGGTGACGGCCGGGGCCGGGCCGGTGCGCGGTGTCGTCGCGACCGCCTGCGGTGCAGCCTGTGTGGACATCCTGTCAGCCTCTCCAAAGGAATGGGCTTGGTAGCCCTTTTTCCGCCTGCCCCCAGGAGACACCTCACAGAATGGGTTGTCAAGCCCCTTTTTTGCGGTAGGGTGGACACCATGACCGCCACCAGCGAAGCGCCGGATCGGAAGCTGACCGCCAAGGGCCTGGCCACACGCGAACGCATCGTCAGGGCGGCAGCTGAGCTGATCTACGAGCACGGGGCGCAGAACACCAACAACGAGCAGATCCGTGCGGCCGCCGGAGTCAGCGGCTCACAGCTGACGCGCCACTTCCCCACCAAGGAGTCCCTGGTGCACGCGGTGCTCGCCTGGCAGGCCGACAGCATCGTCGCCCGCCACCAGGCGCCGGAGCTGGGAGAGTTGGACAGCTTCGCCGCCCTGCGCCGGTGGGCCGACTCCTACATCGCCTCGCAGGACATGATGCGCGGCGGCTGCACGTTCGGCTCCCTGGCCGCCGAGGTTGTCAAGATCGAGCCCTCCCACCGGGACGTGGTGGCCGACGGCTTCGAGCGGTGGCAGGAGCTGTTCAAGCGCGGCCTGAGCAAGATGCGCGAGCGCGGCGAACTGCGGCCGGAGGCCCACCCGGCCGCGCTGGCCCACCTGCTCGCCGCCGCGTTCCAGGGCGGAGCGCTGCTGGACCAGGCGGCCGGCGAGTCCACACCCCTGCGTGACGCGCTGTACGGGGCCCTGGCCTACGTCGAGTCATTCGCCGCAGAACGCTGACCGCACTGCGGAGTACGGACCGTTCCTGGGCGGTGAGCAGGAGTGAGTCCTGGCTCACCGGCGCGCTCCGAACGGTGTTGGGCGCGCTGGTCCTCCGCTTTCGCGTCCCGGTCGGCGACGCATATCCCGTATGCGGTCCGTCCCGGGTGGGCGGGATCCCTACGATCTGGCCATATGGGTGTGGCCAGAGGCGACGGGGAGGCCCCGAACCATCTCGCTGGTGACACGGGGGCCCCGACTGCTGACGCCACACCCGGCGTCCCAGATCGCAGCGCGAACATTACGCACACCCCGCCAGCCATGCCCACAGACCGTCGCACCGTTCGCTCATTCGTGCCCATGTTCGCCAAAGCGGCTTGTGTGCCCAGCAGTTGTGACCCTCAAGCAAGCAGCGTTCAGGAGGCGTCCGAGGCGAGCGGGCGGGGCGCCTGCTGGGACCGGGCCCGTGCCGTGAGCGGGAGTCCTGCGAATGCTTGATCGGCGACGCGCTCCAGTGCGACCGCGTCGAACCCGGCCCTGGCCAGTACTTCCATGCCCCGGTTGGTTGCCATGAGCAGTTGGCTGATTTCGGGGGCGTCCGCCTCGGGGTCGAGGTCGCCATGTCGCTGCGCAGCCTGAACGCACTCGGTCAGTGAACCTTCAATTCTCGTGAAGGCCTGCCGGACGCGTGCAGTGGCCTGCGGATCGTGGTCGGCTCCCTCGACGACGAAGCCGGTCACCATGCAGCCGAGCCCGTCGGAGTCATCGTGCACAAACCGCGCTGACTTCACGAGATACGCGTGCAGCCGTTCCAGCGCGGTGTCATCGGGGCCTTCGAGTACGGCCACCCAGGCGGTCTCGTTGCGGTCGCAGTACGCCTGCAGCGTCCGCAGGTACAGCTTGCTCTTGTCGCCGAAGGCGGCGTAGAGGCTGCCGCGGCCCAGCCCGCCGGCCTTGGCGATGTCGTCAACGCTGGTACCGGCGTATCCGGTACGGCGGAACTGTCGCTCGACGGCCTGTACGACCTTGTCCTTGTCGAATCCTGGTGGGCGCCCCATGGGGGCCAGCCTACAGGCCGCACGAGCATTCTTGACATTCCGTTCCACAACTTCTTACGGTTCCTGACAGAGCGGTCCAGAACCCTGGTGTCCGTCACTCACGGCATCCCGCAGAACGGATGAGACGCATGTCTTCGCAAGATCAAAAGGGCGGCAGCCGGATGACGGCGTCCGTTCCGGCCCAGGCTTCCCGCGCCGCGGACCCCGGCAGCGGACAGGCCCGCTGGCTTGGCCTTCTGGTGGTGTGTCTCGGCGTCATGATGGCCTTCGTCGACGTCACCTCCACCATCTCGGCCCTGGGCGATATACAAAGCGACCTGCACGTCACTGCGAGCACGCTGGTATGGATCACCAGCGCGTACAGCCTTGCTGTCGTGAGCTTCGTGATGTCCGCCGGGACCTTCGGCGACCTCGTGGGGCGTCGGCGCGTGTTCAGCCTGGGTGCCGCCGTCTTCCTGGCCGGCAGCGTAGTCGCTGTTTTCGCCGACAGCGCCGGCATGCTCATCGCCGCACAGGCGATCGCGGGCCTCGGCGGCTCAGCCGTGTTGCCGACAAGCCTGGCGATTGTCAGTGCCACTTTCACCGACCCGCACGAGCGCACCTCCGCGATCGGCATCTGGGCCGCGTGCTCCGGAGTGGGCCTGGCCATCGGCCCGATCCTCGCCGGAGCCCTGCTCGAACATTTCTCCTGGCACGCTGTCTACATCGCCAACATCGTCATCGCCGGCGCGGCCCTCCTCCTGGCCCCGGTCTTCGTAGCCGAGTCCAGGCACCCCACGCGCAAGCCCGATCTTGCGGGCCTCGTCCTGGGCACAGTGATGACGGCTTCGGCTACCTACGCGATCATTCAGGGTGGCGCCACCGGATACACCAAGGCGCCGATCATCACCATGTATGTGGTCTTCGCCGTATCTCTGTTCATGTTCGTACGCGTAGAACTCCGTCACCCCGACCCCATGCTGGACCTGAAGCTCTTTCGGAGCGCTTCCTTCTCGGCCGTCATGGGCGTGGCTGCTGTCAGCGTTTTCGGACTGGTCGGTGTCGCCCTGCTCAGCGTGCTCTACATGGAACGTGTGGGACAGACCAGCCCCCTTGACGTCGGCGTGCGCCTGCTGCCGCTGTTCGGAACGTTCCTCCTGGTCACCGTGGCGGCCGCCCGAGTGCTGGTACACCGGGTCGGCTTCACACCCTTGATCACTGCGGGCCTGGTCCTCATCGGAGCCGGGTCTCTCGCTCTGCTCGCGACCGATGCCTCGGGAGGTTACGGGGCGATGTGGCCCGGGCTGCTCGTGGCGGGCATCGGCGCGGGCCTGCTGACGGCGCCTTCGACGGCTTCCGCAGTCAACAGTGTCCCGCCACAACAGGAGGGCATGGCGGCAGCAGCGGTGAACATGGCTCGTCAGCTGGGAACGGTGCTCGGCCCCAGCGTGCTCGGAACTGTCGTCACCAGTCGCTTCCCCCGGAACCTCCATGACCGTCTCGTCGAGGCAGGCGTCCCGTCGCCGCAGGCGGACAGGATCGTGGAGGGTGCGTCACACGGCGGCAGCGCGACAGACCTCCCCGCATCCCTCGCTCGCGTGGTGGGAACCGCGGTACCGAGGGCGTTCACCGACGCCGTGCACTTGGGCAACGTCATAGGCGGAGTTGTACTGATCGTCATGGCCGTGCCTACGGCGCTGTTTGTCCGCCACAAGGTTCACAGTCCCCGGACATCCGCCGAAGCGTAAGCGGCACGTCAACGGGACGGTGTGAGGCGGCCACAGGACTTCTGGCCGAACAACGTCCCCCCGAACAGCCGGTGTTGATCGCTGAGCACAACCATCAACACCGGCACCGGCCGCGAACCGAGCACCGGTCAAACGGAGGGCCGGCCCCCCGGGCGACGCCGTGATCAACCGGCGGCCCAGTTCAAGCCAGACTGAAACCGTGCGCCTGACGTCCCGCGTCAGCGTGCGCGCGAAAGGGAGACACCGCCATGGCCAAATTCCTGCTCAGCATCCACGTGCTGGCGGCGATCCTGCTCATCGGACCGGTCACCATTGCGGCGAGTTTGTTCCCGCGTTTTGCACGCCAGGCACTGGCCGACGGACCCGAGCAGCAATCGGCCAAGGGATCGGTCCGGCTGCTGCACCGGATCTGCCGGGTCTACGCTGTGGCCGGCGTCTCCGTCCCGGCCTTCGGTATCGGCACCGCCCAGGTGATGGGCGTGATGGGCAGCGCCTGGCTCATCGCCTCCATGGCTCTGACAGCGGTGGCCGCCGTCCTGCTGGGCATCGCGGTGCTCGGCACCCAGGACAACGTGGTCACCCAGCTCGACAAGCCCGACCAGACGTCGACCGCCGCGGAGTCCCTGATCGCCCGGCTGCCCCGCCTGTCGATGATCACCGGCCTGTTCGCCCTCACCTGGCTGATCGTGGTGGTCCTGATGATCGTCCGCCCCGGCTCGACGACAGGCGCATAACGACTCAGCCACCGCAGTGAACCCCGCGCTCTACCGATGGCTGTTGACGTGGTCGTGCTGTTCAACGCAGAACTCGTTGCCCTCCGGGTCGGCGAGGCCCCCGGCCACACCCCGGCGATGTCTCACGCCCACCGACCCCCTGGGTGACTATCTCGACTCACTGGAGTGCATCGGCCGGCTCGGGGTCGCCGAGGTGCTGCTGGCCCACCAGTACGCGTTCACGGACGCGGCAGGGCCGTACGGGAACTCCTCGACCATCACGAGGAACGGCTGACCGGCCTGCTCGCGCTGTTGGCCACCCCGCTAACACCGTGGCAGCTGGCCGAGCGGATGGGGTGGAACAGGCCGTGGGGACAGATCTCGCACGGTTCACGGAACTTCGCCGTCTCCGGGACGGGGGCACATCTGCGCCGAAGCTGGGACCCGCGGAGACCGTGCCGGTGACATACGTTGCCGCGTGAGGGGCGCGAGTGATCCACCCGTGAGGAAGCGCCCAGCTCGCCCACAGAGACCTCTCGCCGCGGATTCGATGTCGGATCCGCGGCGAGATGCCGGATACAGGACCGGGCCGGCCGGTCGAGCAGATGCCGGGCTCGTCCGGCGCTACTGAGCCGTCAGGCCTTGACCGCGGCCTGATCGGATTCGGTGACAGGGGCGGTCTCGTCGCCGGAGCCTGCCACCACGCGGACTGCCGGAATGGCAGCTGCGATCACCGCGCCGAGCAGGGCGACGCCGCCGCCGATCATCAGAGCAGTGCGGAAGCCGTCCTCGGAGGCGAAGGTGTAGCCGCCCATCGTGGTGGTCATCTGGGCGAGGACCACTCCGATCACGGCCGAGCCGACCGAGGTGCCGAGCGAGCGCATCAGCGTGTTGAAGCCGTTGGCGGCGGCGGTCTCGGAGAGCGGGACCGAACCCATGATCAGGGCGGGCATCGCACCGTAGGCGAGGCCCACACCGCTGCTGGTCACGATGGTGACCAGCATGAGACCCCAGGCCGAGCCCATCAGTGCCAGCGACAGACCGTAACCGGCCGCGATGACCAGGACCCCGGAGATCAGCGTGAACTTCGGGCCTCGGGCATCGGTGAGCTTCCCGCCGAGCGGGGAGACGATCATCATCATGAGCCCGCCGGGAGCCATCCACAGGCCGGCGGCGAGCATCGACTGGCCCAGACCGTAACCAGTGGCCTCGGGGAACTGCAGCAGCTGCGGCACGACCAGCATGCTGGCGTACATGGCGGTGCCCACGAAGATCGAGGCGAGGTTGGTGAGCAGCACCCGGGGGCGGGCGGTGGTGCGAAGGTCGACCAGCGGGTCGCGGGTCCGCAGCTCCCACATCCCCCATCCGACCAGAATCACGACGGCTGCGGCGAACAGGCCGAGCGTGGTCGCCGAGCCCCAGCCCCAGTCGGCGCCCTTGGAGACCGCGAGCAGCAGGGAGACCAGGCCGGCGCCGAGGCCGAGCGCTCCCGGCAGGTCGAAGCGCTGACCCTTGGCGCCGGCCGGTACGTCCGGGATCAGGAACCAGATGAGAGCCGCAACCGCTACGGCCAGGACCGCGGAGCCCCAGAACAGCACGCGCCAGTTCGTGTACTGGGCGACCGCTGAGGCGATCGGTAGGCCGAGGCCACCGCCGATGCCCATGGAAGCGCTGACCAGAGCGATCGAGGAGCTGAGCTTCTCCGCAGGGACCACGTCACGCAGAAGGGCGATGCCGAGCGGCAGCATGCCCATGCCCATGCCCTGCAGACCACGTCCGATGATCATGGGGATGACCGAGGAGGACAGTGCGCACACCACCGACCCCGCGATCAGCGGCACCGAGCACGCGATAAGCATCCGGCGCTTGCCCAGCAGGTCGCCCAGGCGTCCGGAGACCGGCACGAAGACGGCCGCCACGAGCAGGGTGACGGTGATGACCCAGGCGGCGTTCGACGAGGTGGTGTGGAGGATCTGAGGCAGCTCCGCGATGAGCGGCGTGACCAGGGTCTGCATGATCGCTGCCGTGATGCCCGCGAAGGCCAGCGTGGCGACCACACCGCGTGAGCGGCTTGATGCCTGGGAGGCATCCATAGAGGACTCCTTGATTGCATGATGAGAGAACGATATGCATCGTACACGTCTCATGTATCCATCACATCTTGTGCGTGACACATATGCGCATGAGAGGATGCAGGAGAAGGCCGTCGCGAAGGACAAGGTCAGCGCGTCGGACTGGCAGGAAAGGGAAGGCAGCAGGCATATGGTCAGGCCCACGAGTGACGTCGAGTACGAGCAGATGTTGCTCAGCCGCCACGGACTCGTTCACCACAGGAACGTCCGGCGCGAAGGCGGGCTGGAGCGCAGCGCTTACATACTGCTGAGCCGCATTCGTGTCCAAGGACCCATGTCCATCGGTGAACTGAGCGCCGCCCTCGGACTCGACACATCCACTCTCAACCGGCAGACCGGCGCAGCGATGCGCTCCGGCCTCGTGGACCGCATCCCCGACCCCGACGGCGGGATGGCCCGCAAGTTCCGCGTCACGGACAAGGGTGCGAGCCTGCTCGACGAGGAACGCGAACGCACCGTCGACAACCTGGACCGGGTCATGGCCGACTGGTCGGACGAGGACATCGCGGGCTTCGCCGCCTACCTCAAACGGTTCAACACCGACATCGAACGTCTCGCCGGACGCCCCTGGCCCCGGCCGTGAACCCGCGGTCGCGAGCGCGGGCCGACCTCCGCCTCGTGGCCGGGCAGGTGGGTTTACGGCACGAACGCTTCCACCGGGGCCTTGCCCGAGGCCGCGAGGATCTCCGGCTTCCGGTCAGAGACGTTGCGCCGCACCATCCGGTAGGAAACAGCGCTCCTCGACGAGCCGGTGGAAGATCCGCGTGATCGTATGACGCTGTTTACTGATGGCTTTTGATTTCGAGGCCGTGAAGGGCCGAGATCGTCACTCGCTTGGCTCGGTGCCCCGTGGTTCAAGCGGCTGATCACTGAACATGAGTTGCATCTGTTCTTCTCGCCGACTCGCGACGAGCTGAAGTGGGCGGCCGAGGCGACGGACAGCGGCGGGACAGCAGGCATCCAGTCAGCGCGGCGGCGAGGCCGGCCAGCCCGGCCGCCGCGAAGCCGCCCGCCGGCACGGAGGCGTCGATTACCACCCCGACGATCGGGGATCCGAGCGCGAAACCCGCACTCTGCGCCGAGGATTGCAGACCTGTCGCCTCACCCCGCACGCTGGCCGGCGCCAGTCGGCTCACCGCGTCGGCCACCGCGGAAAGGGTCGGCGCGGCGAGAAACCCGGTGCCGACAACGGCCACGCACAACCAGGGCCAGTCGTGGGCAAGCCCCGCAGGAATCGTCACGAGCCCGAGCAAGCCGAGCAGCAACCACGTGGGCACCGACCGGGACAGCGCGCCGTAGATCAGCCCGCCGACGACAGAGGTCACGCCGAGCACGGCCACGACCACGGCGGCCCAGGACACCTGACCTCCTTCTTCGAGCGTGGCGACGATGGCGAGGTCGACGCCGCTGAGCAGCGTCGTAGTACCGAACGCCATCGTCAGTACGGCCATCATGCCGACGCGCAGCCACTCCCGTCGCGGGGGCCGTCCCGTCGCGCCGGCATCCGCCTCGTCCTCGGCACGCAGCGGCGGGTTGAGCAAGGCGATCCCGGTTCCGCCGGCCACGATCGCGGCGCCGAGCCCCCACGCCACCACACCGGGGGACACCTTCGCGGCGCACAGGATCACGACCGCCGGGCCCACCATGTACGACAGCTCGCCTTGCACCGACTCCAGCGCGAACGCGGCCCGGCGCTGTTCCGCCGTCGTCATCGCGGCGATCGCCTGCCTGGTCACCGGCTGGGCCGGCACCATCAGTAGACCCGCCGCAAAGGCGGCACCCAATAGGGCCCTGTACGGCAGGATCGGCACGCTCAGCCAGAACACGACCTGCACTGCGACAGTTACCAGCAGCACCGCACGCAGGCCCCGCCGATCGATCACGCGGCCAAGCAGCGGCCCGCCCAGCGCCAGCCCGGTGGTCAGAGCCGCCGTGACACCGCCGGCTGCCGCATAGCTCATATTCAGGCCCAGCACGACATACATCGTCAGTGCCATCACGACAGCCGTGATCGCGGTACGGGCGAGAAGGGAAACGCCCAACAGCGATGCCATCCCTGGCACGGCGAGTATCTGCCGGTATCCGGTCACTTGCGTGACGCTAGATCCTCCGCCATGCCATAGGTAGTGGTTCATTTACTGGGGCTGACATAATGAATCGTTATGGCCAGGGATCTTGAAACCGCATTGCTGCGGTCCTTCGTCACCATCGTGCAAGCGGGCAGCATCAGCCGCGCCGCGACCACGCTTGGACATACCCAGTCCGCGCTCAGCCAGCAGGTGCGCAAGCTTGAGAGGGCCATCGGCCGTCCGCTGCTTTACCGATCACCGTCCGGTGTTTCGCTGACCCGGGCGGGCGAGGAGCTCCTGCCGTACGCCGAACGCATTCTCTCGCTCTCCGCACAGGCACTCACCGAAACCGGGCGCACGCTTACCGGCCGCTGCGGCGTCGGGTTGCTCGAAGACCTCGCTGCGTCCCAGCTTCCGCAGGCCCTCGCCGACCTCGCCCGGCTGCACCCCGGCGCAACCCTGGAAGTGCTCAGCATGTCCAACGCCGCGATGCGGGAGGCCTACGACACGGGCCGCGTCCAACTCGTGCTCAACGAGGTGCCGGCCGTTCCCGGACCGCCGCGCTGGACGGTACGCCGCCCGCTGGTCTGGGCGATCGGCCAGGGTGTGGACGTGGCTGCCGATCCGCTGCCGGTGGTGCTGTTCTCGAACATGTGCTCCTGGCGTACGGCGGTGCTGGAAACCCTGGAACGCGCCGATCGGCCCTGGCGGGTGGCGTTCGAAAGCAACAGCCTGGTCGGTGTGCTCGCCGCAGTACGGGCAGGGCTCGGCGTCGCGGCGCTCATGCCCACGAACCTAGAACCGGCCATGGCCTGCCACGACGCGGACGCCCTGCCCACCCTGCCGGACGTCGAGCTCGGCCTCGCACGGCACCCACGATCCGAAGGCGATCCGCTGATCGATGCCGTTGAGACCGCGCTACGACGCATGATCTGAGTTTCGCGGCTGGCCAACGCGCCGGTTTGCGTCCAACCCGCAACAGGAATTGGCCAGACGCCCATGCGCCGGCGTCGTGAACTTTCCTGTGGTGCCGGAGCTCTGCCGGTCTGGAGCCGAGGTGGGAAACGTGGCTGCCAACTCCCCGTGACGCGGGAGACCAAACCAACGATTCCGCGGTTTCGTCCCGCCCTGCTGAGCGTCCTGAACCAGCTCGTGGAGGGCCTCTCACACTCCGGCTGAGAAGCCATGTGCTGCCGTCCGCTGCGCGATGCGGCGGCCGGGCCGAGGGTGGTCTTGGTCTCGGCGAATCCCTGGCCTCCCGGCTGGATGCCCCGCTGACGGATCCTGGCCACAACTTCCCCGCCGGCGCTGGCCGAAGGCCCGGCAGCCGTCGTCGCGTCCGACTGTCACGTCAAGGCCACAGGTCTCAACTTCTGAGCCCCCCGGATACGTCCCGATGGTAATTTCACCGGCCAATTGACCTTGCGATACGACACCTCAAAGGGGAACCACGTTGACCACTCCGCCGCCTGGCCGTGATCCGCACACCCAGCCCCTCAACGCTCCCTACGGTCATCAGGGCGGCAACCCGTACAGCCACCCCGCCGTCGCGCCGGTCCCTGCCCGCCGCATGAGTCTCAAGGGAATCGTGAGGGGAGTCGGCGGTGTCGTCGTGGCCGCCGTTGTCGTCTTCGGCATCTACGAAACCTGGTTTGCGGGCGCCGCGACCGCCGATGCGGGCGACTGCTTGAACGCTGCCAACTGGACGGCCACCAGCGTGGTCAGCGTCGGCGATCCTGAGTTCGAGATCGTGGACTGCGGTGACCCCAAGGCCGAGTTCAAGGTCATGAGCAGAGAATCCGGCACAGACGGAACCTGCGACCCCCAGCACAGGAGATACACCCAGGGCGGCTCCGGCCGGGACTTCACGCTCTGCCTCGATCCCGTTAAATGAGCAGTCTTATGAAGGGGTGAGTTCGCCGGCGCCCGGCGTTCGGCCTGCCGCCTCGCGCAGCACGTCATTCTCAGTCCCAGCAGGATCGGTGATGTGGCCTGCGTTGCCCTCGTTCTCAACGGGAGCTGGAAGTGATCACCGTTGAGAAAGCCTCACTGAGCCGGATTCCTTCATCATCGCCCCGGTCACCAACCAGCTCGGTCGCCTCCCGTATCTGGGGTTGACAAGCCGCAGCGGTCGACGCTGACGCCCAGTCAGGGGCGCTACGCGATCTCAGTAAGCGGGTGTGGTCTGCGATGGTGATTCGTGCCTGGCGGTGTTGTCCCCTCGAAGCCGATGCCACCGCCAGGCAGCCACGCCGGTCATCTGCCCGGTGGGGTGCGGCTGCCGGGAGCGCAGTTGCCCGGGTGTCGCCGATGGCCGGGTCGGGGTGCTGCACGGGGTCCCAGCAGGCGTACGAGGCCGGGTGCCGGGCGGCCGGTGAGCGGGCACCGGGTCACGGACGACGCGGCCCGCGACTGAGCGGCCCCGAAGTCGAGCCGCCCGTCGCACCAGATCACTGCCTCGCCGTCCAGCGCGGTGTCCGGCCGCAGCGCCATGCCGGCCAGGGCCAGGTCCATCCAGCACAGCGTGACGACCCTCCCGGACCGGGCGTACAGGATCACCGTGTCATCGGTACGCCGCAGCACGACTCGGCGTCTGCTGTTCTCCAGACTTCGGTGTGTCTCATGAGACACGAAGTGACCTGCTGGTGGGTGGCGTTGGGCGGTGAGGGAGTGCGCCGGCGTCGGTCCGGGTTACGCGAAGCGTTCGTGGTCCGCCAGCACCGCGTCGATCACATCGAGATGGATAGCGACTTGCCCGTCCCTGGGATCGGAGCACTGGGTCAACGTCAGCAGGGACTTCCACAGCGCCCAGCCCCTGGCCCTGGCCCAGGTGCCGTCATCCTGGTCGACTGTGTCCCGGAATGCCTCGCGGCTTTCCTCGCGGAGCATCGTCCAGGCGATCACGAGATCGCAGGCGGGGTCGCCGATGCCCGAGGTGCCGAAGTCGATGACGGCCGACAGCTTGCCGTCGGTGACAAGAAGGTTGTTGCCGCCGATGTCGCCGTGGAACCACACCGGAGTTCCACGCCATTGGGCCTCGAGTGCCGCTTGCCAGGTCTCGGTGGCCCTCACGGTGTCGATCCGGCCGCTCAGAGCGGTGATGCAGCGACGCGTCTCGTCGTCGTAGTGGGCGGGTGACGCGCCGCGATAGCCGCTGTGCGCCCCGGCGAGAGGACCGCCCGTGGGGTCACAGCGCTGAAGGGCGAGGATGAACCCGGCGAGACTGGTGGCGAACTGGGTCATGTCGTCGACGCGTTCGGGAGAAGCCGTCTCGCCGGGCAGCCAGCCGCGCACGGACCAGGGGTAGGGGTATCCCGCGCCGGGGGCTCCCTTGGCCAGGACGGTGGGGACAGCCACCGGCAGCGCGGGGGCCAGGCGAGGCAGCCAGTCGCATTCCTTGTCGACCGCAGGGGCGTAGCCGGCTGCGGTGGGCAGGCGGACCGTCATGCCGTCACCGAGGCGGTAGGTGCGGTTGTCCCAGCCGTCCACAGCCACCGGGACCACGGGCAGACGGCTCCACTGAGGGAACTGGGTGGTGATCAACCGCTTCACCAGGGCGGTGTTGATTCCCGCGCGCCCGTCCGCACCAGCTGTAAGCACCCGCTGATCCTCACCGGTGAGGTCGTACCAGGCAAGTGATTAACGACGCGAGACACATCTGAATGTCTGGAGAACCGTCGAACTTCGGCTCGTACCACCACCCCGGTCCCTCGGGCAGCGTCGGGACCGCCCGGGCCAGCGCCACCTTGACCCGCGCAGCGCGAAGGAGCGAGCCGAGGCGGTAGCTGCGCTGCGTCTACGGCGCGATCCGGGAGGCGGTCGAGCACCGCGGCCAGCGTAGCCAGTTCGCATGAGCTCACGGACAGGCAGGGCACGGGCGTCCTCGCAGTGGGGCGCGAGGACGCTGATCAGAGAAGAGCATGCGGGCGCGGCTCCAGGTCAATCTTCGGCCTCAGTAACCTTGATCATCTGGCGTCGCGTCCCTCCTTTCCGTGTCGGCGTTCAGGGGAATGCGCAGAGCCGTGTGCGGAGCGGCTGCATGTGGGCTGCGCTGTGTGTTGCCGGCGGAGTTCGGGGCAGTCGGTCCGGTGAGGGCTCCTGTCGCGTATTCCCCCGTCGCGACAGGAGCCCTTGTTTCCCGTGCTGTTGTGCGATGTGGGCCTGGGTGTGCGAAGAAACGTGCACGGTGCCCGTTACCAAGATCGTGCCCGTCCTGGGGGTGGTGCGCCGGGTGGTGTGGTGGGTTGTGCGCCGGAGCGTGGAAGGGCTTGCTGTTGATCATTCAAGGGGTGGGTGTAGCGGCCAGTGAAGGCTGGGGGCGCGCCCGCCGTGTATGGGTGTCAGCTGCAGGCGACAGTAACGGAAATATCCGCATTCGGTAACCGGCTGCGATGGGCCTGCTGCTGGCCTCGCCGACGGGTCACAGTTTGGGTCCTCGGCCCACGAGAGGCCGGGAACCCGTACCGACCTTCGGCCTGTATCGGCTGGTGGGGCACTGTTCTTGAGGGGGCATCACCATGTCTGCTTCTGTATCCGCCCGCCGTATCGCGGCCACTGTCCTGGCCGCCGGCGCCGTCGTCTCCGCTGTCGCCCTGCCGGCCTCCGCGCATGACAACGACCGCCACCGGCAGCCGCGGGTCGAGATCAGCGCCGTGCAGGCCGACAGCCCCGGCCGCGACACCCGCACCAACCGGTCGCTGAACGCCGAGTGGGTCGAGCTCACCAACAACGACCGCCGCGCGGTGAACCTGGATGGCTGGACGCTGCGCGGCGAGAACGGCCGCCGCTACCGCTTCGACGATGTCCGCCTCGCCGGCCGTGCCACCGTCCGTATCCACACCGGTATCGGCCGTGACACCCGCACCGACCTTTATCAGGACCGCCGCAACTACGTATGGGGCGACCGCTCCGACACTGCGACCCTGCGCGACGACCGTGGCCGCACTGTCGACACCGAGTCCTGGGGCCGGGGTTGGGGCCACTACCGCCGCTGACACCCGGCAGTGAGTGTCTGCCTGTCGACGGCGGGCTGAGAGCCCCGCCACGCGTGCGTGTGCGCCGGGACAGTCTGATCTGCCCGGCGCACACGCACGCGCGCAACGGTGCCTCGACAAGCTGGCATTGCTGGGCGCGTCCGCACCGCCCTGTCCGCGGTGATGCAGGTCACCCGCCCAAGGAGGGACGATCGGGCGGTATCGAGTGCTCGCACTCGGTACCGCCCGACGGCTGCGTCAGACTCCTGGCGCCGGGGCGGCAGTGATCTCCCGCTTGAGAATCTTGCCGGTGGGACCCTTGGGCAGGGCGTCGAGCAGCCAGACCTCCCGCGGGTACTTATAAGCGGCAACCCGCTCCCGAACGAAGTCCCGGAGCTCCTCGGCGCCGGTGTCCGCCTCTGCCCTCGCCATCGAGCGCGAGATGACCGGTCTCCGTGCACATCAGCGCCCGCTTCGGGGCTTGCCCGCCGCTCCGACACCCTTTTACCGACTGTTTGTTGTCGGTGAAGGGGTACTTGAGGAGACGCGGCGCCGCGGGCCACGAGTAGCCGCGAACTCTCCGTTGCGGTGCTGGCCAGGGTTGGAGGGAGCGGGGTGGGTATGGCGGAGTGGCCGTACAACTCGACGGCTCGGCGCGGTGTTGCTGGCGCGGGGGGTGGTGAAGGTCGCGACGGTGGACCAGCTGCGGCAGTTGGTGCTGCCGGGCACTGCGGATCTGCAGACGGTACGCAACGCGTGCAAGGACCTGCGGCACGCCGGGCTGGCGGAGTCGGTCGGTCGGACGTCCAGTCCGGGGGCGAACGGGCGGCCGGTGCGGCGGGACTTGTGGAGCCTGACGACGGCCGGGTTGGCGGCGGCTGCGTCGGAGCTGGGGCGGCCGGTCCCGGAGATGGGCGGCACCGCGAGGGACGCGGCGAAGGCCGGCGCCCCGCACGCTCTGGCGGTTGTGGACACGATCGACGCGTTCCGCCAGTCCCCGCCGATGCCGACGAAGCCCGTCGCCCGCCGCACTACTCGCCCTGTCCCTGAGCGGGTGCTGCCGGTAAGGCCACGCGGGTTGGGGCATCTGCAGGGCTGGGAGACCGAGGCCGAGCGCCTCTGCTCCCTTGGGTGCAGGCGGCGGCGCGACCCGCTCCGGACGCGGGCTCACCCGAACGCGCGTACGTGTCGGTGGGGCATCGGTAGCCGGGCGTGCTGAGGTGATGTGGGCGGCGGGAACCGGGCCGGGATCGGCCGGCTCGCCGCCCGTCTGTTCCTTGTCGAGATGGGGAGCGTTCATGTACGGCGCACTCAGATCCGTTGCCGTGACGGCCAGTGCCGCCTGTGCGCTGCTGGGTCCAGCGATGTTCCCGGCCGACTCCGGCGCCGTGGCGGTGGTCGCGCCTCCCCCGTACGGGCGGCCGAGGACGTACGAGGCGGGGGAGACGGCACCCTCATCACCCGCCTGCGCACACCCCGTACCGGCACGTCGATCGCCTGACCCGCGCGCGACACCCTCTTCGCCTGCAAAGGGGGGACCCTCACTCGACCCGACCGCCCGTGGATCGACGCACGCGGTGTGATCGACGTACTCAAGCGCCCGTTCGTGTCGGGGACCATGCACTGGCACAAGTACCTGAGGGTGACGACGACCGCGACCGAGAGGCGCTTCAAGGGCAACGGGCTCCCGGACCATCCCACCGGGCGCTTCCCCGTCCAGAAGGGCACCCCCGCCTACAAGTACTACGCGGAGATTCCCGCGCACGGGTACCCCAACGCCGCCGCGATCCCCATCAAGCCGTGGAACCTCGACGTCACCGTTCCACGCGATCCGTCGGTCCAGGCGCAGCCCACGTGCATCGACCAGCTGACGACCGGGATGGCTCTGGCGGGCGGCACCTTTCACCTGGAGGTGGCCACCGACGCGGAGGACCGACCGGTCGACCCCAACGCAGCCCTGCCGCTGGACCGCTGCTGGGGCCATCCGTACGACACGCAGTACCACTACCACGGCCCCTCGCAGACCTGCTTCGGCAGCAAGCCTTCGAGGGGGTCCGCGAGCACCCGTTCCCGTTCCCGGCACTCACCGCTGGTGGGATACGCCATCGACGGCTTCGGGATTTTCGGGCCGCGCGGCGAGGGCGGAAAGATCGTCAGGAACAGGGATCTGGACGTCTGTCACGGTCACACACACGCGATCATGTGGGACAGCAAGAAGGTCGTCATGTACCACTACCACCTCAACGGAGAGTATCCGTACTCCATCGGATGTTTCCGGGGGAAGCCGGTGACGGTGCCCGGGTCCGGGCACGGCTGGCACTAGGGTGCGCTCAGAAGTGGTTCTTGATGTTTCGAGATCCACTTCGTGGGAGGCGTGCTGCTGCCGGCGGGCGGGCGAGACGGAGTCGGGTGCAGGCGGCGAGGATGAGCCAGGTCCAGAGGTCGGCCGCTTCCGGGGCGCGGATCTTGCAGGGCCCGTCCCGAGCGGGTTACAGGTAGGTGATGTAGAGGACGACAGCGGGTGGTTTGACGTTCAACTTTCCTGCGTCGTGGGTGAGTTCTTCCTCATAGGCGAGGAGATTCCCGTTTTTCGGGTCGAACAGCAGGGTCTGTTCTTTGGGGAGTCCTCCGTATCGCGATGCAACGGTGAAGGCGGCACCGACCCGGCCCGCGCGATCCTCGACGCTGCCCCGATATTTGATGCCCTGCGTGTCCTTGAGCGCACGCAGGACGGCTGCCCTCTGGGCGGGCGAGAAGTGCCGGTCCAGGAGGCGCTCGGCGACGGAGTCGAACGTCTCGCCGGGACCGGATGTTTCGTAGCCCTCGGCGAGCCAGCGCTTCATGGCGCTCGGGCCGGTGGGGGCCTCGTGGTTTCTCGGGTCGGACATGTCGGCGGGCCCGGAGGAATCCGAGTGCTCCTGCGGATCGGCGCCCACTGACCCGGCTGCTCCCCACCTCTCGCGCTGCGCGTCGTTCTGGAACTGAGGCTTGAGGGTACGGACGGTCCACTTCTGCGACCCGTCGGGCTTCTTCCAGGTCGTGCGCCGCTCCGGAATGATCGCCGAGGTCACCTGCGCGCCGTCGATCCGGGTGGACAGTGACCAGCTCTCCTGGACGAAGCGCTGTGTGCCACCGTGGGGTGCATCATTGGCAAGCCCCTCGATGCGCTGGGCGATCTCCTCCAGGACTTCCGCGGCCGGACGGTTACCGGCCTGGTAGGCCAGGGGCTTGGGGGTGATGGCGTACGCGGGCTGGGGCGCCGTCCCCCACATGTTGGTGACCACCGGAGCGAAAGCCGCAGCAGCCGTGGCCAGGCCACTGACCAGCAGCCAACGCCGGCCACGCCGATGCGAACGGCGAACACTCGCATGCGCGCCCTCGGCCGGCGTGGAAAGAATCGATGTGAGCACCCGCTCGTCAGCCGGCATGGCTGCCTCTCGAGCCGGGTCCAAAGACCGCAAGACACGATCCATCTCACGCACCTGCTTCACCCCGCTTCGTCGTTGCCGACTGCACCAAGGCATCCCATTGCGGTGCAGTTTCATCAAGAAGCCGGAGAGTGAGCCCGTTCTTGAGGCGCTTGCGTGCACGATGGAGACGTACCTGATAAGCACCCACGCCACAGCCAAGAATCTTGGCTCCTTGCGAGGAAGCCACCTCGTCCCACAACGCCAGCCGAAGCACCTCCTGGTCCGCTTCGCTCAGAGCGTCGAACGCAGTGGCCATCTCCAGGCGCAGCGCGACATCCTGGGTGTGATCCCCGCCCTCGTGGTGCGGCTGGGCCTTCAACCACTCGGACACGCGCAATCGATGCTCGTCCGACCGATAGGCATTGGCCAGGGTCCGGCGTGCCACCCCGTACAGCCAGGCCAACGCCTTGCCTTCGGGCAGCTCAGCAAATCTGCGCCAGGCGACCAGGAATACCTCGGCGACCACGTCCGCCACGTGGTCGCCGTGGATCCGCCGGCGCACGTAGGCATCGACGGCCGAATAGTGCCGCCTGTAGAGCTCGGTGAACCGCTGCTCGTCGCTCGTAGTCTCCACTTCCCCTCCACCCTGTCTATGTGCAGCGGCCACGGCTCCTTACCGATGTTCGGAAGATTCTTTGGGCAGACCCGCGCCTTCACATCCGCACGCCGTGTCCTGCCCTCGTGCCGAGGCAGGACGGCTTGAGACTGCTTGGCGCGCTGGCAGCCCGTGACCCGGGGCTGTGATGTCCGGGGGTATGCACCCCCTACCGTTCAGGCGGTTCAATGACGTGGCGTTGATCGGGTCACTGCGGTCGTCCCAGCGCAGGCGGCTGAGGACGATGCGGTAGAGGGCGGCGTTGGCTTGACGGCCGCCTCCGCGGTTCAGCCTGCGACGCTGGGTCTTGCCGGAGGACGCCTCGACCGGGCTGGTGCCGCATAGGGCTGCGAAGGACGCCTCGTTGGCGAGTCGCTCGGGGTTGTCGCCGGCCGTGATGAGTAGGGCTGCGGCGCTGTCCGGTCCGACACCACGGACTTCCCGCAGGCCCGGCGTACTCGCTTCGACGGCTCGGCTGTCCGCTTGTTGAGTTCGTCGATTTCCTCGGACAGGTGCCGGATACGGCGGGCCGGCAGCCTCAGAGTGTGGCGGGCAGCCCCGGCCGGCCCACTTGAGCGCTGAGGTTCCAACTCGGCGCAACGCTTGAACAAGTGCGGGTTACTCAGCTTCGCCAGCGACTCGCGGAGTGCGGCGTCAGTCGACCCGTGTGCCCCATTCGGCTCGTCCGCCGGCGCGCGCCGGGTGACGATGGGCTGTGACGGTGTCGCGGCGGGAACACGTGGTGGATGGCATGGAGCGGGCCGGAAGGCAGGATGCCGAGGCGCTCGGTCGTCTGGAGCGCAGGCATTTTCTCGCCGTTGCTGTGGCTGGTGCGATGGCGGCCGGCTGCCGCTCCTCCGGCCCCAAGGGGCCCCACACCGAGACCGCCTCGCCCGGCTCCACCCGGTTCACCGGGGACGGTGAGCGAACGCGGGCAGGAAACCCCGACTGGCGTATCCGTGGGGAGGGAACGCCCGAGGCCGTCCAGGGGTACACCGACAGATCCAGCGTGCTGCCGGGCGAGGAGTTCGGTCTGTACGTGTCCACGACCGCTTCCAGCTTCCGGGTCTCGGCCTTCCGGGTCGGCTGGTACGGGGGACAGCAGGCGCGCCTGGTGTGGCGTTCGCCCCGTATCGCCGGATCGGTTCAGGCCCGGCGCCGCCTGCTGGAGGTCACTCGTACCGTACGGGCCGACTGGAACCGCACGCTCGGCGTACGCACCGACGGCTGGCCGGAGGGGGCGTACCTGCTTCGACTGGAAGCGGACAACGGGCACCAGCGCTACGTGCCGTTGATCGTCCGTTCGGCGTCCGGCGCGGGCAGGACCGTCCTGATGCACGCGGTGTCGACCTGGCAGGCATACAACGCATGGGGCGGGTACAGCCTCTATCACGGCGAGGACGGTGCGTACGGGACACGGTCGCTCGCGGTCAGCTTCGACCGGCCATACGATCGCAGCGGCGCCGAGAAGTTCATGGTCTACGAGAGGGCGGTAGTGGTGCTCGCGGAGCGGCTGGGAATTCCGCTCGCCTACACCACGGGGGTGGACGTCCACCGCGAACCCGGCGTGCTTCACGGCGCGCACGCGGTGCTCTCCCTCGGGCACGACGAGTACTGGAGCCAACAGCAACGGGACCACGTGACCCGGGCTCGTGACTCCGGTACCAATGTGGCCTTCCTCGGTGCCAATGCCTGCTTCCGCCGGATCAGGCTGGAGCGGGGACCCACCGGCGACGCACGCACAGTGGTCTGTTACAAAACCGACTACCGGGCGGACCCGTACCTGACCGACCATCCGACCATGCCGACCAATGACTTCCGACGGCAGCCCGGAGCCGACCCCGAATCCTCCCTGACCGGCGTCCTCTACGAGGGCTATCCGGTCGACGCTCCGTATGTGGTCCACGCCGACAATCACTGGCTCTTCGAAGGGACCGGGGTCAGACGCGGAGACTCCTTCGACCATCTGGTCGGGGTGGAGTACGACCGGGTCACCCCGGGGACGCCCACCCCGGCGCCGCTCGAGGTCATTGCGCACTCCCCAGTCTTCTGCAAGGGCGCGCCAAGCCATGCCGACTCCGCGTACTACACCGTCCCGAGCGGAGCGGGCGTCTTCGCATCCGGGACGATGCGATGGGTCGAGGCCCTCATGGCCGGAACTCAGGACAACGGCCACAACCATGGCATGGACGCACGCACCGGACTGTTCGTCACCCGCACCACGGAGAACCTGATCCGCGCGTTCGCGGAGGGCCCGTGCGGCAGGAACCGGCCGAAACCCCAGGAGAATGCGAGCACCCTTTACCCATCGCCGACACCCTGAACCTCTCCGCCATCGCCGATGAGGTCCCGGTCGAGCAGGCCCACACCGTCGCCAAGTGGGCGACCCAGCCGGCTGGCAGTCGCCGGCGACCGGTGGGCGGAGACATGACCGTGCGACTTGCCGGAAATCACCGAACGGTCCGTCAAGTCACCGCTACACCCTGTGTGATGTGAGTAAAAGAAGTGCATCCTGTGACGAGATTCTTCCCGTGAAGATTTGAATGATCACAAGATGGTCACTAGGGTCGAGCCTCGAACCTTCGCTCGATTGATCACCCATTCGGGGTGGCGGTGAAGGAACCGCCGAGTCCGTGACGTGCACGGAGCCGGGGATTCACATCCCCTCATAGCCCGGTAGGCGGCTCGAGGAAGAAGGAGCCCGCCTCCGTGGCGTCCCACCGTCGTCCCAAGCAGCCGAGCCGTACCCGCGTGACCGTGCTCACCGCGACCGCCGCTGCGGCCGTTGCCCTGACCTCCCAGGCCGCCCATGCCGACCCCAAGCCGACCAAGAGCGAGGTCAAGGCGAAGGTCGACAAGCTCTACCACGAGGCGGAGGAGGCCACCGAGCAGCACAGCCTGGCCAAGGAGAAGCAGGAGAAGCTCCAGAAGCAGATCGGCGCGCTCCAGGACAAGGTGGCCCGCGGTCAGCAGGAGCTCAACAACCTCCGCAGCGGCCTCGGTTCCCTCGCCGCCGCGCAGTACCGCTCCGGAGGCATCGACCCCTCCGTGCAGCTCTTCCTTGCCTCAGACCCGGACAGCTTCCTTGAACAGGCCTCCGCGCTCGACCAGTTGACGGCCAATCAGACCGAGTCGCTGGAGAAGATCCAGGAGAAGCAGCGGTCCCTCGCGCAGCAGCGCAAGGAGGCCCAGGACAAGCTGAGCGACCTCGCGGACGTCCGCAAGACGCTCGGCGAGAAGAAGAAGCAGCAGCAGGCGAAGCTCGCCGAGGCCCGCGAGGTGCTCAATACTCTCACCGTCGCCGAGCGCAACAAGATGCGCGAGGACGACCTGCGTGCCAGCCGCGCCGCCGGTGACCGGGTCGACCTCGGCAACGAGGTCCCCGCCTCCGCCCTCGGCGCCGCCGCCCTCCAGGCCGCCGACACCCGGGTGGGTAAGCCGTATGTCCGCTCCGCCACGGGTCCCGGCTCCTTCGACTGCTCGGGCCTGACCCAGTGGGCCTACGCCCAGGCCGGCGCCCAGATCACCCGCACCACGTACACCCAGATCAACCAGGGCACCCGGATCGCGCGCAGCCAGCTGAAGCCGGGCGACCTGGTCTTCTTCAACAACACCACGCACGTGGGCCTCTACGCAGGCAACAACACCGTGCTGCACGCCCCGTACCCGGGCGCCTACGTCCGCTACGAGTCGATGAACACCATCGGCAGCTTCCAGGCCGCGGTGCGCATCTGAAGCTCAGTGCGTCACGGCTCACCACCGGACCATGCCCCTCTGACAATCGCCTGATGATCCCTGGTCCGTCACGCGGCAGTTGTACCGCGTGGGCCTGCCCGATCGTGCCCGCCACACAGGACCACACCGCCCAAGTTCGTCACCGCGGACTCCGACGCCACCTACGTCAGCCGCTTCGGTGACGACAAGGTGGCCGCCTTCCACTCGCTGCGCAACACATTCGGAGTCCCCGACCTGACCGAACTCGCGACTGCGCACCAACACGCCCTTGCCTGACGCGCGCAGCGCCTGCATGCGCGCGTAGCGCCTTTTCTCGCCTTCGGGGTGGGGCGTTGCGCGGACCGTGCCGGGTGGCGGTGCGGGGGCGCTGCGCTGCGGCCCGGTCCGAGCGCTGCGCGCTCTCACGCCCTCGCCGGCCAGCCACCGCAGATTCGCTGTCGGCACCGCAGGAGCGCGATCTGGCACAACGGCCATACCGGACAGCCAGTACTGCAATCACCAACCGCCTTCGATTCCTAATCTTTTTGTCAAGCGGCGTTCGTGATGGGGGGTATGGGTTCGTAGCACCGTCCGTCGCGCAACAGGGCCCACAAGACGTTGACCCGGCGGCGGGCGAGGGCGAGGACGGCCTGGGTATGGCGTTTGCCTTCGGCGCGTTTGCGGTCGTAGAAGCGGCGGGACTCCTCGCAGCAGCGGATGCTGATCAACGCCGAGGTATAGAACACGCGCTGGAGGCGTCGGCTGTAACGTCTGGGCCGGTGCAGGTTGCCGCTGATCTTGCCCGAGTCACGCGGAGCGGGGGCGACGCCGGCGAACCCGGCGAGGCGGTCCGGGCTATCGAAGGCCGTCATGTCGCCGCCGGTGGCGGCGAGGAACTCGGCGCCGAGCAGGGGTCCGATGCCGGGCATGCTCGCGATCACCTCAGCGTGTTTGTGCTCGCGAAACCGGGCCTCGATGAGCTTGTCGGTCTCGGCGATCTGCTCATTGAGGCGCATTACCTCCCTGGCGAGCGTGTGCACGAGCTGGGCCGTCGGCTTCTCCCCGGTCACGCTGGTGTGTTGGTTCTCGGCAGCCGCCAGGGCCGTCTCTGCGAGCTGGGCAGCACCGCGGACCTTGCGGTTGCGCAACCAGGTCTGCAGTCGCCGGGCGCCGGTCCTGCGGATGGCGGCCGGGGTCTGGTAGCCGGTCAGCAGGATCAGCGGGCCGGTGTTGGTGAGGTCCAGTGCCCGGTCCAGAGAGGGAAAGATGCTGGTGAGGTGGTTGTGGAGCCGGTTGATCACGCGGGTGCGGTCGTCGGCGAGGTCGCGGCGATGGCCGGTGAGTACCTTGATCTCGGCGACGAGTTCGTCGCCGGGCCGCAAGGGCTGCAGGTCCCGGCGGATCCGGGCCTGGTCGGCGATGATCGCGGCGTCCTTGGCGTCGGTCTTGCCTTCGCCCCGGTAGCCCTCGGAGGCGCGGCTGACGGCTCGGCCAGGGATGTAGAGCGTGTGCTGGCTGTGGTTGAGGAGCAGATCGATCAGCAGGGCGGCGCCGCCGTCGGCAAGGTCGATGCCCCAGGTGACCTCATCGCCCAGGGCGAGGACATCGGCCAGGAGCTTCAGCAGTTCCGGCTCGTCGTTGGCCACGCGCCGCGACAGCAGCCGTTTGCCGGTGTCGTCGATCACCACGCAGTGGTGATGGGTCCTGCCGGCGTCGATGCCGGCCCAGATCGCTGTCACGCGCTCTCCACGGGTCGTTTGCCTACATGCACCACAGACGACCTCGCTGGCGAGTCCCTACTCAGCGATCGGATCGCAATTCCTAATCAGCAGCCGAGTCGTCGGGGGGTGTCGGGCGGCGAATCGTAGGAAGCCACACGGACGGCAGACCACTGAAAGCCACACCCGACACCCCTGGGTGAGCCAACCCTACGAATGGCTCGCTCATCCCGATCAACAAGGTAGGGACCACTGACCCCTTGGAATCGATCAACTAGGCGCTGTTTCTTGGATCATGTGCGGAGCCAGATGAAGAGGGTCGCGAGGGTGATGGTGCCGAGGTAGATGTAGGCGCGTTTCTCGTAGCGGGTGCCGACGGCGCGGAAGCCTTTGAGTCGGTTGATGGCGTGTTCGACGGTGTTGCGTTTCTTGCAGCGCTCGCTGTCGAACCCAGTGGGCCGGCCGCCTCGGGAGCCTCGGTTCTGCCGGTGTCTTTGCTGGTCGAGGCGTTCGGGGATGATGTGCTGGATTCCGCGTCGTCGCAGGTAGCGTCGGTTCTTTCGGGACGTGTAGGCCTAATGGGAAGCGAAGGTCGGCGGGAGCTGATCTTCAGGGCGCGAGCCGAGCCTTTGAGTAGGCCCGGGCCTGAGAGTCCTGTTGACAAGACGAGGCTGGCTCGCGCCCAGCAGCATGGACCTCAAGTGGGCAAGAACAGGTACAGATCCGTCTCCGACGGCATTCACGTGGTCCCGTTTGTGTAGGCAGGCCCGTATCTGACTGCTCCGCGGTTTGCTGTTCGTAGTCCGAGCCGGTTATGCGGATCACCTCTCACCTCTGCCTGAGCCCTCAGCTCTGACACGGACCGAGGACCGTATGACTCGCTGGGGTTGCGAACGGCTGGTGGGATGACGTGCCTTGAGCACTTCCATTAGGGAGCACGCGCACCCTGCACAGGCTCTGGCCTGGGAAAAGAGCCGGGACGAAGGAGAGCCGGATGGAGATCGTCGGGTTACCGACGCCAGTTTTCTGTGGGGTGGACTGGGCCGAAGGCCACCACGACATAGCCCTGGTTGAGGCCGGGGGAAAGCAACTCGCCAAAGTGCGGATCAGTGACGACGCGGCGGGGTTCGCCCAGCTCACGGCCCTGCTGACTGAACATGGCGATAGCGAGGACGCCCCGATCCCCGTGGCGATCGAGACATCGCGCGGGCTCCTCGTCGCCTGCCTGCGGGCCACCGGCCGGCCGGTCTTCGCGATCAACCCGCCGGCAGTCGCCCGCTATCGGGACCGTCACTCCGTCGCCCGCAAGAAGTCAGACGCCGTCGACGCCGCGGCCCTGGCCAACATCCTGCGAACCGACATGGCCGCCCACCGGCCGCTGCCCGCGGACTCCGAGCTCGTGCAGGCCATCGCCGTGCTCGCGCGTGCCCAGCAGGACGCCGTCTGGGCCCGCGGCCAGGCCCAGAACAAGCTCCGTTCTCAGCTCAGGGAGTTCTACCCGGCGATCCTCGACGCCTACGCCCAGCACAAACACGGCCTGTGCTCGAGAGAAGCCCGCAGCATCCTGGCTGCAGCCCCGACCCCGACCATGGCGGCGAAGCTGACACGGCGACGCCTGCAGTCCCTGCTCAAGCAGGCCGGCCGGGTCCGCGGCATCCAGACCGAAGCCGAAAGGCTCCACGAAGTCTTCAAGCGGGAGTATCTCCACCAGCTCCCGCAGGTCGAAACAGCCCTCGGGCATCAGACATCCGCCCTGCTCAGGCAGCTGAACACCGCCTGCGACAACGCTGAACAGCTCGAAGAAGCCGTCACGCAAGCCTTCGCAGAGCATCACGATGCCCCGATCATCCGCAGCTTTCCGGGACTTGCCTCACTGACCGGCGCCCGGATTTTGGCAGAGATCGGCGATGACCGGACCCGCTTTGCCAACGCCCGATCCCTCAAGGCCTACGCAGGAAGCGCCCCGGTCACCAGGTCCAGCGGCAAGAGCTGCATGGTCATGAGTCGGAAGATCAAGAATCAGAGATTGGCTGCCGTCGGCTATGTCTGGGCCTTCGTCTCCCTTACCCGCTCACCAGGCGCCAGAGCCCACTACGACCGCCGCCGAGCGGCCGGCGACCGCCACGTTGCCGCACAGAGGAACCTCTTCAACCGCTTCATGGGAATGCTGTTCTACTGCCTCCAGAACGGTCACATCTACGACGAAACAATCGCCTTCCCGCAGCCGTCACCCGAACTTGCTGCAGCAGCGGCTTGACGCTTATCGGCGTGGGATGTCTTGTCCGCCAACAGGCGGTCGGGACGGGTGCGAGGCCGTCCAACTCCGGCACGGGGAACGGAGACCTGCTCTCCAGCACGCGCTCGAGTTGAGGGCCGTCACCGTAGTGGCCGGGTGTCAGGACGAGAGCGAGGGGCCGGCATCGCCCCTCTGCGACAAGGTGGATTTTGGTGGTGAAGCCTCCCCGAGAGCGTCCCAGGCATTCGCCGAGCTGACCACCTCCGCCAGCCGGACGACCAGTCTCCGCAGCACCGGATCGACCTGGTTCGTCCCCCTGTCGGCCCCCTTTGAGGAGCTGCGGCAGGCGGCGCTTTCCTCGCCCCGGCTGCGCTCGCCGCTACCTTCGCCACGTCCCTTGTCGGCGCCGCCGCCTACGCGCTGCTGTCACTCGTGAGCTCCAGAGAGGTCGCCCCCGACTGGTGGCTTGGCCTCGCCTGCGGCATCGGTGGACTGATCGGCGGTTACCTCGGGGCCCGCCTCCAACCCCGCCTGCCCGAACGAGCCCTACGGCTTCTGCTCGGCACCCTCGCCACAGCCCTCGGCGCTCTGTACGCCGCCCAGACCCTGAACTGAGCCCACCCCAGTGGGGAACTACGACGGAGGACCTGAACCGGCGTTCGGCATTGGACGGACCTAGCGCTGAGGCGCGGGCCCACTTCACCTGGGCCTTCACTCCCTCTTTCACCACGCGCCACCCTCGACAGCTATCAGGCCCAGCCTCCCGCGCACCGGCGAATCCAGAAACCAGTGATCCGAACCTGGAACAACCCCTAGCGCCCGTCACATTGAGGATGTTTGAGGGACTTAATACGCAAATGGTACGCAGGTTGCCACGTTTGGCTAGTTGATGATCTAATCAATTTGCACGAGACTAATGAATGCTTCAGGACAGTGGTGAAATCAGGTTCGCCACGGGTACCCGTCGCGGTTCGATCGTCAAGGAGGGAAATGTCAACGCGATTCAAGAAGGTCCTGTTGGGGGCGGCTGCGAGCCTTGCTTTGGCTGGCGGCCTCGTCGGCGCTACCAGCGGGTCCGCTGTCGCGGTACCGGCCACCGCCGATTCCTCTGCCGCCGCCACGGAGACGTGGAATGACGCGAATTTCACGGGGACTTACGGGTACTTCGCGCCCTGGAACACCTGGTCTTTGCTGAGCTACCCCTACAACGACGCAATCACCTGATCTCCACCCAGAAGCGCAGTTGACCGCAGGGTGGGCTGCTGCCTCTGGGGCCCGCGATCAGGTCGCATCAGCCATCCCGGGTGAACCACGAGCGTCGTGGCAGCTCGAAAGAAAGCGGGAGGATTTCCGCCATGCTCGAAGCAGCTGGCCTCACATCGGTCGAAGAGACCGTCTACCGGCTTCTGGTCATGACGTCCACGGCCTCGGCCGACGAAATCGCCTCACAGACCGGACTCGCCCTCAACCAGGTCGAGAGCGTGCTCGCGGCGCTCACCGTCAAAGGGCTGGCCAACCGCAGTGACCGGAATTCCCTGCACTTCACCGCGTCCCCTCCCGACGTGGCATTGCTGCCGCGTCTGCAACGCCGTGCGGAAGCTCTCGACCTGGCCCGGGCTTCGATCGCCGACCTCCTGGAGAGCTACCGCAGCACCCGGCGGCACCAAGCCGACCATCTCATCGAGGTCATCACCGGGGCCGGGGCACTGCGCCAGCACCTGCGTCAACTCCAAGACAACGCACGACACGAAATGCTGTGGTTCTGCAAGGCCCAGTACGTGGCCATGCCCTCGGGAAGCAATCGCGCGGAGTTCGAAGCCCTGGCCCGCGGGGTTCGCTACCGGGTCCTGTACGAGCGAGCCTTTTTCAACGATCACGGCGCCGTCGACAACGTTATCTCCGGTGTACGTGCCGGGGAACTCGCGCGTTCCGTGCCCCATCTCCCGCTGCGACTTGCCATCGCCGACAGAGAGATAGCCATCTGCCCCTTGGTGCCCGGCGGTCCGCACGGCAGTCCGAACGAGCCCACGGCTGCACTGCTGCGCGACAGCAGCCTCCTGGAAGCCATGACCGCCCTCTTCGAGCGCTACTGGGAGGACGCAGCACCCCTGCACCTCAGCGACTCAGGCACCATCGCCGGCGCGGACGACACCGAGGCCACGGGGTTCCTGCCCGAGGCCGACCGGAGGCTGCTCTCCTTGCTGTTCGCCGGCCTCGCCGACAAGTCGATCGCCGGTCAGATGGGGCTGAGCCGCCGCACCGTCCAACGCCGGATCCAGCACATGATGGCCGTCGTCGGCGCCACGACCCGCATGCAGCTCGCATGGCACGCCACCCGTCGGGGCTGGGTCTAGAGTCCCCCTTCGGATCAGGACCGCCGATCGCCTCTTCTTCGGGTACGTCGATGGGCAGGTCCAGCGAGACCGTCTTGCCCCGTCCGTTCGGCGAGCTGCACCACACTCCGCCCAATGCATCCACGATCAGCAGACCGCGGCCGTGCTCCGCCTCCGCGTTGCCTTCCTCGCAGAGCGCCAGCGGTGACGGGACAGGCGGGTTGCTGCCGGAGTCCCGTACCTCGAGCCGGACATGGTCGTCGAACGCCCGCAGGCGGACGTCGACGTCGCTACCCGCGTGGATGAGCGCGTTCGTCACGATCTCGGAGACGATCAGCTGAAGGCTGTCCGCCATGTCGGTCAACCCCCAGGCGGTCAACTGCTGGTTGACGAAACTGCGCGCCGCCTTGACTCCCTGCAGGTCACGCTGCTGGATGTGCAGGCTCTCCGTGCGTGGTGCCATGAGGTCGTCGGAGCCATCCGCTCGTCCGGCAACTTGATCACGTCGTACCAGTCGCCGCCCGCCTTGGAGGTGATGGTGGCGGGGCGGTAGCGCGCCTGAGATGGTGAGCCTGGGCGACTCAGGGAGCGCCGACGGCAGTTTCACGGGGCCCTTGGAAGGAGAGGCAGCAGACGCCGACCACGTAGCGGCTCTTGAGGAAAGAGAATTTCAGGAGCTCCCCGCCTCCCGTGAGGGGAAGGCGCGCCTCGGCCTGTGAACCGGTGGAGTCCCAGTCGGAGAACGAGGGCCGGCCGTCCGAGATGAAGAGGGGGCGACCACGGTAGGCCTTGGCCGCCAGCGTCTGGGCGTCCAGGCCGGCCCCGTGGAGGTTACGGACCAGCCTGGAGGACTCTCCGCTGTGCCCCAGGACCCACAGACGGCCCTCACTGGCAGCCGTGAGCACCAGGGCGTGGGCGCGCAGCGGGAGCATGACGCAGTACCGGGCAGCCCTGACGCCCTGTCCTCCATCGTCGTGGCCTGGTTGAGCAGCTCCGGGAGTCGCCGTACGGGATACATCATGCTGATTCCGGCGGAGCCCGGGACCCCGGACACCCCCCAGCCCGGCGTGGCGTCGCTCGTGTCCGCGTCGAACCATCTGGGCGCAGGCATCGGCATGGGACCGGCTTCGATCGCCGTCCCCTTCTCGGCGAACTCGACGAGGGCCAGGACGTCGCCGATGTCCTGCAATTCGGTGTGGTCTGCCGCCTGGTAGTCACCGTGGGTGGCCGTCGCCCCTGCTTGGGGACGGGGCCCTGTCCGGAAACTACGTGGCCCCTCAGACAGCACCCGTGGGACGGATGCGGAGACCCATGGAAGGGAGGACCGCAGGCTGCGGTCCCCTCGTTACGCGGGTGAGGTCACCTGAGGCCGAAGGCCCCGGAGCAGGGGGCGGTGCGGGCGACCCCGAGGCCATGGCGGACGCCAGGGCCAGCAGCACTTGGGCAATACACAGCACTGTGAGTGGATTTCGGATGGGAATCCGGAGATTGGCAACGTCACGGTCAGCCGCAGAACCGGTTGAAATTAGCAGAGTTGGCCATTTCACAGAATGGACACCGTGGACACGGGCAATACGACTCCAACCGACCTGCGGTCCACCCGCCGTTGCACACCACCCGTGGTGGCCCGGCCGTTCACCGGACTCGATACCGTCGCGGGCAATGCACAGGCCGACGCCTCCGCCGAGTAGCCACTTCGCAAACCAGGGACCTCGTGGGCTTCGTCGGCGTGCAGGCCCCGGGGCTCGAAGCAGCGGCGTCGACTTCTCGTCACACGACCGCGCTGAACGTCCTGAAGACGGTTCAGGCGACGCATGGCGCCTCTGGGACATGGCCATTCGTGCCACGTGAGATCGGTGACACGTCCGCTTGGTGTGGCTGATGATTCCGGACGGGCAGTGAACCGCAGGTGTACGAAGGGTTTTGCCACCGGCTCACGGTTCGTGTGATCGAGGGATCCGCGGTCACCGGCGAGGCCTGGTCGCAGGCCGGCGGGGCCGGTCGACCTCGGCCCTGACCCGCAACACCGTCAACTGCGGTCGGGTGCCGCGGCGATGCGCCATGACGCCCACTCACAGATGTTCTGCCCAGATGCCGATATGACAGAAGGAGAGTAGACACCCATGAGACGGATCCGCCTTTGGGCGGTGATATCGATGTCGGCAGTGATGGCGACGGGCGCGGTGGTGCCTGTTGCCGCCCAGTCTCCGCCAGGGACCGAGGCACGGACGCCGGCACCGCACGACCGCACGACCACCGTGCGGTTGATCACCGGCGACCTGGTCACCGTCAGCGGCGCGCCGAACGGCAAGAAGACAGCATCGGTGCAGCGCGCACCGGGCCGTGAGAAGGTCTTCTTCCGGATCACCGAGAAGGACGGCGCTCTGACCGTTCTGCCTTCCGATGCGGCAATGCTGGTCCGCACGGAGCAGCTGGATGCGGACCTCTTCAACGTTACAAGTCTCATCGCCCAGGGGTACGACGAAACACACGCCGAGGCCCTGCCCCTGATCATATCCGCGCCCAAGGGCTCGGCGCGTGCGGCCGTCAACCGGCTGGATGCCCTCGCGAAGTTCCACGAGGGCTCCGCCGGGCCGCGGCAACTGCCGAGCATCGACGCCCAGGCGCTGCGCGTCGCCGACCAGGACCTGGCCGCTTTCTGGAAGCAGCTCGCACCTGCGGCGGGCGCGTCCATGACGAGTGCGGCGGCGACGACCCCGAAGATCTGGCTGGACCACAAGGTGCGTCCCACACTGGACCGCAGCACCGCGCAGATCAACGCGCCGGCCGCGTGGGCGGCCGGCTACCACGGCAAGGGAGTCAAGGTCGCGGTCCTCGACACCGGAGCCGACCAGAACCATCCCGACCTCGCGGGCCGCGTGTCCGAGGCGAAGGACTTCTCCAGCAGCGGCTCGACCGAGGACCACTTCGGACACGGCACGCATGTCGCCGCCACCGTCGGCGGCAGCGGCGCGGCTTCGGACGGCCTGCGCAAGGGCGTCGCACCGAGTGCGGACCTGCTGATCGGCAAGGTGCTCGGGGACGACGGCTCCGGCGGCGAGTCCGAGGTCATCGCGGGCATGGAGTGGGCCGCGGCGCAGGGCGCCAAGGTTGTCAACATGAGCCTGGGCGCGGACATGGAGACCGATGGCACGGACCCGATGAGCCTGGCGGTCAACGAGATCTCCCGCAGCAGCGGGGCGCTCTTCGTCGTTGCCGCAGGCAACAGCGGTCCAGGCCCGACGACAGTCGGGTCGCCCGGTGCGGCCGACGCGGCCCTGACTGTGGGCGCCGTCGACCGCGACGACAAGCTGGCCTCCTTCTCGAGCCGTGGTCCGCGCTTCGGCGACAGGGCGGCCAAGCCGGACATCACGGCACCGGGCGTCGGGATCGTCGCCGCGCGCGCCGCCGGCACGCTACTCGGCGACCCGGTCGGCGACCACTACGTCAAGATGAGCGGCACCTCGATGGCCACGCCTCACGTGGCCGGTGCGGCGGCGCTGCTTGCCGGGCAGCACCCGGACTGGAGTGCGCAGCAGCTCAAGGACGCGCTGATCAGCACGTCCCGTACGGCGTCCGACCAGGTGCCGACCGAGCAGGGCGGCGGCCGCGTCGACGTCAAGGCGGCAATCTCCGCCCCCGTCACCACCACCGGCACAATCGTCCTGGACCCGGTCGACAGGGACAGCTCCCCGGTGGAGCGGGCCGGCGTGGTCCGCTACACCAACCACTCCGACGACGAGGTCTCGCTGAATCTGCGCGCCGCGCTGGCAACCAGGGGCGGCAAGGCACTCCCCGCGCAGGCACTGACACTGGGCGCGGAAACGGTCCGGGTCGCCCCGGGCGCGACCGCGGAGGTGCCGGTCGGCATCGACCCCTCGAAGGCGGGCCGCGGCTCCTACTACGGCTACGTCACCGCCACGTCCGCCGACGGCGTGCCGGTCCACACCACCGTCAGCCTGTGGGTGCGCGCCCCGATGCACAAGCTCACCATCGAGTCCCACGGACCGACCGGCGACCCCATTCGGTGGGAACTGTTGAACCTCTTTGGAGGGGACGCGGAGACCCAGGTCACCAGCCTGGACCCCCTGGTCGTCGAGGTCGAGGAGGGCACGTACCAGGTCGATGGCACGACGGTGGAATGGACCGCCAACGGCGCACGGATGGTCCAGGTCGTGGAGCCCGAGGTGAAGGTCACCAAGGACATGACCGTGACCCTGGACACGCGTAAAACCAAGCTGGTGCGCGTCCGCACGCCCAAGCCCGCCGTGCGGCGCAATGACCTGACGTACCAGATGTACCGGAAGATCGACGGGCTATCGCTGAATGCCACCCTCAAGTTCGCCCTGGGGGGGGCCGAGGCGGTGGACCTGTACGTGAACCCCACGTCCAAGGTCACCGACGGCGAGTTCGAGTTCAACTCCCGCTGGGAGATGACGGCTCCCCAGATCAGGACTGAGGTCCGCGGCACGGACATCGACCTGAAGTCGTACTACGTCCAACTGTCCACCCCGTTCGACTCCAAGGGGGAGCAGCTCACCGCCGTGGACGCGGGGACCAGGGAGAATCCGGACCTGCGGTCCAGCACCGTGCAGGGCAAGCTCGCCGTGATCCGCGACGAGACCGCGGCGGCCGAGTACGACCTCGCGGAGAAGGCCGCGAAGGCGGGCGCCAAGGGCCTCATGATCGTCCTGCCCAAGGGGATGCTGGCCTGGACCCCCTGGAAGCCGACGGACACGCGCTCTGCCATCCCCACAATCCGGGTGGACGCGACCGACGGTGCGGAGCTGCTGCGGTACATGGAGAAGCACAAGGCCGTCATCGACATCTCCGGGACGGTCGAAAGCCCGTACCTGTACGACATCCGGGCGATCTGGGAGCACCAGATCCCGCAGGACGTGACCTACACCGTCTCGGACCGCAACACCGCACAGGTGAAGGCGACCTACACGGACACCGGCGCACTGGACTGGTCCAGCGAGCAGCGCTTCAGCTGGCGCCCCTACTCGGATTACAGTTTCGAGACCTCGCGTTGGGTGCCGACGGGCAAGACACGCACCGAGTACGTCACCTCCGGGGACACGCAGTGGAGACACCACGTCGATTTCTTCCCCAACCCGTGGGCGGACATCCCATTGCTGTCAGGCCTGCGGGACGCCCCCCGCACCTTCGCGTCGGGCGAGCAGCTCAAGGAGGAGTGGTACAAGGCCGTGGTGCGGCCGTCCATCCCTCGCGGCTGGAACCGTCACTCGGTCCGCTCCGGTGACGTCCTCAGCCTGGCGATCCCGGAGTTCACCGACGCGGTGACCGGCCACTGGGCGCGCCGGGCGCTTCCCCTCGATTTGGGTGGCATCGGGAGGGCGGGAACGCCCGGGACGATGGACGTACCGACCTACCCCCAGGGCGACACCGTGGCGGCCGTCCTCTACCGCGACGGCGAGAAGGTCGGCGAGGCCGCAGCCGCCTGGGGAGACTTCGAGGTTCCTGCCGGAGCGGCCGACTACCGGCTGGACCTGACGACCGAGCGTAAGACCGAGTACTGGCAGACCGGTACAAGGACCGCCACGTCGTGGACGTTCCGTTCGGACACCGCGGCGGAGGACACGCTGTTGCCTCTCCTCCAGGTCGATTACGGGGTCCCGGCCGACCTGTGGAACAGGGTCGAGGGCGGGAAGCGTCACGAGCTCGACCTGACGGTGCGGCACCAGGACGGGCTCGCCGCCCCCACCGGGGTCGAGCTCAAGGTCGAGGCCTCCTTCGACGACGGCAAGACCTGGAAGGGCCAGGTCCGCGTCAAGGACCGCGGCCACAACCGGTTCACCGCCACCGTCGAGCGGCCGGGCGACCAGCGGCAGGGCGCGTACGTGACCCTGCGGGTCACGGCCTCCGACAAGGCGGGCAACACGGTCCGGCAGACCGTGGAGCGGGCCTACCTGCTCGGCAAGTGAGCGAGCGCCTCCGCGGGATTCCCGCGGAGGCGCTCGCCGGACCGTCGCGGCGGGTGCCTGGGGTGAGATCCCCGGCACCCGCCGTCGTCGCACGGTGGCCTGCCTCATGGTCGGCGAGATCAGGCCCTTCGCGGACCGGGGCGCCTCACGAGTGAGCCCACGCGCACCCCAGCCGAGGCGACGCCTGCATGGTCCGGTGCTGCCGCTACGAGGAGGGGAGCGTGAGGCCCGTAAGCATGACGTGTTTTTGGCGCGGCCGCGGGGGTGGCGTAACCAGGTGTGGGAGACCGAATCATGTCCAGGCGCCGGTGCTGGTCGATGTCGACGGTGTGACGCGCAAGCCGTGGATCACGTGGTTCACCGACTGCGCGACGAACGCGATCACCGGCGTCACGGTGACGCCGGTGTATCCGTCGAGGGAGTCGGTGCTGGCTGCGTTGCGCTCCGCGGTGCTGCGTGAGGACCCCTACGGCCCGTTCGGCGGGCTGCCGGAGGAAGTGCGGGTGGATCGCGGCAAGGACTTCTTGTCCAGGACGGTGACTGCCGCATTTGAGGTCCTGGACGTGACGGTGGAGGATCTGCCCGCCTATACCCCCCACCTCAAGGGCACGGTCGAGGGCCTGAACCGTGCGGTGGAGACGATGTTGCTGGCATCCCTGCCCGGCTACGTCCGCCAGCCGCGCCCCGGCAAACGGTCTTCCCGTCCGAAGGACGAGGTGCTGCTCGGTTTCGAGGACTTCACCGCGCGCTTTCCGGGACGAATTCCCGCCGTTGCCACTGCGGGGAGTCCATGCTGGTCGTCTGCGGATGGGTGTGGTGTGTGGAAGTCGCTATCGGGCTGTGGCCACGAGCTGTGGTGGTTTTTTCGGGGCTCACCACGGCCGGCCGGCGGTGCGGCTGGCGAAGGTCGCCCGCCTGCCGGTCGTGGGTGCCGTGGCTCCCGGGAGGGCGGTGACACGGCGCCGTTCCGGGAGCTTCAGGGGGCTGGCGCCATACAGGGTCGGCCTGGGCGCTGCTGACTCACTCTCCGTGCCGGGTGGGGTGCGTGGGTGGTGACGCGCGAGCGGGCGGTGTGTTCGTCACCTGGTTGGCCTTCAGCCGACTCGTCTGCTGGTGTCTGCTCGCTCATGGGGCGTGCATCCGGTGCAGCACCGGAGCTCTGCCGGTGATGTGCTGCTCCCACCTGTGTAGCCAGTCAGTGTGCTCGGGAGCGCCCGGCTGTGGTGTGGGGCACGCCGAGGCGTTCGAGCAGCAGTCCTTCTCGGGTGGACCAGGGGCAGATCTCGACGTTCTTGGCCCCGCAGGCTTCCATGAGGGCTTGTGCGATCAGGGCTCCGGCCAGGGACTGTTCGGCGCGGTGTCGGGAGATGCCCGGCAGCTTGGACCGGCGGGACGGTCCCGCGGCGGCCAGCAGGGAGACTGATGCGCGTAGTTGGGGTAGCGCGAGCTGCTGTCCGGCTTGCGGTGTCTTGCGCTGAGCGGCGGCGAGCCGGGCGAGCTGTTCGAAGGTCTTGGAGCAGGCCAGCACCCGCCCGCCCGGTTCGGCCCGCGGCAGGCCGGGGACGGCTTCCAGGGACCGGCGGAGGTGCTGCCGGACCTCGGCCAGCCGGTGTGGGGATGGTGCGGTGCCGCCGGGAAGCCAGTCCCGGGTGATCCTGCGGGCGCCCAGCGGCAGCGAGTAGACGACGCGGGGCCGGTCTCCGGTGCCGGAGGCGATCTCTACAGTACCGCCGCCGATATCCAGGACCAGCAGCTGCCCGGCCATCGAGCCTGCCCACTGGCGGGCGGCCACGTAGGCCAGCCGCGCCTCCTCCTCGCCGGTCAGCACGCGAAGGCGGGTGCCGGTGGTGCGTGCCACCCGCGCGATGATCTCGTCGCGGTTGGGCGCGTCCCGGATGACGGAGGTCGCGAACGCGAACACTTCCGGCCCGCGCAGACGCGGGTCAGCGGCGACGGCCTCGGCCACTGCCCGTTCGACGCTCTTCACGCCGGCCTTGTCCAGCCGTCCCTTGCGGTCGAGGGTCTCGTGCAGGCTCAGCCGCACCTTGCGGGAGAACACCGGCTCCAGCACCGTCCCCGGGCGCCGTCGCACCACCGTCAGCAACGCACTGTGGCACCCGACATCGAGCACACCTGCCTGTCGCATCCCATCGCCTCCCCTGGCACGGCCCTCGACCGGACCGGCTCCTTCCCCGATCCTCCGACAGCCCCGACGACGGCGCGACGGGATTCCAGCCCACCGCGTGAGCATAACGTCACCATCCGTGCCCCCTCCGCCCAGGCCCACAGGGGTAGAGCTGCGCCGACGGACGGGTGGTGTCGGTAGCCTCGCCCGGGTGATGGTGGCCAACGAAAGGACGAGGCTGGTCGTGCTGCGAGGGAACAGTGCCTCGGGGAAGTCGTCCGTCGCGGCCGGCCTCCGCGACCGTTTTGGCCGCGGTCTGGCGCTCGTGGGTCAGGACAACCTCCGCCGGATCGTTTTGCGTGAGCGGGACCGGGCCGGTGTGGCGGACATCGGCCTGATCGACCTGACGGCCCGCTACGCGCTGGACGCGGGGTACCACGGGTACCACGTTGTTCTCGAAGGGATCCTGTACGCCGGCCACGACGGCGCCGTGCTTGCCCAGTTGCGCGCCGACCACCTTGGCCCGAACCGCGGCTACTACCTGGACGTGCCGTTCGCGGAAACCCTTGCCCGGCACGCGACCAAGCCGATCGTGAACGATGTCGGGGAGGAGGCGTTGCGCGACTGGTACCGGGAACGTGATGTGTTGCCCGGGTGCGTTGAAACCGTCATCGGGGCGGACAGTTCCCTGCCCGAGACCGTCGACCGGATCATGCGCGACACTGGCCTGGCCGGCCTACCCGCACTGAAGAACTGACTGAATGAAACCCCGGCCAGCGGCGCAGGTCGCCCTACGCCCTGCAGGTGATGTCTCCCTACCGCACCTCGGGTCAGGCACATCGTCGCCGAGTTGAATTCCATTGTGTCGCCCTCCCGCGACCGGGTCTTGGCACGCCAGGTGGTGGTGCGTCGTCTGCTCGCTCTGGATGAGCCCGGCAAGCTGGCGTCTGTGCATGTGCGGATCGCCGCCGATACGGCGGGGGTCTGTGTACGTACGGTGTGGCGCTGGTTGGCCGTGGCCCGTGCGTCGGGGTGCGCTGAGACGACGTCGCTGCGGCGTGGTGGTTTCGCGTTCACCAACGAGTTATGGGCCCAACTGTCTGACCTGGGCGGAAACGTAGCGGCGCTCCACCGGCAGCTGCATGTTCCTTACGTGGCGCCTGCTATGCCGGAAATCGAACTTGGTCGCGGCGGTGGTTTCCTGCCCTGCTGGTAGTCCTCGACGGCCTGCCGGATCTCCGCCTCGGTGTTCATCACGAACGGGCCGTAGCGGGCGATCGGCTCCCGCAGCGGCACGCCGCCCAGCAGCAGCACCTCAAAGCGGCCGGTGCGGCCGCGCTGATGGGCCCCCGCCTGGACGGTGAGGACATCGCCCGCACCGAACACCGCCAGTTGCCCATCCCCGACGGGGCGCCTGTCGGCGCCCACGCTCCCCGCTCCCTGCAGGACGTAGACCATCGCGCTGAACTGCGGATCCCACCCGGTACGCAACTGCGCCTGGGGAAGCAGACTCGCGTGCGCATAGACGATGGGGGTGTAGGTCACGCCCGGTCCCTGGTAGCCGCCAAGCCCACCGGCGATCAGGCGTACCAGCGCCCCGCCGTCATCGGAGGTGAGCAGCCGCAGCTTGTCCGCCCGGACGTCCTGGTAACGCGGCTGCGCCCACTTGCGGGTGCGGGGCAGGTTCACCCACAGCTGGATGCCGTGGCTGAGGCCGCCCTTGGCCAGGACCTCCTCGCTGGGGACCTCGTCGTGCAGGATCCCCGACCCTGCGGTCATCCACTGTGTGTCCCCGTCCGATATCACGCCTCCGCCACCGTTGGAATCGTGGTGCACCACCGTGCCGTCGATGACGTAGGTGACAGTTTCGAATCCGCGGTGCGGGTGCCAGGGGGCGCCCTTGGCCTCGTAGGGCTGGTAGACGGTCTCACCGACGTGGTCGAGCAGCAAGAACGGGTCCGCATCGGGCAAAGCGGCACTCGGGAACGGGCGGTGCACCAGAAAGCCGGCCCCCTCCCGCTGCTGGGGTGCGGTGACCAGGCGGCGGACGGGGCGGTCGATGGCGGTCGCGTCAAGGCGCGGGAGGCGGGGGAGGACCAGGAGATCCTCGACGGTCACGGCCGGCATAGCGGTCCTTCGTATGTACGGTGCGGACGACGTCCAGCGCGACGACGTTCCGCTAGGAGGGGGGTACTTGCGTACCTCTGCCGAGGAGAACCCCGGCAGGCGGGCGGCGTCTCAGGGGCGGTCGGGCAGTCGTCGATGCGTCTGCCCCGACCCACGGGGCCGGCCCTATCGGCCGGTATCGCCCCGGGACGGTGTACCGCCGAATCTAGCTCGCGGACCTGGCACGGTCGCTGCCCGAAGCGGTCACACCTGCCACACATCGGGACCTCGTGGTGCGCCCCGGTCGACGCCCCTGCCCACGAGTGACGGATACCCGGTCCGCCGTAAGAACCACCACCGCGGCGCGCTCACCTGTTGAGGGGAGACGCGACCTCGGCCACGCGGCTGAGGCGACCACGGCACCCGCCATCGAGGCTGGATGGTGCGCCGCTTCCCCGTTGGTGGCGTCCGCCGTCCGGGCGGGAGACCGGGTGATCAGCCGGTCTCCCGCCCGGCTCTGGGGCGGGCGCGGCGGCGCGTGACCTGGCCGACAGCAGCCTCAGCCACGTCTCCCGGGCCGTGCGCTGGATCCGCGAGCACTACGCCGAGCCCTTCCGGGTCGACGAGGTGGCACGCATGTCCGGCATGAGTGTCTCCGCCTTCTACCGCAACTTCCAGGCGGTGACCGCGATGAGCCCCATCCAGTTCCAGAAGCAGATCCGGCTGCAGGAGGCCCGGCTGCTGCTCGCCACGCACCCGGGCGACGTCACCGGGGTCGGACACCGCGTCGGCTATGACAACCCGTCACAGTTCAGCCGGGAGTATCGCCGCCAGTTCGGCGCGCCGCCCAGCCGGGACGCCGCCCGCCTGCGTCAGGCTGTGCGCACCCCGGCAGGTGTCCTTCCTTGAGCAGGCCGCGCCACGCCGGAGGATCGTGCAAGGGCGAGTGAGAATCAGTGCCAGTTTGCGTTGGATCGCCTCGGTGGCCGGCCCGGTGCCCGGACCGAGTTCCACCACCACGGGCTCGCCCCGCTCCGGCACGGCGGCGATGAGCCGCTCGACCAGGCGGGCCGAACTCGGGATCAGGGAGGCCGTCCGGAGCGGGCTGCGCAGGAACTCGCGGGCGAAGAGCGCTGTTTCACTCATGCTGTGGCCCTTGCGGTGTGGTGGGATCCGGGGACGGGCAGGCATTTTCCTGCTCCGTAGGAGAACCGGTGATCCCGTGGCCAGCGCGAGAAGCGCGGTGTACCGACAAGGGTGGGCGGGCAGGCCATGGCGGCGGAGCTTGCGTGCGAGGGTGGCGGCGGAACGATGGGTTCCTGCGCTATAGCCGGGGAAGATCCAGGCGGTGCCAGGAGGCCGTCAGGGCACCGCGGCAGCTCGCCCAGCCCCACTGGGCGGTAACCGGGGCGCGGTGTGGCGGGGAGGGTGCGGCGCTGCGGGGCGCAGCGTTCGTGCTTTTGCTTCGGGGCGGGGCGGGGCGGGGCGCTGCGCCGTCCGTGCCGCGCGGCGGTGCGGGTCCGCTGCGCTTCCCCGTACCGTCTCACCGTGTGCCGGGCATCCCGCGCTCTCACGAGCTGCGGGTTGGGGCAGCCGGTCATCGGCCGCTCCGCGCCCGGCTTCCTCGCTTCGCGCTGCTTCAAGGAGAGCCCGCCGTGGCAGAGACGGCAGAGACGGCCGAGACGGCCGAGTCCGCGGGGCGCTATGCGCAGAGAGTCCACGTGGAAGTCGGGAACACCTCAACGTCTTGTCGTCTCGCCGTGTCGGGCGGGTGGACGAGTGTGGCTGTCTCTCCCGGCCCGAGGGGCGAACGTCACGTGGGGTCGGGTTGTTCAGGGAATGTGGCCGCTGAAGGCAATGTGGAGGATGAGCAGTAGCACTGCCATTAGCACGATGCCCCACGCCCTCAGGTACTCCCGCCAGAATGGCGGCGCGGGGTGGGCTGTTTCGTCGCCTGCCGCGGCTCGGCAACGATCGGAGCGGGCTACGTGCCAGGCAAGCAGTAATCCGAAGGCGGGCAGCAACCCGTAGAGAAGCAGAGCCCTGAAGTTCACTACGCCTCCCTTGAGCAGCCATAGCCCCGGTCAGAGGAGCCGAAAGCCACGGCCCTCACCTTTCTTCCCCGCTTCTCCGCCAGGCCAGACACCCGTCCATGCATTGATCAGACCGAAGACGCCGTCGCTGCACCACTGACCGAATGATTCCTTTGTCACACTCTCAACCCCCAAGCTTTGCTTGTGCAAGAGGTAAGTGTGTAATAGGTTCGTATCATGGCAAACCGGGGCGACGCATTCCACTCATCCAGCCAGAACACAACAAACCGAGACCAACCCGGATTCCATGACTCGAATTCGAACGAAGCCTGAACAGGCGGGCAAGGGGGCCATCGGCTCCTCGCCCCGGAAGACCTCGGGCGCCAGGCGCCTGGACGACTGAGCGGATGCTCGTAGAAGGAACGGAGAATGTGATGGCCGGTGTACAGGGAGTGACCTGGAACGAGCGGCGGCAATACGCGAGCCGTCTCTTCGAATCCCAGCGTTACCGCGCGGCTACCCGGGTCCTCACCGACCTGGTTGCCGCGGCACCCCGCAACCTGGACCTCCGCATGCTCCTCGCCCGCTCCTACTACTACACGGCACAGCTCTCCCTGGCCGAGGCGGAGCTGCGCAAAGTCCTGCGCGCCGAACCCACCCACGCCTCGGCCCACCTCGCTCTCGCCCGCGTCCTGGAACGCCAGCACCGCTGCTCCGAGGCCGCTCCGCACATGAGGATCGCGGACACAATGACCGCACGGGACCTCCTTGCCCTCAGGCACCCCAGCAGTTCATCCCCCCGCATGGCTGCCTGAAGCCGCTCCGGTAGGGCTTTGTCAGGTGTCTGGACGGGCGGTGCGCTCTGGTGGTCCGCCGCCAGTATGAGGGCGGATGAACTCGCGGCGTCTCATAGGTGGTTGGCGGAGTTGATCGGGTAGGTCACTGCGCCGGCGCGTGCTGACCAGCGGGTGAGGGCGACTGCGTCGGCGCAGCCCGATCGGGCCGATGAAGGGAGCCGATCCGCCGGACAGGCCCTTAAGGGGGTGGGCTGGGTTGCATGATGACGTTCAGGCAAGTGAGCACGGGCTCCGAGTACCGTTACTACCTGCGCCAGGTCGCGGTCGGCGACGGCCGTCGGCCCCGGGGGGAAAAGAACCTGGATCAGGCGCAGGAAGAGGCCGGGGCCCGCCCGGGGTGTGGATGGGCAAGGTGAAGCAGGCAGGACGCTTCGTGGGGTCCGCCAACTGATATGAGACATCTTGGTTGGGCGTGCCTTGCGAGGGGCGGGTCGCAGATGGAGTGCCTGACCCGCCCCGGTGGTCGACGACTGGGTGCCGGTGCGGTCGTAGGCGTGAGCTCATATGTCGTGCTGTTCGGGACCGGTCCGGGTCGGCGTCAGGGGAACTTCTCCGTGCGGCAAGTCTTACGCGTGGTCGCTGAGCCAGCCGGTGAGGAGCGGGCCAACGATCTCGGGGGCCTCGACCTGGGGGAAGTGCCCGACTGCCGGGTCCCCGTGTCGGACATGATCGCTCCGTTCATAGTCCACGGCAGCCTTAATAGGCTGGGCGCGTGAAATCGGTCCTCAGCCCCACCTTTTCCACGGTGAGCGCACAGGACAAAACAAGGGGCTCGGACGCACCGTAAGCCGGTCTCCACTCGACGAATGGCGGGGCCACTCCTGGACCGGGTACGGATCCCTGATCGGCGTGCTGATCGTGCTCGGCCCGGTGGTCCCCTCCCGCCGCCCGGCGTCCGCTGCCGGCCCCGACGGACAGCGCGGCCGAAGGGCCGTAGCCTCAAAGGCGAGGTACGGCTCAGTGGATGCCGCAGATGACACACAGACTCATCTGTCGCTGGCCAGACGGCCCGGCCCGCGCGCCGACCGGACGCGGACGGTTAGTCCTCTCCGGGGCGGCAGGCTGCTGCTCACCATTTGGAAGGCTCCCATGACTACGACCTACGCACCGGCCGCACTGATCACAGGCGCGTCCTCAGGGATCGGATGCTCCTACGCCGAGCAGCTGGCCCGGCGCGGGTACGCGCCAATCCTGGTTGCCCGCCGCGCGGACAGGCTGGCCGAACTCGCTGAAACCATCCACCGGGACACGGGACTCAAGGCCACCGTGCTCGCCGCCGACCTGGCTGAGGAGGCCGGCTTGGCAAGGGTCGAGAAGGTGGTCATCGACCACGACACCCTTGCCGTGGTCGTGAACGCGGCGGGTCTAGGCGGACTGGGCCCGGTGCTCCAGATCGAGCCCGCGACGCTCAACCACGTCGTCGCGGTGAACGTGCTGGCGCTGACCCGCCTGTCCCGCGCGGCGCTACTCTCCTTCTCCAAGCGCGACTCCGGCACTTTGATCAACGTGTCGTCGATCGGCGCGTTCAAAGTCCCGCCCAACGGCGCAGCCTACGGCGCCTCCAAGGCGTACGACCTGCTCTTCTCGCGTGGACTGCAACACGAGGTCGAGGGCAGCGGAATCCGCGTCCAGGTGGTGCTGCCCGGCCCCGTCCGCACGGAGTTCTTCGACGCCGCCGGCATGGAGTCCTCTGCATTCCCGCAGGAGTCGTTCGTCGATGCGGACGACTTCGTCCGCGCCGCGCTCGTAGGTCTGGACCTCGGCGAACTCGTCTCCATACCCACGCTTCCCGACACGGCAATACTGCAGGACGTCACGTCTCGCCAGGAGCGGTTGCGGGACGCCGCAGGGCTCCGCGGCATCATCGCCGACCGCTACACCGAGCCCCGCAGTGGATGACCCCTCTGTCGACGACACCACCAATGTTCCTCTCCGGGAATGGATCGACAAGAACTCAGCGCGTGCCCCGTCAGCAAGCCCCCGGCCTCAGCGGAGCTGTCGTCGTGTGCCCGCCAGGGATTACGGGACAGCCCTTGACTACGTGGCCAATCTCCCGGCCTACCGGGCGCCGCAACGCGCCCAGATCGCGTCGTAGACGGCGCGGCGGCATCCGGACTGGTTCCGCCGCCTGCGCATCCGCTGGGAGATCCGCGACGACATCCACCACGCGTTCGTCGCCCTTGGCTGCGCCGCCATCTGCTGGCGACGACTGCGCACCGCACTTTGTCGAGAGTAAGGGCAGGCGATGCGCCCCAGGGGATGGCCTGCTCGATGCGTCAGAACGCATTCGTAGCAGTCGGGCCCGCGCAGCCTCACATCCGGGATCTCAGCACGTCGACCTCACAGCCCGGCGCGAACGGGTCGAAGCCGTGCTCGATCAGCCAGCGAACTGCCAGCAGGCTTCGCAACGACCACCACGCGTGGATCACGTCGAGGTCGATGTCGGTGCCATAGCCGGCGATGACGTCGTCGAGGTGCTCCTCGTGTCCGAGCGTGAAGGTGGCGAGGTCGTACAGGGCATCACCCTGGCCCGCCTCGGACCAGTCGATGACGCCCGTGACCTCGTCGCCGTCGACGAAGACGTGCGCGATCTGCAGGTCGCCGTGCGTGAACGCCGGAGTCCACGGCCGGAGCGCGGCCTCGGCGACCTGGCGGTTGCGGGTGACCAGGTCAGCGGGCAGGAGGCCGTTCGTCACGAGCAACTCGCACTCGTCGTCGAGTTCCGCCGCCAGCGCGACGATGCTCCGGCCGGCCCGGCCGGGCCGGGGCGGCAGCGGCGCGTCGTGCAGCTTCCGGATGGCGGCGCCCGCCGCGGCCCACGCCGCCGACGACCCGGTCGACGGCCCGCCGAGGCGCCCAAGCGTCGTCCCCGGGAGTGCGGCGATGGCGAGCACGGGCGGCTTGCGCCACAGGACCTCCGGGGTCGGGACCGGCGCGAGGGACATCGCATCGACCTCGACGTCGATGCGTGCCTGATCGGCGTCCACCTTCAGGAACACGTCGCCGACGCGCAGGGTCGCGCGCTCGGAATGGGCGACAACGACTTCGACCTCATCCATGGGCGACCAGTATCCCGGGGATGATCGCCGACGTCGCCGGGTTTATCGCGTGCGATTACACGGCTGACCACGTCCCGATACCCGGCGGTCTCGTGCACGACACCGACCTCTGACCAGGTCAAAGCCCACCACTTTTGTTAGGAGTCCTAAGCCTCGGCCTACTTTTGCGACGAATCGGGTACATGATTCGTCCACCCCCACACGCAATAACAAGCACACAGAGGGGGCGATATGAGTCTGAAACAGCACGTCCGGACCCGGGCCACCGTGATACGCACCGGGGACACCACAGCCGGTATCTCCGCCGCCCGGTGGTCCTGACCCCAGTTCGGGTACAGGTTCTTGCTCATCAGGAACGTGTTGTACGTCAGAACCCGCAGCGACGGGGTGTCCGCCGCCGATGCGCGCGGCGTGTTGGCGGCCGGCGTGACGGCGACGAGCGCGGCGGTCAGAGCCACGCCGGAGGTGCGACGGAGCGCGGTGAGCGGCACGGGGTCTCCTGCTTCTGCTGATGAGGTGTGGAACAGGCAACACACATCACATCAGCAGGAGTTACTCACGGGCAGAAGTTGGATGTCGGGAGTCCTTCCATCGGCGTACCAACGGCTGTGGAGGTGCCTCAGCGCAGCGTCGCGTAGACGATGAGGTTGTCCACCGGGTGGCCCTGAGCGTCGAATGCGCCGTCGCAGGTGATGAGGCGGAGGACGCGGTCGTCGGTCGCGCCGTACACCTTCTTCGTGGGGAACGCCTTCTTGCTCACGGATTCCGTGCCGGTGACGGTGAAGTGGGCCACCTGACCTCGCTCGTTGCGGATGACGATGTCCGCGCCCTTGCCGATCTTCTTCAGATCGTGGAAGACGGCCCTGCCGAATCGGGTGTCGTTGTGCCCGATGACCACGGCTGCTCCGCGCTCGCCGGGGATCGCGCCTCCCGTGTACCACCCTGCTGTCATGCCCTTCTCCGCCGGCGGGACTTCTACGGTGCCGTCCGCGTTGAGGCCGAGTCGTATCAGGGAACTCGTCACGCCGATCGAGGGGATGGCCACTTGGGTGGGAGCCGCGGGTTGTTCGGCCCTGGGGGTGACGGAGGAGCCGGACGGCGGCGTGGTGGCGGAGCGGTGCGAGGGGGCGTGGGCTGGTTCCTCCGCGGCGTGGGTCATGCAGCCGGTGAGTGGGGCGAGAGCGAGGACGAGGGCAAGGCAGACGTGCGTCGGGTGTGCGGCGGATCGCCGCAGCCGGTGGTGCGTACGGGGCATGTGGGTTCCAGTGCGGAGAGGTGGTGCGGGAACAGGCAGTGGCGCCGCCCTGAGGGGCGGCGCCACTGCTGGTGGTCAGCCGTTGCGGTGCGCGGCCGCGCGGCGGCGCAGTACGAGGGTGCCCGCGCCCGCCAGGACGAACGCGGCAGCGGCCGAGCCCGCGAGGGCAGTGGTGTTGTCGCTCGTCGGTCCCAACGGGCGCTCGCCCGCGGCCACGCCGCCACGGGGCTCGGCGGAGTCGCGCTTCGAGGGACGGGCCGGGACCGCGCTGGGCCGGTCGCCCGCGGCCACGCCGCCACGGGGTGCCGCCGACGGCGCCTCGCCCCGGGTGGGCTTGCTCGCATCGGTTCCCCTGGTGGGCGCCGGGGTCCGCTCGGTGGCGGCCACCGATGGCTTGGGCTTTGCGTCGGAGGCGACCGATGCGACGGCCGTGGCCGACGGGACGAGTACCGCGCCCGCCGCGACAGCGGTCAGGACGGCGGTGCGCAAGGACATTCGGGGACGGTGGGACATACGTGGCTCCAGTTCCAGCCCGGCTTTGGTGGTGCCTGGACGCCGATTCGCACCAGGCGCCGGACATGCCGTCAGCCTGGCGGGACCTTGTGAAGAAGCTGTCAGAGCGCTGTGGTCATCGCATCAGCCCGGATGACCGGCGGACGATCCCCGACGGTCCGCGCCCTCTGGTCGCCGGCCCGGGACCTGCACCGGCTCGCTCGCTGGCCGGCCTGCCGGCAGCCGTAGCGTGAAGACCGAGCCTTCCCCTTGCGTACTCACCGCGCTCGCGCCGCCACCATGCGCCTCGGCGAGCTTCCTGACGATCGCCAGGCCGAGACCGCTGCCGCCGGTGCGGCGGGTCCGGGATTTCTCGGCTCGCCAGAAGCGGTCGAAGACGTACGGGAGGTCCTCGGCCGAGATACCGGTTCCCGTGTCGGCGACGTCCACGACCACCTCGTCACCCGACTCGGTGCCGTACGCGCACAGGGTCACGCGTCCCCCCGACGGCGTGTGACGCACCGCGTTGGACACCAGGTTGTCGATGGCCTGCCGCAGTCGCACCGGGTCGGCGGTCAGTTCGGGGGACGGGGATCCGGGCGCCGGCTTGCGTACCGTCAGGGTGACACCGGCCGTTTCGGCCCGGGCCCGGTGCGCCGCGGTGATCTGTCCGAAGAGGTCGAGGATCCGTACCGGCTCCGGGTGCAGACGCAGCGCGCCCGCGTCGGCCGCGGCCAGGTCCTGGAGGTCGTCGATGATGTGTTGCAGCTGGACCGCTTCCTCCAGGAGCGAGGAGATGAACGCCGGCTCGGGGTCGGCCAGGCCGTCCTGTGCGGCCTCCAGCCAGCCGCGGATGTTGCTCAGCGGGGTACGCAGCTCGTGGGCGACATCGCTGACCATCATCTTCCGCTGTTCCTCGAGGCGCGCACGGTGCGCCGTCATGTCGTTGAAGGCTGCGGCCAGGCGCCCGATCTCGTTGTCATCGGCGACCAGTACGGCCGCCGATTCCTCACCGTCCCGCATCCGCTGGGCGGCCCCCGTGAGCGCCCGCAGCGGACGTACGAGCCGGGCCCCGGCCAGCACCGAAGCACCGACGGTGAGGGCGAGGACGAGGGCGGCGACGCCTGCGATCCGAGCAGTGTTCGCCGGTGAGAGGTCGAAACCGGGCACGGTGGCGCCGTTCGCGTCCCCGATGAACAGCAGCGCGGGCGAGGCGACATACGAGCTCAACTGCTCGTGGCGGGCGGTGCCCACGCACGACGCGATGGCCCGGTCGGCGTCACTGCTCCGGACGGCCGGTACGGGTGTGGGGGCGGAGGACCGGCGGACCGGTGCCGCGCTCGGCTCAGGCTTGCTTCCCTGGTCCCAGGAGAGGTCCAGCCGCAGGTCGACGACCATCCGGCCCTGGCGGTCCAGACAGGCATTGGCCAGCTTGTTGAGCGTGCCGAGCGCCTTCTTCTCGGTCCTGGTGGGCTCGTCCAGTGCGTCGGTGCTGCATCTGGTGCCCAGGATGCGGTCGGGATCGTTGCCCACGATCTGGATGCGAGGGCGCCCGCTGGGCCCCTCGACGACGTCCGAGGCGATCCCTACATCATTGAGACACGACACGACTTCGTCGGCGGCTCGGCGCAACTGCGTACGTTCCGCCGTCGGCAACCGGAACGGCCCGACGGCCCGCGGGTCGACGCGGTCGGCCGCTGTGTCGCTCGTACCGGTGGTCTGCGCCGCGAGCGCGGTGTCCACGGACAGCGGGTCGACGATCGCGGAGGCCTGCGTGGGCAACGCCGGCGGCGAGGACCCGGCCGCGGAGTCGACGATGACCTCCCGGTTCTGGGTGGTCAGTGCGATCCGGCGATCCGACTGGCGGGCCAGATCACGCACCGTCGCCCCGACGTCGTCCCATCGGGGGTGGCCCGCCGCGAAGCCGAGCAGTTCGTTGTAGATCCGGGCGTCGGCGGTCAGGTTCTGGCCCTGCTCCTGTTTGATCGCGCCGGAGGTGGTCTGGACGGCGAGCCATGCGGTGGCCGCCACCGAACAGGCCGCCACCAGCACCGATACGGCAAGCAGCCGTCCGAGCAGGCTCTTGCGGAGCGGCAGCCGCTGCGGGTCCCACGGCCGGCCACGCCGGTCCTTCCGGCTACGACGAGGCACGCGGCGCCCTCTTGGCGGCCGGGTCGGTCAGCTTGTAACCCACACCGAAGACGGTGAGCAGCCGGGTCGGCTTGCGCGGCGCGGGCTCGATCTTCTTGCGCAGGTTCATGATGTGCACGTCGACCGTGCGGTTGCTGATGTACCGGTCGAAGCCGTGCAGTTCCTCCAGGAGCCGCTGTCTGCTGAAGACCCGCTCGGGTTCGGCGGCCATCGCGGCGAGGATACGGAACTCGCCGGGGGTGCACTCCACGTACGCCCCGTCGACCGACACCTCGTACCGGACGGGGTCGACCCGGAGCGCGCCCACGGACAGCACCTCGTCGGTGGCGCCGGTGGCGCCGGTGGCGGGGGGCACATCCGGTGTCCGGCGGGTGCGGCGCAGGAGCGTACGGACCCGGGCCATCAGCTCACGCGGGCTGTACGGCTTGGTCATGTAGTCGTCGGCGCCGAGGTCGAGGCCGAGCAGCAGATCGTCCTCGGTGGTGCGGGCCGTCAGCATCAGGACGGGCAGTTCCCGGCGCTCGGCACGCAGCACACGCAGCACGTCCAGACCGTCCGCCCGCTCCATCATCACATCGAGAACAAGCAGGTCGGGCTCTTTGTCTTTGTGCCGCACCTCGTCGAGCGCGGCGAGCCCGTCCCCGACGACCGTGACCGCGTGGCCCTCGTGTTCGAGGTAACGGCGTACGAGTTCGGCCTGCTTCTCGTCGTCTTCGGCGACTATCACGTTTGCGCACACGAGGTCGATCGTAGGCGAGTGCGGGGTGCGGTCCGGTGGGCGAGCCCGCGCGGCAGACCGGCTCGGCCGGCGTGCCGTCTTGCCGCTGGGGTGTGTGCTCGCCCTGGCCGGAGTCGCCCTCATGTCGGTTGACGCACTCGTGTTCGTCGTGGGCGGCCTGAGCGTCCTGGTGATCGGATTCTTCATCATCCACGGACTCGCGAGCGGTTGGGTAACGGCCCGCGCCGCCGACATCAGCACCGGCCAGGCCGCGTCCTTCTACCTCTGTTCTTGGCCAGTGCTCCGCCCTTCAGGGCGGGGGTGAAGGCCATCCTTGGCCCGGAGGCGCGCAGCGCCGGAGTGCTCTGCGGCTGCGGGGTGACGGTCAGATGGGACGCTGCTGGTTTTCGATGTACTGCTTTACGACGGTCAGGGGTGCCCCGCCGCATGATCCTGCGAAGTAGGAGCCGGACCAGAAGTGTCCGCCCCACAGGTACCGGCGGACGTGGCTGTCGTACTCCTGGCGGAGCCTGCGGGAGCTGACGCCCTTGAGGGAGTTGACCAGCTTGGAGAGCTGGACCTTGGGCGGGTAGTGCACGAGCAGGTGGACGTGGTCCTGCTCGCCGTTGAACTGTTTAAGCTCGGCCTCGAAGTCGGCGCAGACCTCCCGCATGATCTCTTCGGTGCGGGTCAGCATGGCGTCGGTGAACGCCTTCCGCCGGTACTTCGTGACAAAAACCAAGTGAACGTGCAGGTTGTAGACGACGTGACGTCCGGTGCGCACATCGGGATTGGGTTTCCAGCGCGGTGACATAGACCAATGCTATGCTCTCGGTTGTGAGTCAAGGCACCCTGGTAAAGCGGCAGTTCGGGCACCGTGCCCGGCTTTCGCTGTCTCCTGCTGGGATTCGCACGGCGGATGATCAGGCGCACGCGGCCCGCACGATGTGGAATCTTCTCCACGCGTGGTGGCGGATGATGCCGAAGGAGAGGCGGACGCTCGCGAACGCGGATGAAGCGATCCGTCAGGCACGTAAGGACATTGACTTCCTCGCCGTGCTGCCGGCCCAGGCCGCGCAGGCCGTGCTGAAGACGTACTTCCAGGCGTGGAAGAACTGCTGGGAGGGTCGCGCCGACGCCCCGAACTTCAAGGGCCGCTTCCGCACGGTGATGTCGGTGGACATCCCGCAGGGCCGGGACCTGAACGTCGTCCGTGTGCACCGCCGCTGGGGCGTGGTCAGCATTCCCAAGGTGGGCCGGGTCCGCTTCCGGTGGACCCGAGACCTTCCGGTCGGCAAGCGTGCAGGCGCGGAGAACCGGATCACCGGGGCACGGCTGGTCAAGGACGCGCTCGGCTGGCACATCGCCTTCCGTGTTCAGACCTTGGAGGTCAGGCCCGAGCCTCACCGGGGGCCGGACGTCGGCATCGACGTGGGTGTCACCGTGCCGCTGGCCCTCTCGGACGGCGAAACGTACGAGCACGGCGAATGGCTGACCGGCAAGGAGAAGGCCAGGCTTCTGCACCTGGAGCAGCGCGCCGCGCAGCGTAAGCGGCACCGCAAGCCCGGCGAGCGCACCAGCCGCCGGCTGCACCGCACCTACGACCAGATCGCAGGACTGCGCGCGAAAGCCAAGCGCCGGGCCCTGGACTGGCAGCACCAGACGACCACCGTCATCGCTAAGCGGTACGGCACCGTAGTGGTCGAAGCACTCACCATCACGAACATGGTCAAGTCAGCCAGGGGAACCATCGAGGAGCCGGGGAAGAACGTTGCCCAGAAGTCTGGGCTGAACCGCTCCATCAGCGGGGAGGCATGGGGCCGGACGGTCACCATGCTGACGTACAAGACCGCCCAGCTCGGCGGCACCCTGCACAAGGTCCCCGCCCCCGGCACCTCCCAACGCTGCTCAGCGTGCGGCTTCACCACGCCCGGCAACCGGGAGGACCAGGCCGTGTTCGTGTGCAAGAACCCGGACTGCGGCTGGTCGGGCAACGCCGACCACAACGCAGCCCGGAACATCTTGCACCTGTACCGCATGGGCCTCGCGCTCATCCCGGCTGCCGGGAGGGCAGTCGTCAGGCGCGCGAAGCGCGTCAAGCCCGCTGCCGCAAGGTAAGCAGGAATCTCCCGGCTTCAGCCAGGAGAGCACTTCAACTCGTGTCCTTCTACATCGGCTCGTCGATGTTCGGAAACCTCGGCAGTACGGCGTGGTCGCACGCCGGCTGGCCCGGCGTACTGGCGCTCGCTGGCAGTCTGCTCACCGTGGCGAGCGTGCTGGCAGGGGGTTGCGGCGCATTCCGGCGCTAACGCCCTGAGCGGCTGCGGGCCCGGCTGCGCGGCTCAGAGTCCCGAGCAGGTCGATGCTGCGCTCCTACGGCGCCACCATCTCTGCCGTGAATGCCTCAAGCGAGGACGGACCTCGCACATCTCCTCAGGGGTCACACCTGATACAAGCTCACGCGGTACCCGGCAGACGGCAGTTGGGGTACCTAACGAAGCTCTACTAGTAACTCGTAATTTAGGAATTATTATTGACACGCGCCGGTAACCGCTGCAAGATCCTGGAAACCGACCGCAGGCGCGCGGGGATTGACTGGTCCGAAGGCCGACCGCCGCACCCTCCACGAGGGAGCGGTACCTCAGACTCACGACCAGTCCGGGTCGGCACGCCTGATCGAAGGATCCGATGTGAAACGACATCTCACCGTCCTCCTCGCCCTCCTGACCGGCTTGCTGGTCGTGGCAGCACCCGCCCACGCCGGGCCGGCGGCCGGCACTGTCGCCGTCACGGCGCCAGCACCTCAGCAGGTGCTGAGCCCGACGCCGTACATGGGCTGGAACACTTACTACGCGCTGGGTGGCGATCCGACCGAGGCCGAGGTCAAGTCAATAGCCGACTTCTTGGTCAGCAGCGGTCTGCGCGACGCCGGCTACCAGTACGTCTGGATCGACGGCAATTGGGCGGCGCCGACCCCACGCAGCTCGGCCGGCGACTTGGTGGCCAACCCCGACCAATTTCCGAACGGGCTGAAGCCGCTGGTCGACTACATCCACGCCAAGGGCCTGAAGGCCGGCATCTACACCGACGCCGGCCCGTACATCCCGGGCAAGTGCGGACTCGGCAGCCACGGCTACTATCAGCGCGACGCGGACCAGTTCGCCGCCTGGGAGTTCGACGCGGTCAAGGTGGACTACCTCTGCGGGATCGCCGCGGACCTCGACCCGAAGACCGTCTACACCGAGTTCGCGCAGGCGTTGCGGAACAACGCCAGCGGGCGCCCCATGATCTTCAACCTCTGCAACCCGGTGACCTCCCCGGACTGGGGCAACTACCCGGAGGAGCAGCAGTCGACGCACTCCTGGACCTACGCGCCGGCGATCGCGCAGTCCTGGCGGACGTACACGGATGTGGGTTTCGTCGGCGAGATCAAGTTCAAGGACGTGCTGCGGAACTACGATGCGAACGCGCGGCACCCCGAGGCCGCCGGGCCGGGGCACTTCAACGACCCGGACTACCTGGGACCTGAGCTGGGGATGACCGACGAGGAGTTCCGTACCCAGATGACGCTCTGGTCGGTGGCGGCCGCGCCGCTGCTGATCGGCAGCGACGTCCGTAAGCTCAGCCAGACCTCGCTCGACATTCTCGCGGACCCCGATGTACTCGCGATCAACCAGGACACCGCCGGCATCCAGGCCGTCCGCGTCGGCCCCGCCGGTACGACGGAGACCTGGGTGAAGCGGCTGGTCAACGGTGACCGTGCCGTGATGCTGCTGAACCGGGGCGACAGCCCAACGACCCTGACCACGAAGGCGTCGTCGGTCGGGCTGTCCGGGGATCGGTTCACCCTGAAGAACGCCTGGACCAACCGGGTCACCGAGAGCGCCGGCACCATCAGTGCCGCCGTCCCGGCCCACGGCGCGGCCCTGTTCCGGGTCGGCCCGGCCACGGGCAAGCCCGGTGTCCCGCACGTCGTCGCCGGCCTTCCGCAGGTGACGCAGGTCGGTGGCGACGCGGTGCCGGCCGGGGCCGCCCCGCTGGTCGCCGGCGGCGACCAGGCCCGGGTCGAGGTCACCGTCCGTAACGACGGTGCGCAGCCGGTCTTCGCGCCGCAGGTTGAGCTGACGGTGCCCGCCGGCTGGACGGCCCGTCCGCTCGGCAAAGCGCCGAAGCTGCTGCGCTCCAACCATTCCGCGACCTTCGCCTTCACGGTGACCCTGCCGGCCACCGCCGCGCCGGGCAGCACCGCGCTGACCGGCAAGACGTCGTACAAGGTGATCGGTAAGGGACGCCTGCGGCAGGAGACGGCCACGGCGGTAGTCGTCGCACCGGCAGCGCCGGACGGCGACGTCGTACTGTCGCACCACAAGTGGATCAGCGCCACCAGCGGGTGGATGAGCCCGACGGTCGACCTGAGCGTCGGTGGTTCGTCGCCGATCAGCATGCTCGGCCAGGTCCACCCGACCGGTATCGGGGTCGCCTCACCCTCCGCGGTCCGCTACTACCTCGGCGACAAGTGCAGCCGGCTGACCGCGACCGTCGGCATCGACGATGCGGTGCGCAACGTCGGCCCGGACGGCGGCACGTCGACCTTCCAGGTGATCGGTGACGGCCGGGTGCTGTTCGACAGCGGTGTGCTGACCCGCGACGACACCCGCCAGGCCGACATTGACCTGACCGGCGTCCGCGTGCTCGACCTGGTGGTCGGCGACGGCGGCGACGGCGGCTACAACGACCGCGCCAACTGGGCCGGTCTGAACGCCACCTGCTGATTCGGCTCGGCCGCACCCAGGTGACACCTCACCTGGGTGCGGCCGATTCGCCAAGACTTTGAGACGCCGTGGCGCGGTTACATGCCACGGCGTCGTGATGTTGGGCCGGCCCGCATGGGGAGCGGACGGCGTCAGGCGCGCCGCAGCACAACGAGTTCGGGGCCCTCGATGACTTGAGCCTGATGCGGACCTGGGAGTAGAACGTCGGCGACGCCACATGCAGCATCGGGAAGATCACGAATTCAAGTGGCGTCCCTGTCCGCCTCATGGTGATCACAGCAGATCGCACGGCATACCCGGTCACCTCGATGATCTGCATGATGCCGGGCCGCGATCGGTTCGTCATTGCCGAGCAGGGCGGATGGGCCCTGCACTTCAAGGTGCTGGCGATCTTCATGAGTCTTCCAGCTAGGAAGTGCTGCAAGGCGACAAGGTCACGTCCAACGGCGCGACGTCACGAATGCCGGGCTGCTATGACCTGAACTTCGTCCGTTGCCCTTCGGAGATCACCTCGACGGAGCTACGGCCCGGACCGGCTGCGGTTTGTAGAAGGTGCCGTCTCGGAGCATCGCGAAAAGGACATCTGCCCGGCGCCGGGCGAGGCAGAGCAGGGCCTGCGTGTGGTGCTTGCCCTGGCTGATCTTCCTGTCGTAGTAGGCCCGCGATGCCGGGTCGCCCAAGGCAGCGAACGCGAAGAGGAAGAAGGCCCGTTTGAGCTGTTCGTTTCCCCTCCGGGAGGGCTGTTCGCCGCGGATCGAGGACCCGGAACTGCGGGTCGCCGGGGCGAGGCCGGCGCAGGCGGCGAGGTGGTCGGCGGTCGGGAAGGTGCTGGAGAGCCCGGGCAAGGATCACCACCTGCTGTCGCGCACCGGCACAACCTCGATCACGCGGACATGTCACCTGCGCACCGTCGATCCGGGTGGCCGCGGTGACGGGCCCCGGGGCGCAGGGCGGCGCCGATGCCGTGGCGGCGTCGAGCGGTCTGGCTCACCGAGAGGCCCACATGGATCAGATGAGGCTCGCGAACGGGTGTGGTTGACGGTGCCGACCGCCTTCGCGCGAAAATGCAGCAGGGCCTGGTCTATCTCTGAAGGTCCATGGGCCGACGGTGGCCCGGTGTCCCGCCCTCCCGATCGGGGTAGCCGTGCGGGCAGCCGACGCCCGCCGATGCCCTACCGGAAAAGGAGCACGCCCATGCGCCTCTACGCCCAGACCCCGGCACGTCGGAGCCGCCAGGTCCTCGCAGACCTGATCGCGGCGGCCCTGATCTACGCCGCGGTGAAGCTGGCCTTGGCCGTGCACGACGCGATCGGGCGACTGGCCGGTCCGGGCCGCAAGGCGGAAAGTGCCGGCAACAGCCTCTCCGACGGACTCGTCGACGCGGGCGACGCCGCCTCGAAGGTGCCGTTCGTCGGAGGTCAGTTGAAGAAGCCGCTCAGGTCCGCCGCCGAGGCCGGCACCGGGCTGGCCGACGCAGGTCGTTCGCTCCAGGACACGGTGGGCCACGTGGCGATGCTGACCACGGTCGCCCTGATCGTCATCCCGGTGGTGTTCGTGCTGCTGCTGTGGCTGCCCCCGCGCCTGCGCTGGATCCGCCGCAGCGCCGTCACCCGGCGCCTCGCCGCCGATCCGGGCGGCGCCGACCTCCTCGCGCTGCGCGTCCTCACCGGCTCGCAGCGCGAACTCGCAGCGCTGCCCACGCCACCCGGCGGCCTCGCAGAGGCTTGGCGGCGCGGCGACAAACAGGTCATCGCCGACCTGGCGGCGATCGGCCTGCGGCAAGCGGGTCTACGCGCCTGACTGCGATGTGCCGGTTTGGTGTCGGTGGGTGGGTGTCAGTGACGGCATGTCAGGCCAGGCTGTTTTTTGCTGCTGGTGGGGTGTTGAGCACGGGGGAGTCACTGACATGGAGCGGTGTCTGGTGCCGTCGTGGCTGTCATGGGGCGGTACACCCCGCCTTGTTTGAACGGCGCTTCTGATCCTTCGGTGGCTGTGCGGCGGCACGGTGGTCGGTGTCGGTTTTGCGCGGTGCCGGCCCAGCCATGAGTGTCGCGGCCGTCTTGGACGTTCGCGTACGTCTCGCGCCGGGCCGGGCTCCACGCCGCCTGCTCGGAGTGAGAGAGCCGGCCATCGTCAGTGGAACGAGCTCACCGCGGCCGCCACGTGACACCACCACCCGCAAAGATCACGATCTACAGCTGCCGTGTCTGACCTCCAACTTCCTTGTACGTCCATCGAGTTGTTGCATCCATGCTTGCGCTGCCGATGGCGCTCTGGCAGCATGCCTCGGGATTACGGGGGGCAAGATCAACGACTTCCACATCCAGCGGATCGGCTTCCACCAAGTCGCCGACTCTGGTTTCGTGCATTTTCCTGCAATTAGTTCAGCGCGTTGTCCGGGATGCTTCTTCTATATCCCGTTCTGCGAGACCATCTGCTCCTTCTGCACACTGAACCGAGGTCTCGGCACGACCGGCGACGAGGCGATCGAGCTCTACGTCCAGGCGCTGATCAAGGAAATCCAGATCAAGGCCCAGTACGAGTCGGTCACGTGCCGCCCGATCAAGGCCATCTTCTTCGGCGGAGGAACGCCGACCACGCTGACCCCGGCGCAGATTCGCCGCATCGGGAAGGCCATTCACGATCACTTCGACATGTCCCAGATCGAAGAGTTCACCTTCGAGATGGAGGTGAAGAGCATCGACGAGGAGAAGGTCGTGGCGATGCGGGAGATCGGAGTGAACAAGGCCCGCTTCGGCATGCAGACGTTCGACCCGGTCTACCGGGAGCTCTTCAACATCACCGCGACGCTGGACCAGACGTACGAAGCCGCCGCCCTGCTCCAAGTACTTCGACTACACCAGCTTCGACATCATCTACGGCATGCACGGCCAGACCATCGAGCAGTTCAGCAAGGAAATACAGTCGGCCGTCGACATGGGCACCGAAACGATCGAGTTCTACCCGATCACCAACATCGTGACGCAGGCCTCGCTGCACCATGGATATGTGCGGAACAACCTCAAGCCGCTCAGCTTCATGAACAAGATGGCGATGTCCATCTATCTCAACCACTACATCCGCGCCTGCGGCTTCCAGCAGCACAACGGCAACGGGTTCTACCGGATCCCCGAAGGTCGGCAGCCCGACCCGACCTTCATCTCGCGGGCGTACACCAACCTCTACAACAGCTTCTTCTGGTCCCACAGCGACGACGACCTCATCGGTTTCGGCAACTCTGCCGTTTCGCAGACCGGCGCCTACACGATCTCGAACGACGAGAACCGGGCCACCTACACCAAGAACCTCCTGGAGACCGGCGACTTCAGGATGAACCTGATCCAGGCCGACGACATCCCCTACGAGAAGTCCCTGGTCTTCCGACTCCCGTTCTTCGGCTACGTACCCAAGAGCCGCCTTGAATGGGACCGTATTCCGCAGGAGTTCAAGGACAAGCTGGGGAACCTCATCGCCGAGGGTCTCATCGTCGAGGACACGGACGAATACCGCATCACCGAGCTCGGCTGGTACTGGTACGTCAACATGATGTACTACATGTCCCCCGATTCGGACCAGAAGATCCTGGACGACTTCGTTGCGCTGAAGGACCGCGTGCGGGGCATCACGGACGGCGAGCGCCGTATGGTCTCCCTCCCCATCGTCTGACGCACAAGCATCACATTGCCGGCAACGAAGACCAGGGGATACACGTGAAACCCGCACAGGAGTCCGCTCCCGAGGACAGCAATGCCAAGAAACATCGGGAAGCGAATCATCTAATCATCGCAGGCAGTCTGCTCAACGCGATTGCCTTCTTCTCGGCCTCACCGTTTCTGACCCTGTACCTCAAGGACCACAGCCAGCTCAGCCTGGCGGTGATCGGCGGGGTCGTCGGAAGCATCGCGCTGATCAGCGCCATCGGCGGCATCGTCGGCGGCGTCATGGTGGACCGCCTCGGCGCCGTGATCTGCATCAGGGCGGGCCTGGCCATCTACATCGTCATCTACCTCCTGCTCGCCCTGGTGGAGGCGACGGCCGTGATCGTCGCCCTGATCATGCTGCTGGGCTTCGGGCGGCTGCTCATCGAGCCGGCGATGAAGAAGTTGATGTCCCTCGCCGGAGGGGACGACGGCAGCATCTTCCGCTTCCGGTACATGACCCTGTGCATCGGCGCCATCGTGGGGCCGGCCGTCGGCGGCCTTCTCTATCTGGGCGGTTCGGTCTACCTCTTCGTGTGCCCTGCCGCGCTGTTCGCCGCGTACTTGCTGCTCCTGGCGGTCCGGGGTTCGACCCTCATCGCACTGGAGCCGGAGGCGGCCGCCACCGGCGAGGGTGAGGCCAAGCAGTCCTACGCCGACCTCTTCCGCGGCCTCGTCCGCGACCGCCGACTCATGGCCGCCATCGGTGCCGGCATGGTGATCTTCCTGGTGTTCTCCCAGATCGACTCGATCATCCCCCTGTTCATCAAGGCGGAGAACGAGGACCGGGCGGTGGCCATCATCGCCTCGCTCCTCATGGTCAACGCCGTCCTCGGCATCCTCGTGCAGGCGCCCATCGCATGGCTCGGGAAGAAGCTGCCCGAGCGGTCCCTCGTCGTGATGGGCTGCGTCGCCTTCGCCGCGGGGCTCATCCTGTTCCTGGGCATGCAGGTGAGCCCGGTGTTCCTCTACGTGGGCATCGTGCTCTGGACCCTGGGCGAGGCGATCCTGCTGCCCATGCCCGACATCGCCATCCACAAGATGGCGGAGGACGGGCAGAAGGGCACCTACTTCGGGCTGGCGGAGCTGCGCTACGTCGGATTCTTCGTCGGCCCCGTCATCGGCGGTGGTCTGCTGGCGATCGGCGCCACGATCTACTTCGTCACCATGGCGGTAGCGATCTTCGGGTGTGTTCCCCTGCTCGTACGGAACATCGCCCGCCGCGCACCGGTAGCGGAGGTCGTGCCGTGATCGTGGTAATGAATCGCGTTCCTGCCAGCCTCACACCGCTGAGCGAATGGCTCGCCGAAGTCGCGGACGACGTGGCGCTCGTCACGAGCCTGCAGGCGGCCGACGGCTACCGGGACGGGTTCCCAACGCTGATCGAGGTCGACGACTACCCGAACAGCGACGGCGTGGACGAAGCGCTCGACGGGCTGTGCCGGTCCAACGACGTCACGCGTATCGTGCACGTGACCGAGGAGGACATGGCGGGTTGAAGTACAGGCCCACGACGTCGTAGACCTTCTCCACGAACAACGGGTCCGTCGACAGCTTGAAGGTGTCCGCCAGATGCGCCAGGATCCGGCGGGCAGTCAAGGCCCGCGGACACTTCCCCAACGAGCAGGCCACCTTGAAGTGCGTCTACATGGCGATCATGTCCCTGGACTCCACCGGCAAGGGACAAGCCCGCTGGACCATGCGCTGGAAGACCGCACTCAACGCCTTCGACATCAGCGTCGACGGGCGCCTCTCCGCAGCCCGTCAATAACTCCAACAAACCCAGTACACCGCTCGTTTGGCAGGTCCTGGGCATCAGCCACGACGAGTTGATCTCTAAAAAACAGCGTTTGTCGACAGGTGCGGGAGTGAGTTCGTGATCACTCGGCCCGTGAATGTCGAGCAGACATGACGGCGCTGCCGTGGAGGCGGCGATAAATGGGGAGGCGGAAACCAGCGGCGCGTTGGCAGGATGGCCGCGCTCAACACCCGACAGGAAAGGACCCGACGACCGTGGCTCGTGCCATTACTTTGATCCGCTCCGCCTCTCTGTCCGACATCGCCGAGTACGCCTACGCGGCCACGGCGCCCGCCGAGTCACGCCTGATCTTCCTCGCTGGGGCGTGTCCGCTGAACGAGGACGGCTCCACGGCAGCGATCGGGGATTACGCGGGCCAGGCAGCGAAAGCCATGGAGAACATGAAGGCTGCCCTCTCTGCCTCAGGTGCGTCGCTGCAGGACGTCATCAGTACCCGGGTCCTCGTCGCATCGGCCCGGCGGGAGGATCTGGTGGCTGCCTGGCAGGTAGTCCGGGACTTGTTTGCTGACCATGATGCCCCCAGCACCTTGATGGGTGTCACCGTGCTCGGCTACAAGGACCAACTCGTCGAGATCGAAGCGGTCGCCGCCGTGCTCGATTCTTGAGACCTCTTCCAAGGACACAGCGAACGCGAGACGGCCAGCCGTCCGCCAGGGTGGTGGCCGTCGAGGAACGTAGGATGCGGTCAGACGGCCTTGGGGCTGCTCGTGCTCGGGTACTGGCGAGGCGGGGCTCACCAGTAGCTAAGTTCGCCGTTGCCTGTGTACGTGGGGGTCTGGCCCGTCCATTTGATGTCGCTCTCCGGAACCGCACCGACCAAGGCAGCGCTCAAGAAGCTGATCCTGCAGCTTGCTCGAGAGAACGCACAGTGGGGGCACCGGCGGATCCAAGGCGAGCCGGCCCGACTCGGACATCCCGTCGCCGCATCCACGGTATGGAAGATCCTCCACGCGGCGGGCATCGACCCGGCCCCACGCCGCGCCGGCCCGACCTGGCGGGAGTTCCTCACGAACCGGGCCCAGGGCATCATCGCCGTCGACTTCTTGCATATCGGCACTGTCCTCGGCAGACGCCTGTACGCGCTGGCGTTCCTCGAACACGGCACCCGGCGCCTACACATCGCCGGCATCACCGCCCACCCCACCCGCGAGTGGGCAGTGCAACAGGCGCGGAACCTGACCGCCGACCTGTGCACGCGCATGGAACCCCTGCGCTTCCTCCTGCGTGACCGCGACGGCAAGTACGGCCAGTCCTTCGACGCCGTCTTCGAGGCCGAGGAGATGGAGATCCTCAAGAGTGCACCGCGAGCTCCTCGGATGAACGCCCACTGTGAGCGGGTGATCGGCAGCATCCGGCGTGAGGCCCTCGACCATGTCCTCATCATGAACGAGGCCCACGCCCGGCACGTCCTGGCCGCCTACGAGCGGCGCTACAACGAGCACCGCCCCCACCGAGCACGCAACCAACTACCTCCGGGCGCCGACCAGCAGCCCATCACCGTGCACGACCTCGAAGTCCGCAGACTCCTGCGCACCCGCATCCTCGGCGGCGCCATTAACGAGTACCGCTATGCGGCTTGACCTGCAGCGACGACTTTCCGAGCTTCACGCAGGAGGACACCGCGCTGGTCATGGTCACCGACGGCGTGGTCGAAGGGCCGGGCCTGACGCTGGAAGCCGGACTGGAACGAGCCGGAATGCTGGCCGCCCAAGCCCTCCACGACGGACTGAACGCCGAGGCGACCGCTGACCGCATCCTCGACGCCGCGGTCGCGGTGGACCACCTCGACGACGTGGCCGTCCTGGTCATCCGGCGCACGTAACGCCGCCCTTCGCTGCGCGCTATGTGCCCGGTGGCAAGAGCTGATTGTCGAACCGGCCGGTTTGCGGATCGTTGCCACTGTATGTCTGAGCTGGCATTTTACGGTGCGAGTATATACTCTTATCCTGGGTGAGGAAGCTCTGGAGGGGATGATGGTCACTACACCGACGGACCCCGGCGATTCGTGCAACAACCTGGCTCTGCGTAAGGCGGCCCGGTATCTTGGCGCGACGTACGACAAGGCTCTGGCTTCGGTGGGTCTTCGTGCGACGCAGTTCAGCATCCTGCAGAAGCTCAGTGTTCACGGAGAAATGACGATCACCGGCCTTGCTGACATGATCGCCATGGACCGTACGACGATGGCCTCGAACCTCAAGCCGCTGGCGCGGGAGGGCCTGGTGACCGTCGAGCCGTCGGCGGCCGACCGCCGCGCACGGATCGTCACGATCACGCCGGATGGGGTCTCCCGGATGAAGGCGGCGCTGCCGCTGTGGCGGGAGATGCAGGACCGGTTCGAGGAGAGCTTCGGAGCCGACGATGCAGCCCGGTTGCGCGCAGCCCTCGAAGCCGTCCTCCAGACCGGCTTCACGCCCTGGGCCGAGTGAGGTACGACTTCTGCACCGCTGCCGAGAGGGCAGGAGAGCCTAGCCCCGGCTGCCGGGTAGTCACCGGATTCCTGTCCACCGACCGGCCTCCAGTGCGCCGCATCAGGCGCTTGCATTGACAGCACAGGAGCGTTCTGGCTCAGGTTTCCAAGATGGGCACCTCCACCGAGACTGTCTTGCCCCGGCCGTTCGGGGAGCTGTTCCACAGTCCGGCCAGGGCCTCCACGATGAGGAGACCGCAGCCGTTCTCGGCCTCTGCGTTCTCCTCTTCGCAGAGCGTCAGTTCCCGCTGGTTAGGGATAGCGGTGGCGATCGGGCGGGGCTGGTGGGCTGTCATGTCTGAAGCTTCCCCTCGATCCGATCTCGGGGAAACTCCAAGTCCCTGCGCACCAGCGCCGACGACAGCGCGTCGGTCAGCCCGGTCTTGTCCGCCACCCTGCGCACCGGCACGATCCCCGCCTTGCCCACCAGCTTCCGCCCACCCGCCGACAGCGACAGGCCCTCCGCCCACTCGGTAAACTTCGACACCCGGAGGGTGCCTCCTTCCCAGCATGATCCAGTTCTGGTCGAACCAGATCACAGGTACAGGCACCCTCCCTGCCGATCTCACGATCCGTTACCAGAGCTGGCCGGCACGGTGAATTCATGAGGCAAGACGGCCCTGATCGACGGCGGTGCCGCGCTCGAACAAGCTTTGTTGTCCACGGCACGCCCACCCCAGCAGACGGCCCTTCAATCAATGATGACCGGGCGCGGGCTGCGCCCGGTCATCATGAGGACGTACTCGTAGCGCGGCGGCCGGTTTTGGTAACGCCGGCGCTCCAGCGGGCCGGCGTCCACCAGGGACTTCAAGCGGCGGTCAGCATGTTCGGGGCGATGCCGAGGCTGCGCTCGAACCCGTCGAAGTGGGTGAAGCCGTCGAAGGCATCAGGCATGATCAGCATGCTCCATCACTCGCCGACGTATTCCAGGCTGCGCGCGATCGGGCCACTCCATGTCCTCCAAACTGGTCCGCCGCCTGAGATCACGCTACCGGGATCGTGGGCTCGTCGATCACGCTTGCGTCACCGCCGCGGATGGGGCTCACGCTCCACGCGTTCAGCTCGTGCGGGGTACCGAGCCTGATCGCGCTCACCTCGTCGAGCCGGGCGAACTGCGCCGGGGTCAGCGTCACTTCCAGCGCGCCCAGGTAGTCGTCGAGCTGCGCGACGCTGCGCGGGCCGATGATCGGCACGTACGCCGTGGCCGCCCGCGCGCCCTCCTGCCGCATCCAGGCGATGGCGACATGGGAGGCCGGCACGCCGAGCTCGGCCGCGACGTCGAGGACGGCGTCGACGATCGCGGTCTTCTGCGCGGTGTCCTCGAAGAACCCGACGGCCTTGAGGTCGCTGATCCGGCCGGTGGCGCCCTGGCGGTACTTGCCGGTCAGCAGACCGCCGCCGAGCGGACTCCACAGCGCCGCGCCCAGGCCAAGCGCCTGCGCCATTGGCAGCAGCTCCCGCTCGGCGGTGCGGTCGACCAGGCTGTACTCGACCTGGATACCGGCGACCGGGGACCAGCCGCGCAGCTCGGCGATGGCGGCGGCGCGCGACACCCGCCAGGCCGGGAAGTTCGACAGCCCGAAATAGCGGATCTTTCCGGCGCTGACCAGGTCGTCCAGGCCGCGCAGGATCTCCTCCATCGGGGTCAGGCCGTCAGGGGCGTGCACCCAGTACATGTCCAGGTGATCGGTGTTCAGGCGGCGCAGGCTGGCCTCGAGAGCCTGGACCATGTATCGGCGGCTGTTGCCGGTGTTGGAGACGGTCTGCGGTCCGACGCCGTTCATGCTGTACTTGCCCGTCAGCACGAAGTGGTCCCGGTCGGCGCCCAGGAACTCGCCGAGCAGCTGCTCGGATTCGCCGGCCTGATAGTTCTCGGCGGTGTCGATGAGCGTGCCGCCGGCTTCGGCGAACCGGTCGAAGATCTTGCGGGCCTCGGCGGGCTCGGCACCGGGGCCCCAGCCGCCACCGGCGCGCCAGCCGGTGCCGAAATTGGCGGTGCCGAGGCCGTACTCGGACACGCGCAGGCCATTGTTGCGCCCGAAGGTGGTGTATCGCATGGGTGGACATCTCCTAAGACGAGTAACTTGCGTTGTGTAAGGAAAGACGCGGTTCTTGGCGCCTATGAGGTGTGTCGGGTCAGCGGGGGACGGTCACGACGATCTTGCCGACCTGGGATCCTGACTCGAGACGACGGTGGGCCCTGACGATGTCCTCCAGCGGGAAGACGGTGTCGATGACCGGTCGCAGGGTCTCGCGGGCAAGGCCGTCGAGGACCCAGTCGACGGCGACCTTGCGGCGTTCGACGTCGGTGGTGAGGTCGAAGACCTTGTATCCCCGGATGGTGAGGCTCTTGCCGATCAACTCCCACACCGGCACTGTCGTGGCCTCGCTGCTCAGCGCACCGTAGATGATCACGGTCCCGCCGGGCGCGGCGGCGCCGATCAAGCCCGCCAGAGCAGGTCCTCCCACGGGGTCGAAGATGACGCGGGCGCCGTGGCCGTCGGTGAGCTCGTTCACGCGGGTGACCACGTCTTCCTCGCCCGTGACGATCACTGCCTCGGCGCCTTCGTCCAGGAGCCGCTGGCGCTTGGCGCTGGTGCGGGTCAGTGCCACGGGCCGGGCCCCCACGCTGCGGGCGATCTGGATCGCGGCCAGGCCGACGCTGCTGGAGGCCGCCGGGATGAGCACCGTGTCACCGGCCTTCAGGTCCGCGGTCTCGATGAGGGCGCCATAGGCGGTCAGGTACTGCCCCCACAGGGCCGCGGCCTGTTCCCAGGACAGTGTGTCGGGGTGCTTGACCACCGCGGTGGCGGGCGCGATGGCCAGCTCGCCGTGGATGGGGTAGTCGATGGGCCTGAAGCAGGGGATCAGGCTGACGGCATCGCCGACGGTGAAACCTTCGACATCCGGGCCGATGGCGTCGACCTCACCGGAGGCCTCCCATCCGATACCGGAGGGAAGCTCCACGAGGTGGTTGTTGCGGAGCACGGAATCCGCTCGGTTCACCCCGAGAGCCCTGGTGCGGACGCGGATCTCGCCGTGTCCGGGTTCGCGGACCTCGATGTCGTCCAGGGTCAGGACCTCGGGGCCGCCGGTGGCGTGAAATCGGACGATCTTGCTCATGTGAGTGGTCTTGCCTTTCAAGTCTGCGGAAGGAAGTGGCAGTTCAGGCTCGGCGGTCGGCCGTCACCTGGTGATCTCGGGCACCTTGTCGAGCTCCAGTTGGTCGGCGCTCCTGTCCGTCTGCGCAGTCGTCTTGCGGCGCCCCAGCGTTCCGGACAGGGCGGCGAGCAGGCCGATGGCCGCGAGCACGTTGACGGTGATCATGGCGGGGGTGAAACCGGCGAGCAGGGCGTCGGGCCCGCTCTTGCCTTCGTTTCCTGCGGTGAGGGCCGCGGTGACGATGGCGAGGCCGATCGCGCCGCCGATCTGCATGGAGGTGTTCAACAGGCCGCCGGCCAGACCTTGTTCGTGGTCAGGGATTCCCGAGGTGCCCTCGATCTGGAAGGGCGCGAATGCCAGTGTCATGCCGATGCTGAGCAGGAGCATGCTGGGCAGCACACCCACGGCGTAGGAGTGGTCCCGGGCGATGGCCAGGAGGAGCGCGTAGGCGGCCACGTGCGTGATGACGCCGGCGATGATGCTGCGCGAGGTACCGAATCGTGCGATCAGGTGCGGGATGCGCGACGAGGCCAAGGTGACGATGGCGGCGGCGGGAAGGAAGCCGAACGCGGTCTGCAGCGCCGACCACTGCAGCACCTGCTGGAAGTACAGCGTCACCACGAACTGGAAGCCGACATAGGCGCCGAAGAACATCGACAGGCCCACGTTGGCGCGCACCAGGGAGCTGGAGCGCAGGATGCCCAGACGGATCAGCGGCTGCGCGCCGCGGAGCTCGATCACCACGAAGGCGGCCAGCAGTGCGGCTGCGAGCCCGAACTCCACCAGTGTGCTCGCCGTGGTCCATCCCTTCTGCGGCGCTTCGACCACGACGTAGACGAGCAGCAGCATTCCGGCGACCAGGGTGAGTGCGCCGGGCAGGTCATAGCTGCCGACGGTGCGCGGGCCGTCCTTGGGCAGGACGCGGATGGCCGCTGCCAGGGCGATCAGCGCCACGGGCACAGGCAGGAGGAACGTCCAGCGCCAGCCGAGCTCGGTCAGTGCACCGGACAGCACCAGGCCGCTTGAGAAGCCGCTGGCACCCATGAGCGTGTAGATCCCGATCGCCTTGTTGCGGGCCGGCCCCTCGGCGAACGTGGTCGTGATGATGGACAACGCCGCGGGTAGCGTGAACGCCGCCGACACGCCCTTCAGGAGACGGGCGACGATCAGAAGGTTCCCGTCGTCGACCAGGCCGCCGACCAGTGAGGTCAGGGCGAAGACGGCGACCGCCGTCAGGAAGACGCGGCGGCGGCCGAGGATGTCGGCGGCGCGTCCGCCCAGCAACAGAAAGCCGCCGTAGCCGAGGACGTAACCGCTGACGATCCACTGCAGTGCGCTTGTGGACAGGCCGAGGTCGGCCTGGATCGAGGGCAGGGCGACACCCACCATGTTCACGTCCAGCGCGTCGAGGAACCCGACGATCGAGACGGTGAGCAGGATCCCCCACAGCCGCACGTTCCATGCGAGCGAGGACGTGGACAAGGGTGGTGGTGCGGAAGGACTCATGCCGATACGCTGACATGCTCCTACTTCGAATGCAAGTGCATCTAATGCAAACGCATTAAATGTCGGTGCATGATACGGTGGCCGCATGAATGCTGGTGACGAGCGGCACCTGGTCAAGGAGTGGCGCGATCTCCAGGTTCGGCATGCCGTCGTGTACCAGACCCTCGAGCGTGAGTTGCAGGCAGGGCACGGCATCGGCGTCAGCGAGTTCGAAGCGCTCGAAGCCCTTGCCTGCTCCGAGAACACCCAGTGCCGCGCCCAGGACCTCACCGACGTCGTGCACCTGAGCCAGAGCGCCGCGAGCCGACTGATCGCCCGAATGGAACGCGACGGTTTCCTCGAGCGCGCCATATGCGAAGCCGACCGCCGCGGCATCCTCGCCGTCCTCACCGACGAGGGCCGCAAGCGTTATCTGGAGGCCCAACCCACACACCGCTCCGTGCTCGCCAGAACACTTCGAGAGACAGGCTGACCGCTGTCCAGGTGCTAGTGAGGTGACCCCCGGAACGTGGACGCGGGGGTTTATGCCGCGAGTGAGAGTTAGCCGTCGCGTGGTGTTGCTGTTTGAACTCCATGGGGGACAGGTAGGCCGGCGCACTGTGACGCCGACGTGCGTTGTAGTGCGTGAGCCTGCGGAAGATTTCCAGCCGGGCCCGGCTCATTGTTGAGAACGTCGTCCGGTCAGGGCCTCGCGTTTCAGGCTCTGCCACAGGCTCTCGGGCGGGGCGTTGATGTCCTATGGATGTCAGGCGGCACCTCGAGCTGGTTCCGTGTCGTTGGCCGCGATGTTGGTGGGGACGATGAGTCGGTAGATCTCTCGTGCGACGTACCGCTTGAGGCAGCGGATGATCTCGCGTTTGGTCTTGCCCTCCGTGAGGCGTCGCCGCAGGTAGTCCTGGGAACGCTCCTCCCGGCGCAGGCGGCTGAGGGTGATCCTGTAGAGGGTGGCGTTGGCCTGTCGGTCACTGCCTCGGTTGAGTCTGCGGCGCTGGGTCTTGCCGGAGGGCGCCTCGACGGGGCCGCTCCATAGGGGACATGGTCCGGCGCGCGTACGCATCCGCCAGTTAGGAGTATATACTCGTATTAGTGGGGCGATCCACGCGTGAACCCCGATGACACGAGAGGGCGAACGCATGAGTGAGATCAAACCCCGGTTCCGGACGATCGACGGGCTGTCCGTCCGGTACGCCGAGAGCGAGGGGCCCCGCGACCGCGTAGCCCTGCTGTTGAGCCCGTTCCCGGTCAGCCTGTATGCCTACGACGCGACCTGGTCGCGGCTGGCCGAGCACGCTCACCTCGTCGCAGTGGACCTGCCGGGGTTCGGGCATTCCGAACTCCGGGAGGACCTGCTGTCGCCCACGGCGATGAGCGAATTCATCGTGCGGCTCGCCGACGAGTTCGAATTGGCGAAGCCACACGTCGTGGGCCCGGACATCGGCACCAGCGCGGTGCTCTTCGCCGCGGCCCACCACCCCGACCGATTCCGCAGCGCCGTCGTGGGCAGCGGCGCGGCCGCGGCCCCGGTGCAGCTGGGAAGTCCGGTGAACGACTGGGTGCACGCCGAGGACCTGGCGCCGTACCGGGCCCTGGGCCCCAAGGACATCGTGACGATCGCCCTCGACAAGATGCAGGGCTACCAGCTGCCGCAGATCGTGCGCGAAGACTATCTCGCGCCCTACGTGGGCCAGCGGATCGTCGACCAGATGGCCTACCTCCGCGCCTTCCCCATCGAACTGCCGCTCCTGCGCGAGCTGCTGCCCGGGATCGAGACGCCCGTACAGATCATCGCCGGCCGCAGGGACCACGTGGTGCCCGTGGCGAACGCCGAATACCTGCACGAGCACCTGCCCAACAGCACCCTCGATGTCCTCGAAGTCGGCCACTACACCTGGGAGGAGGGCGCGGACGACTACGCCAGGATCGTCACCGACTGGTGGCGGGCGAACTGACCTCGTCGCGGGGCGGACCGCGCACCACTGCCTCCGCTGGATGTGCTCGGCCTCGTCGAATCCGTGTGAAGGCTGGGAGTTGTCGTCAAAGTGCGCACACGCCGCTCGACGCGCTCGACGATGCCACTTCAGCGGCGGCGACTTGGCGCACCACCGGCGGGCCGTCGGAACATTGCCCTTATCGAGGGTCAGGACGGCGCCGCCCGGTATCAGGCCGCGCGGAGGGCTCGGCGGTGACGCCACCACTCGGTCACCGATCCCGTCTCGCCGCGCCGGTGGGGCGGCACCAGGGACTCTGGCCGGTTGAACCACGCGATGGTGCATGCAACACCAGCAACGGCAACGAGCCAAGGACGAGGAGCACTTCGACCACTGTGGCAGTGGGGCTCGCGGCGCCGACGACATCCGCGACACCGCCGATGGTCAGAGTCACCACCCAGACCGCGAGAGGAACGATGCCGCGCTCATGGCACTGGCCCGCTCGGCCAACGACCTCAAAGAAGGCCGCCGTACCTCCCACCCTGAGCTGGTTCTGTTCGCTACCTGGGGTGACCTGCAGGACTACGCCGAACACGAACCGTGCCCTTGCCGAAAACCTCATCCGCCCTGGTGGGAGCTTGGTGTGCGGGGTGTGCGGGGTCTCGGGCCCGGGGGCTCGAATTGGTCCTCTCGCGCGACTGGTAACCGCCCCGGCATGATTGCCGATCGTGCTGCTGCGATTGGCTTACCTGACCGTGACGAATGCGTTCGCGATGCTGCGTGTGCTGCCGATGAGCGATCGGGACAAGGACGCGGAGATCCTCGCCTTGCGCCATCAGATCACGGTGCTGGAGCGTCAACTCGGTGGCGAGAAGATCCGGTTCACCCCGAGCGATCGCGCGTTCTTGGCGGCGTTGCTGCATCGGATGCCGGTTGAGGTGCTGCGCAGGGTGCGGCTGCTGGTGCGTCCGGACACGGTGCTGCGCTGGCACCGCGATCTGGTCGCACGCCGCCATGCGGCCCGGTCCCGGCCGAAGCGCTCGGGACGGCCGCGGATCCTGCGCTCCATCCGCGCCCTGGTCCTGCGGCTCGCCCAAGAGAATCCCAGCTGGGGGTATCGCCGCATCCACGGTGAACTTCTCGTTCTCGGTATCAAGGTGGCCGCCTCCACCGTCTGGGAAATCCTCAAGGAGGCCGGGATTGATCCGGCGCCCGAACGGGCCTCCAGCACGTGGTCGGACTTCCTGCGCTCGCAGGCCGACGCCCTGTTGGCGTGCGACTTCCTGGAGACGGTCACGCTGTCCGGGGCGCGGCTGTATGTGTTCGCGGTGATCGAGCACGCCAGCCGGCGGATCAGGATCCTGGGCGCCACCGCGCACCCGACCGCCGCGTGGGTGACGCAAGCCGCGAAAAACCTCGTCATGGACCTCGAAGACGCCGAATGCCGGGCAAGGTTCCTGATCCGTGACCACGACGGGAAGTTCCCCGCCCTGTTTGACACCGTCCTCAAGGACGCGGGGATCGAGGTCGTGCTCAGCGGCGTACGGATGCCGCGCATGAACTCGATCATGGAAAGGTGGGTGCAGACCTGCCGGTGTGAGCTGCTGGACCGCACCTTGATCTGGAACCAGCGGCACCTGCTCCACGCGCTACGGGAGTTCGAAGAGTTCTACAACTCCCACCGGCCGCATCAGGGCATCGCCAACGCCCGTCCGCTGCACCCGCTGCCGGTGCCGATCACCGATCCGGAGCAGATCACCCGCCTCGACATACGGAAACGCGAACGACTCGGCGGCATCCTCCACGAGTACCAACATGCCGCCTGAACTGGGCGGATGAGGTTTTCGGCAGCAGCAGGCTCGCAACAGGGCTGCCACAAGGTTTCAAGATCGCTTGACCTTGCCCCAGAGGGAAGGGCGACAGTGTCTCCGTAGATCACACGAGCGAGCGGTGTGCGCTCGCCAGCCGGGCTGGACGAAGAGGGGGAGTTCGAGTGACGGCGACCTGCGTCATTCTCGATATCGGTGGCGTGCTGGAGATCACGCCGGAAACGGGGTGTGTGCAGCGGTGGGAAGAGCGGCTGGGGTTGCCGTTCGGCACTGTGCATGAGCGGATGCGCGACGTGTGGCAAGCCGGGAGCGTCGGGAGTATCAGTGAACGAGAGGTTCACGAGCAGGTGGCAGCACGCTTGGGGCTCGACGCGCCCCAGGTTGAAGCCTTCATGGCTGATCTCTGGGCGGAGTACCTGGGAACGCCTAACGAGGAGCTCATCGCTTACGTGCGTGGGCTGCGAGGAAGCTGCAGGCTGGGCATCCTAAGCAACAGCTTCGTCGGTGCCCGGGAACGGGAGACCGCGCTGTATCACTTCGACGAACTGGTCGAGCAAATCGTGTACTCGCACGAGATCGGCATCGAGAAGCCGGACCCGCGTGCCTTCGAGACCGTATGCGCCAGCCTGGAGGTGCGGCCGGAGAGCTGTCTGTTCATCGACGATCTCGCAGTAAATGTTGAGGCTGCTCAGGCGGCGGGCATGCAGGCGCATCTGTTCCAGGACAATGCCCGGACGATTACGCGCATCGCAGCTCATCTGGACGCTGGTCCCCGGGTTGGAGGGCCTGTCCCGCTCGGATGATGTCGGCCTGGCCGACCTTTAACGGTTGCCGGCCAGGCGGTGGAGCGGTTGATCAGCCCGCTTCTGCGTGTTCGGCACGGGCTCGGGTGCTGGCCAGGCGGTAGGAGTCGGATCCGGTCTAGATGATGGTGCCGTTGAAGGTGAGCCGGTCGACGATGGCGGCGCAGAGACGGGGGTCGGGGAAGGTCTTCGTCCAGCCTCCGAACGACTCGTTTGAGGCGATGGCGACGCTGTTCTTCTCCTCCCGCTCGGTCAGAACCTGGAACAGCAGCTCGGCGCCGTGCCGGTCCAGTTCCATGTACCCGAGCTCGTCGATGCACAAAAGGTCGACGCGGCCGTAGCGGGCGATGGTCTTGTTCAACTGCTTCTCGTCGGCGGCTTCAACCAGCTCGTTCACCAGCTTGGTGGCGAGCGTGTAGCGGACGCGGTAGCCCTTCATGGCGGCCTCGGTGCCCAGGGCGATGAGCATGTGGGACTTGCCGGTGCCGGAGTCGCCGATCAGGCGGAGCGGCTGTCCCTTCTTGATCCACTCGCAGCTGGCGAGGGTGTTGATGGTGGCCGCGTCGACGTTGGGGTTGGCGTCGAAGTCGAAGGCCCGTAGTGACTTCTCCCTCGGGAACCCGGCCGCCTTGATCCGCCGTTCCGAGCGTCGGCGGGCCCGGTCGTCGCACTCCGCCATCAGCAGCTCGGCGAGGAAGCCGCGGTAGGTCATCTGGTCCTTGGCGGCCCGGTCGGCGATGTCGGCGAACTTGTTGCGGATCGACGGCAGCCGCAGCAGACGGCAGGCGGTGTCGATGGCGGTGGTGGCGGCTTGCTCGGTCAGTCCTCGCTGGCGAGGCAGGGTCACTGTGCTTCTCCCTCTCGGTGGTCACCGCCGCTGGCGCGACGTCGGAGCAACTGGTCGTAGGGCGTCACCGAGGGCAGTGGCCTGGTGTCCGGCGGCAGGTGGTTCAGCTTCCACTCGTGCAGGAACGTCACGGTCGCCGGCGGCTGCCCGGTGGCCAGCGCAGACGAGGTGGCTGGACCGGGTTCATCCTCGGTCTGGGCGGCTTTGCGGGCCTCCAGGGCGACCGCGTCCGCGGTCAGGGCCCCGGCCCGCAACGCGGTCGCCAGACCGGCGACCAGGTACTCGTGCGGGATGTGCCGGGCCATCAGGAGCACCTCGATCAAGGCCCGGGTGCCCTCGGTGTCGCCGTGTGCCTTGACCTGGCTTTGTTCATGAGAACGGGCTCTGGCTCAACTTGTGTGACGCGGCCACTCTGAGTGATCAACAGATGCCTGGGGGTGCTGCGTGTCCCTGAGTCAGAACGGTGGGTCTTCGGAGTAACCACCTGTCCGGTCGGTCGCCCACCAGGAATCATGTTCCGCCTTGAGACGGGCGTAACGCTCGCGGGCTGCGATGTCGTCCGCGTTCTCCAGGGCGCTGGTGTCGTGACCCCATGCCTTCATGGCGTCCAGGACGCGGTCTCGATTGTGGCGGTCGGTGCTGGTGGTCAGCACACGACGGGCGTGGTCGACCAGCTCGGCCCGGTGCGCGGTGAGGACGGGGTGCTCTGCGAGGGGGATCGCAGCGACGAGGGCCGCGTCGCGTACGTCCGCGTTGTCGTGGCTGAGAAGGGCATGGACAGCGGAGAAGATCGCCGGGCGCAGGTCTCGGAACGCTCGCATCTCCCTGTCCTCGTCGAGGAACCCCTTGCCGCAGTGGCGTTCGCCGATGGCGACGCACTCGTCGTCGGCGTCGTAGGCGGTGTCGCTGAGCCACTCAAGTAGTCTCACGAGGGTCGGGCGGTGCGATGGCGTGTCGGCGTAGTGACCGAAGTCGTCTACCGCGATGGCCGGGTGGTTGAGGACGGCCGCGACGTAGAGCGCTACGGGCACAGTGGCTTCGTAGATGGTGTTCTGGTGGGTCACTTGTCTGAGCGCGTTGTCGGTGGCGGCCGCCCTGACGGCCGGGTCGGAGTTGATGATGTGTGCCAGCGCTGTCGGCAGGGATTCGCCTGTCCCGCGTACGGTGGCGAGCGACGCCCAGTCTGTATCGTCCAGGAGCGCTTGATAGTGAGGTAGCTCGTGAGGACGAGGATGCCCGGTCCGACTGCGGCGATAGGTCACAGCCGGAGGCTATAGCGTCGTCGAGTCGGCGTGGCGCGGGGTGTCATGTGTAAAGCAGGGTGCGCTTCCGTAGGAGGTTGAATCCGGCGCGCCCGAACATCTGGCGTTTCAGCATCTTGATCCGGTTGACATGACCTTCGACCGCGCCCGAGCTCCAGGGCAGGGTCAATCCGGCGATAACGGCGTCGAGGTCGCGTTCGATGCCGACTGCGAGGGTGTGGAGGCTGGGCAGGTCGTCCTGCCGGACGGCGTCGAGCCAGTGCGGCAGACGTTCGCCCTGGCGCTCAGTGAGCATGATCGCGAAGGAGCGGACGTGCCGGGCGAGGGCGTCGAGTTCGGGGCAGTGGGTTCGGACGGTCTTGAGCTGGAGCTGTTCGGGCTCAGTAAGGGTTTCTGGGCGGCTGAGAATCCATCCGGCGACGGCTCGAGGCGAGGGCGGCTGGGCGGTCACCGGCCGCGGCGAGGTGCGCTTCTTGTACAGGTAGGCGCGGACGCGCTGGTAGCTGCCTTTGTAGCCGAGCGGCACAATCTCCTCCCACAGCCTCCAGGCGTTGGTGCAGCCCTCGTTCCAGCGTTCGTCGAGGTAGGTCTTGTACTCATCGAGGATGGAGGGTCGGTTCTGCCACTGGCCAGTGAAGAGTTCTTCCGGCCGGGCGGCGTCGGCAAGCTGTTTGACGGTCCGCCAGGTCATTCCGAGCTGCCGCTGGATCGAGCGGTGACTGTGCCCGGCCTCCAGCAGTGCGTGGACGGCGGCGTGCCGGGACCGGGTTCGGTCGGCGAACCTGTGGCCGGTCGGCCACGGTGAGCCGGACTGCTCCGCTTCCTGGGCGGACTCCGGCTCGGATTCGGCGGCCGCAGGGACCAGGGCTCGCAGGCAATGGCGGTGTTGGGCGACGGCCCGTTCGGCGGCTTCGCTCAGGTTGTGCCACAGGTGCCACCGGTCCGCCACCTGGACGGCCTGCGGGGCGCCGGCGGTGGCGCCTTCGGCGAAGAACGGTGCCCGGTCCCGGCAGATGACCTCAACGCCTGGCCGTTCGGCGAGCCAGGCCGCCAGGCTCGATGCCTCCCGGTCGGGCAGCAGGTCGATGGGGACGGTGCCGTAGTGACGGCCCTTGCGGGTGGCGTACTCGTCGACGCCGACCACACGCGGGGCGTACACCTCAGGCTCGGGAAGAGCATCGACCAGCCGGAGCACGGTACTGCGGCTGACGGACACCCCCAGGACGCGGGCCATACGGGCTCCAGCCCGGCCCGCGAGGGCCAGACCGACCGCGGCCAGGGTCGACCGCAGCCGCTCGGTCCGCTGACCGTGTCGGCGTGTCAGGCCGGGTATCTGCTCGACGAAGGTACGGCGTGCGCACCCCGAGTCCCCGCAGGCGAAGCGACGAACCCTCAGCTGAAGAACAACGCTACGTCCACCGCTTGGAACATCAGCGGGAAACCGCAGGTAAGAGCCATGAACCCGGCTCGACCAGACTCCGCAGCCCGGGCACACGGCGCCGCCCGTGGTGCACTGCGCATCAACGCGCACTGTCTCGATGTTCACGTGCACCGACAGCACCGCGACGTCCGCGATCGACGGGAACAACAATTCCTTCAGCCGGAGCATGACCTCTTCCACGGCCCCGAACTGTCAGCCCAACCGCCCTTCCACCGGCCGTTTTCGGGCAACTTTGAGTACGTTCCGAAGCGGCTCAACTGTCACTCAGAGTGGCCGCGTCACACAAGTTGAGCCAGAGCCTGAGAACGGACAGCAGATGTTCACCACTTCGGGAGGCGCCTCGGCCGGGCCGTGTTCGATGTTCGGGATTTCGGACGGCACCAGCGCTGGACGGTGCCGAGATCGGCTGTCAGCCCCTTCTGTCAGCATGCTGCCGTGACAACCACACATGATCAGCGTCCCGCCGAAGCCACTCTGGACTTCCTGCGCTCCGCCTTCCCGCTGGAATGGCGCGAACCGGCGCTCGGCCATGAAGCCGTTGCAGCGTGGGAGGCGGAGAACGGCGTGGCCCTTCCGGAGCCGTACAGGACCTTCGTCGCGGACATCAGCAACGGATCGAGCCTTGGCCCCGCCGGCGACGGTGGTCTCCAGCCACTCGGCTGGCTGCCCGATACCTGGCCCGATCTCGGCCCCCGCCAGCCAGGGAAGCCGTTCCCTCTGCGGGCAGCCTGGCACTGGGAGAGCGACGATGTGGACCCCGAGGACCCCAGAATCGAAGCCACATTCAACAGCGGGTCCATCGTTCTCGGTTGTGAGGACGGGCTCTCCTTCTGGCTCCTACTGACCACCGGTCCCCGCCGTGGCGAGGTCTGGATGGTCGCCGACGTCGGTGCCGTCCCGGCGCCTGGCGACCAGGCATGGGGCTTCGAGGAGTGGGTTCAGCGCTGGCACACCGGCGACGACTGGTGGGACTGAACGCTCCGCCCTGCGCGGTCGTAGATCAAGCATCGTTCGATTTCTTGGCGCTGCTCCCGCCTCCCGAAGTGGTGAACATCTGCTGTCCGTTCTCATGAACAAAGCCAACCTGTGTAAGTCGGGGGACTCGGGGCCCATGATGGACGCGGCATCAGGGATCCTCGACCTGGTCGGCGAGCCGCTTCGCGAGGGCTATCGCAGGACCTGGCACGGTGTCATCGAATCGGTAGCTGCTGCCTCCGGGCGCTGACGGGCTGAGGCCGGTGACGGCGTCAGCGCTATCGAGTGTGGTCGCCGGGGGTGTAAGTGCTGGCAGGTTCCGGCGGCTTCGGCGGCAATGGCCTCAGCGTGGATGGTGTGGTAGCCGAGCATCTCGGCGACCGCAGATGGCGGTGCCTGCAGGACCAGTTGCCGCAGCGTGGCGGTGTGGCCGTGCCTGCGGCGGCGAGCCGTCTTCCGACCGTCGCGGCCTCCGCGATGCCCAGTTCGCGGCACAGCCGCCGCGCGGTCCAACGGCAAGCGGGGGAGTCTCTGGCTTCCTCCTTGGCGGTCCGGGGGCCGCAGGCCGCAATGGAGTAGCCCACTGCCCTTGGTCCCCGCTTGTCCTTAAGTCTGGCCCTGTCAATGACTGCAAGCCCGTGACCTTGGAGCTTTCCCTGGACGGGCCTTGGCAGGCGGTGAGGGGCTCAGGGGCGTCCGAGGGCGCGGACGGTCCAGCCCGCCTCGCGCCAGGTCTCGGTTCAGGGCGGCACCCCCGGAACGGCTCACGATTCCCAGTCTGAGAGCACCCGTTTACTTGCGCTCGGAGCCCCAGCATCCGATGACCCACGCGGCGGACGCAGACGGGCAGTCGGTCGCCCGACTCTGCGAGGCGGTGGGCCTCGTTGCGTTGATAGCGACTGTCATACGGTCACCACAGGTACGCCGTCCGGGCGGTCGGCGAGCAGAGCCGCGATGTGGTCCGCGCAACGTAGGGTGGCCGTGGCCATGGCGCTCCTGGTCATGCCGGCGACATGGGGGGTCAGCAGGGCGTTCGGCAGGCCGAAAGCGGTGAGGCGAAGGCGGCGTGTTCGTGCTCGAAGGTGTCGATGGCGGCTGCCGCGAGCGGGTGTGCGGGGTCGCGCAGCGCGTCGGCCAGCGCCTGTTCGTCGACGATCCCGCCCCGGGCTGTGTTCAGCAGAATCGACCCTGGACGCATCAGTGCCAGTTCCGCCCGCCCGACCAGCCCTTGGGTCTGCGCAGTGAGCGGCACGTGCAGGGAGACGACGTCACTCGTCGCTAGCAGTGCGGTGAGGGAGTGGGCCCGGGGCACCGACGCCTCGGCCGGACGCCGCGAGAGGGCCTGGACTTCCATGCCCAGGGCGGTCGCCCGCTCGGCCAGTGCTAGGCCGATCCGACCCAGCCCGACGATGCCCAGGGTCAGCTCCGGCAGCTCCATCGCCGGTGTGGCCGGTGGGCGCCAATTCCCGTCGTGCGAGGCCTCGTTGTGTGCCGGGAGATCTCGGATCAGGGAGAGTAGCTGGGCCAGGGTGAACTCGGCAACCGCGTTCGCGTTGGACCCCGGGGTATGGGTGACCGTGACCCCGTGACGGGCGGCTGCTGCCAACTCGACGTGATCGGTGCCCGCCCCGGCCCGCCCGACCACGCGGAGCCGGTTGATCAGCATCGCGTCGGTCGCCGCCGCGAGGAACGCGGCGCGCAGCGGCACACCGGCACGGGACTTGACCGCGTGGTAGCCGAGTCCGTCCCGGACGGTCTCGGCGAGCAGCGCGGACTCGTCGAAGGCGTCGAAGTCGGTAAAGTCCACCCGGCCGGCCCAGGCAGCCCGCGCCCCGGCGTGATCGGCCACCCGCCGGAGGTTCAGCGTGACGGCCAGCCCGTGGCCGAGCAGACGCTCCAGCTCCCGACCAAGCAATTCTCCAGGAGCCGCGTCCAGCAGCAGGACTCGGGCCCGCCACACGTGGTCCCCCCTTCCCCTGCACGACCCTACTGAGGTCCCGGGACTGCACCGCCGAGGGCCCCCGCGCTCAGATCGATCCGCACCTACTGGCGGAGCCTCTTAACGCGTCCTCTGTCGGCGTTCGGTGATCACGACGCAGCCGCGCCGGTCCCGGCCTCGCAGAGCTTCTCCTCAGCCCGGCGCCGCCGACTGCAACCCCAGCTCTTGGCACTGAAACACGGCCAAGGAAACACCGCCGCGCGTTTCACCCCTGACCTGCTGCGGAACCCCGGATCAGGCTTCTGGGACCGATGTTGCACCACCGTGTTGCAGTGTGTCGGCCGGGGCCCGGGGCTGCGCTGAGTGTTGTTGGACTGTCAGAGGCGTGCGGCATCATCGGCAGATGGCCGCCATACAAGCTCCGCCGACGTACCTGGATCGCCTTCGGTCCGACCTGGGCCTGAAGAGCGGCAGCACCGCCTCGGGTGCTGCCGAAAAATAGATCGCCAGGGCGGACAAAGCCTCCTACCGTTCCGCCATGCAGATCGTTGTGACGCTGGACTGTGTTGACACCGAAGCGCAAGCGAACTTCTGGCTCTCCGCGCTCGCCCCGCTGGACTACCGGCGCGGCTTCCACGGACCTCCCTACCTGAGCCTGGTCGGGCCCGCTCCTGCACCAACCCTTCTCCTGCAGCACGTCCCAGAACCAAAGCAGGGCAAGAACCGCATGCACCTTGACCTCGACTTTGGGACCGCAGACCTGGTGTCGGAGGTCAATCGCCTCGAACGGCTCGGCGCTGCGAGGCTCTCTGAAGAACTCAGCGAACACGGCTTTCGCTGGATCGTCGTTGCCGACCCGGAGGGCAACGAGTTCTGCGTATTCAATCCCCCGAACAGCACCAACGTTGCGGAGTAGTCATGCGGTCGGGCTGAGGTTCCACCATGGCCTGGGAAGCCGCCTGCGGCGGCTTCCCAGGCCGAAGCCTGTTCATCCGTCGATCCCCGACCCTTGCAGAGTCGTCTGGGCCTCCAGTGCCGGTATCCGGCCTTTCCGGACACTCACTAAGGGGGATCTGGCAGAACAGCCGGTGCCCTATGCCATCAAAGGTGGGGGGGCGCCGGCTGCTCTCGACGGTCACTTGAGGCCGAAGGCCCGGGTGATGGTCTGGGTGATGCCGCCGCCGTTGCGCTGCTTGGCGGTGATCCGGATGGACACGTAACTCGCCCGGGAGGGCGCGTTGACGGTCGTCTGCCAGGTGCCCTTGTTCTCCTTCAGGTCCTGCGGTCGCCAGGATGCCCCATCGTCGTAGGAGACCTCGAGCTTGAGGGAGGAGACCGCGTCCTTCGCGGCGTCACTGCCGAGGACGACGGGTGTGATGGAGAAGGCCGACTTGCGCTTCGCGCGCCCCGCGAGGTCCAGGTCCGTTCCGTAGTCGAGTTGGGCCAGCGGGATGGCTAGGTTGTTGGTGGTGCCGGAGAGGAATCTCCACTCGGTGTGTGTGGTGGTGGAGTAAGGAATGGAGTCGGTGTTCCCCTTCGTGTCGACGACGAGCCGGTACGGGAGTTTCTGCGGTTCCAGGTCGCCCACTCCGAATTCGGGTCGTGCCCCGTTCTGCATCAGCAGTTTGTCTCCTTGGTGGAGCGAGAAGCTCCGCGACATCATGCCGGTGTCACCGCTGTGGGCGGATCCTCCGTCGCCGAATCCGGCGATCATTCCGCCCATGGCGTTGCCGAAACGGTGCGGGACCTCGAAGCTGACCATACGCGGCCGGGTGATGGGCCCGAACCAGTGTTCGCTCTGCACGCTGCGCGGACGGTAGCTCACGACGTCGGTGAAGGTGGACCAGCCGTCGATGGATGCGTACTGCTGCCACTTGACGCCGTTTCCGGCGGAGACCCAGTCGGTACGGTGTCCTGCGGCGACCGGCTCCCTCGGGAACGGCGGGACGCGCGTCATCCCGTAGCCGGCATAGGGATAGGCGGCCGGCCAGTACTCGTACGACGGGCTGTCCTCCCGGCTCTCTCTGACCTGCTTGCCGGCGGGCGGGGCGAAGTTGTTGTCGATGCGGGCGAGGCTGCCGGGATCCGTTGCCGCGGAGGGGTCGTCCGGCACGCCGCCTTGGTGGTAGTCGGCCAGGTCGTACAAGTACTGCGGCGTGGGATGAGCTTCAACTGCCAGCTTGGTGCCGGAATTTCCTGCGGACCCGATCCTCTTGATCAGATCCTCGCCCTCATCCATGGTGAGCGAGGCGACCGGGATCCGTCCGGTCGTCGTTCCGTCCGCGTCGCCGTACCAGTCGGTGCTGCGGCCGTTGCCGTCGTTGACCACCAGGAGCATCGCCGCACCCGCGGCGCGCGCCGCGGCTGCCTGGCCCGTCGGGACCACGGCGCCGCCGCTGCGAACGACTACCGCCTTGCCGCGGGCGGACAGACCGGCGTAGTCGGCGGGCTTGCCGGTACCGGCGAAGACGGCGTTGACGTGCGCGGTGCCGTCGCGGAACTGAGCGGATCCCGGCTGCACCAGCAGGGTGTCGTCGAGGCTGCGGCGGCCGTAGGTGATTTCCAGTGGGGTCTGCTTGGCACGGATGCGGGTGGTGAAGACGAAGCTGCCGTTCTTCACCTTGCCCTTGGTCGGAAGCGCCCACAGGCTGTCGTACTCGGCGGATGGCAAGAGGATCTGGTGCAGAGCCTGCCCATCGTTGGGTGTGGGCTCACTTGAGGTGAAGGAGCGGAAGAGGTCGATCCTGCTGGTGGTGACAGCCGTGGGCTTGGGGGTGGCCACCTTGATCTGGCGGATGCGCGATGCGTCGAGTTCCACCTGCCGGTCGGACCTCAGGTCGAGTTCGGGAACGGTCAGTACCGCGTATCCGAGGGAGTGCGGACCGTGGCGGCCTTCCACGTCCAGTGTGGAGACGACGGTGTAGGAGCCGGGGGCCCAGCGGCTGGTGAGCGTGCCGTCCGGGGCCCACATGATGGTGGTCTTCCCGTCGGCACCTGTGATCTCGACGTCGCCGCTGACGGGCTTGCCGGATCGGTCCTTCAGGTGGACGGTCAGGTCATACTTCTCGGACTCGACGGAGAGTCCCACGGCCGTGTGCACGGCACCGGCCGCGGAGCGTGCGGTGACCTGGGCCGCGTACTGGCCCGGCGCGAGGTCCTTCGGGTCCGCCACGAGGTCGACCGTCGAGGTTCCGCGCGCGGGTACCGTGACGCGGTCGGTGGCCGACGTGAACACCCCCGCGGGCGAGTCTCCGCGGTCCACCGAGAGCTGCAACGTGATGGGGCGGTCGGTGGTGTTGGTGTAGGTGATCTTCCGCTTGACCGGCTTCCGCTTCTGGTCCGCCGACCACCGCACAAGTCCCGCGTCCACCGAACCGCTCGCGATCACCTGGTCCCTCAGGTAGGCGGCGGCGACGTCCAAGCGACCAGTGCCGGCCTGGTAAGGAGTGTAGGCGGGGGTCGGCGCGCTGGTGCTCATCAGAGCGTCCTTGATTTGCTGCCCGGTCCACTTCGGATACTTCTGGGCCAGCAGGGCCGCCGCCCCGGCAACATGGGGAGCCGCCATGGAGGTGCCGCTCTCCGTGCGGTAGTAGCCTTCACCCCCGCCGTCCATGTACTGCGAACGCGCCGCCAGCACGTCCACACCGGGGGCTGTCAGATCGGGCTTGAGGGCGTCATCCATGAGGCGTGGCCCGGCGCTGGAGAACGGGGCGAGTTGGTCGGACGAGTCGACCGCGCCAACGGTGAGTGCGGCGTCCGCAGTTCCCGGCGAGCTTACGCTGTGGGGGCTGTTCCCGGAGTTGCCCGCGGCGATGACGAAGAGCGCACCCGTCTCGGCACTCAGTTGGTTGACCGCCCGGCTCAGGGGATCGTCTTGGGTGTGCCACACCGGCGTGCCCAGACTCATGTTGATCACCTTGGCGTGCTCGGTCCGCGCCGCCCACTCCATGCCGGCGATGATCCCCGAGATGGGACCTGATCCGTTGTCGCCGAGGACCTTGCCCACCAGCAGATCCGCGCCAGGAGCTACACCCCGTTCCGAGCCGTGGGAGGCAGCGCCGGTTCCGGCGACAGTGGACGCGGTGTGCGTTCCATGGCCGTTCCGGTCAATGACGTCCTCACCGGCGACGAAACTGCGGGACGCCACGATGCGCTTGGCGAGGTCCGGGTGGGTGGTGTCCGCCCCGGAGTCCAGCACCGCGACCCGTACCCCGGCACCCGTGCCCCCCGCCCCCCATGCCTGCGGGGCGCCGATCTGCGCCGTGGTGTCGGCCAGTGCCGCCTCCGCCTTGCCGTCGAGCCACACCTTGTCGACACCGGCGGTGAAGGACGGCGCGGCTACGTCGTTGTCCGAGCTTGGACCGGTGCGCGCCGTCGACCGCGAGGGGTCCTGCCCGCTGGGGCCGGTGAGGGCCGACCAAAAGGCTGCGGCCTTCGACCGTTGGGCTTCGACGGCCGCTCCGCGGACGGACGGAAGGCCCAAGGTGGTCTTCGCCCCCGGCAGCGCGGCAGCGGACGGCAGTCCGTCGTCGGACGCGCCGCTCTTGTGAGCGGACACACCATCGGACCGGGTGATGATCAGAGGGAGCGCGCCGGTGTGGGCGTCGTCGTAGTCCTGGGCCACCAACTGTGTGACGTTGAAGAGTTGCTTGTCGAGTCGGCCGGAGGCGATGTAGGGCATGGCCTCATCGGGGTACACAAAGGTGTCACCCCCCTCAGTGGCGACGCGAACCGACCCCTTGGCTCCCGGCGCACGCTCCACGTCCACCAGAGGGCCACGACCATTGCCCTGAGCCAACGTCACCTTGTCACCCGTGATCAGCGTCACCGTGATCGGCGCACTCTGAGAGCCGCCGTGTCCCTCATAAGCCACATGGGCACCGGGGGCATGGGCGGCACCGTAGGCGGCCGCGGCGGGTGTCTCCGTACCCGGCACGGTGTCCCCGCTCGGTGTGGCCGCCCCGGTCGCCTGCGCGGGAGAGGTCAGGCCGGTGACGCTCAGGGCCGCTGTGACCGCAAGCAGCGCCGACAGACCGGCGCGTCCGGGTCTGCGGGCAGGCCGATGCCGTATGTGTGATGACATGTACAAGTGCCTCCGACGGCCCGGTACAGCCCGGGTCCGGTAGTGGGACATCAGATAATCGGCGCACCATCGCGCCCGCGGCTCGGACTGCACCTTTGTCGCCCCGCAGATGAACCACAAGGGGATCTCCGGGGCCAGTAAGCGCAGTTGCACAGGTGCGAAGCAGCAGGTACCCGAACCGTTTCCAGAGCAGGTGCGTGGATGCTGACGTCGTGGAGCCGTCATTCAGGCAGACCCGCAAGATCGCGGCCGGCCCGGAACGTCTGCAGGCACGGTGAAACTTGAGTGGCACCTCGCGTGCGAAGCCGTGCCCAAAGGAGTGGTCGACAGACCGGTGTGGCTGCTGGTGCTCCAAGTGCGCGCTGGCCCGGCCTGGTCGGCCAGGGGCCTTCGTTCGTAGCCCGGCCCCGACGGTGACGTGCTCCACAGGCAGTGAAGGCGCCTGTTCCGCGGGCTGCCGGCACGCCTACCTCGACAGCCTGTTCATCGACCCCGGCATGGCGGAGGACGCCTGGGCCGACGTCGCCGACAGTGATCCCTCGGAGCCTTGGCGAAGGACCGTCGAGGAGTGGCTGGACAAGGAACTGCCAGCCTGGACGATGAGGAAGCCGTCGGACTGGGCGGGGTGGAGCTGATCCGGGCCGCGATGCGCAAAGCGGCCGGGCAACTCGGCTGGAAGGTCACCTGTCACCAGCAGCACGTGAAGCAGAGGCGATGTCACCGCCCCTGCACCCCGCGGACGGATGCCGGTTGGGCGGATCACAAGGGTGGACTGACGGCGCAGTGACCGTCACAGGGCTCCGGCGTCCCGGGCCGTCCAGACGCTCGGGTAGATCGGCCGGAAGCCGAGCTCCCGGCGGATCCGCTGGTTGGACACGATCCCGAACCACGGGTCGGGGTCCGTGAGCTCGTGGAGTCCGGCGGGCACCTCGACGCCGTTGAGCTGGTACAGCTCGACCGTCGTGACGGGAGCGTCATCGGCGATGTTGTAGATCCGGCCGGCGATACCCGGCGCGTACAGCAGACGCATCAGGCCCTGGGCGACGTCAGCGTGGTGGGCCATCTGCAGGCGCTGGTGCGGCGCCCAGCGGGCGGCCCAATGCAAGGAGTTGGCGAGGTGCGGATCGCCCTCGCCGTAGACGAAGGGGAGCCGCCCGATGCGTACGTCCAGGCTCTTGAGCGCGAGCAGTTCGCGCTCGGCCTCGGCCTTGGACTCGGGGTAGGCGCCCCACATCGCGCCGCCCGGCCGACTCTCGTCCTCCTCGGTCAGCGGGCGGCCCCGTCCGAGGCCGTACACATTGTTCGTGCTGACCTGCACGAACCGCTCCACGCCGGAGGTCTGCGCGGCGCGGCCCAGGGCCACCGCGGCGTCCCGGTTGACGGCCCACGCCTCCTCATCCGGCACCCCGCGGAAGGCGGCGGCGACGTTTACGACGGCGTCCACACCGGCGAGTGCCTTGCCGAGTGCCTCCTCGTCGCGCATGTCTCCTACGGCGACCTGGGCGCCCAGCTCTGCGAAGCGCTCGCCACGGGCCGCGTCCCGCACCAGGACCCGCACCTGCTCGCCCGGCTGTCGCTGGGCCAGCAGCCTCGGCACGAAGCGCCGTCCAACTTGTCCCGTCGTACCGGTCACCAAGATCAGCATGATGTGCTCCTTAACGCACTGTGTCGCCTGTCGTTGATGACCAGCCTCGGCGGATGCGGGGACGACCGGGAGAGACCTCTTCATCAGGGGATCGGGAGTCCCTGGATAAGCCGGCCCGCATCCCGCACCCTGGCGAGGTGAACCGAGCCGAACTCGCCGACTTCCTGCGCCGCGCTCGTGCCCGCCTGGACCCCTCCGACGTGGGTCTGACGGCCGGCGCCCGCCGCCGTACGCCGGGGCTGCGCCGCGAGGAGGTGGCCCAGCTGGCCGGCATGTCCGTGGACTACTACACGCGGTTGGAACAGTCCCGGGGCCCGCGTCCCTCCCGCCAAATGCTCACTGCGCTGGCCCGCGCCCTGCGCCTGACGGAGGACGAACGCGACCACCTCTTCCACCTCACCGGTGAAGAGCCGCCGCGCCGGGAGGCAACCAGCACGCATGTGCTCCCGGGCCTGCTCCTGGTGCTGGACCGGCTGTACGACACCCCGGCGATGGTGGCGACCGACTGCGGTGAGGTCCTGGCCCAGAACGCGCTGTCGCGGGCACTGAGCGGAGACGCTCTCGCCCGCCCGCCCCGAGAACGCAACATGATCCGCCGCTTCTTCCTGGACCCGGCGGCCCAGGAGCTGTTCCCGCCCGAGGACCGCCCGGAGCGCGCCCGCGAGCAGGTCGCCGGCCTGCGAGCGGTGGCCTCGGCCCGCCCCACGGACCCCGAACCCGCCGCCCTCGTCGCCGAACTGTGTGCCGCAAGCGAGGAGTTCGCCCACCTCTGGGACGAACACGAGGTCGCCGTACGCCGCGCCGCCACGAAACGCTTCAGGCACCCTACGATCGGCATCCTCGAACTCGACTGCGAGATCCTCGTCAACTCCGACCACAACCAGCAGCTCGTCATCCACACGGCCCGCCCGGGCACGGCGTCGTACGAGCGCTTGCAGTTGCTGCGGGTGGTGGGCTTGCAGGACCTCACGCCGACGACCCCCTGACCGCGTGCGCGCCTCCCGAGTTCGCTCCCTGCCCACCGCAAGCCTGCTTATGTGACAGCTATCGCGCCTCGGCTCATATGGGGTGTATCCGACCATCAGGCCGGAGGCATTCAGAAGCTGAGTTCTACGTAGTCGATGTCGGTGAATTCGACCAGGACCCCGTCGGCACGGCGGCCGCGGTCCTTGAAGTACTCCTGCTGGAGGCCTTCGGCGAGGACGGCCTGGAGCTGCTGCTCCGGGGCGCCGGCGGCCTGCGCGTCGAAGAGGCGGGCTGCGTAGGTGGCGGGTGAGCAGGAGGAGCGGCGTGCGGCTCAGCGAGAGAAGGAGCGGCGCGAACAGACGGAGCAGCAGCTGACGGAGCGGCGCGAGCGGAACGAGGCCGCCCGACGGGAGCGGGTGGAGCGGGCGTTGGCCGTGCAGCGTGAACAAGAGGAGGCAGCGGAGCGCCAGGCGCAGCGGGAACGCGCCGAGAAACTCGGCTACCTGGCGCCGTTCGTCATGGGAGCGTGAAGAAGGCGGCCCGTGAGGAGGGGGTCACCACCTGGCGCGAAATGGGGGACAAGACCGGGCAGCGTGAGCTGAGCCGCCTCACCCACCAGGACAAACTGACGCTGCTGGAGACAGCGGAGAACAAGACCCTCCCTGGCAGTCCCCTGTGGTCCGTGATGCGGCCCCGCAAGAGCAAGAAGGACACCACCAGAGCCCCAGCCGCCCCGGCGGCCCCGGCCAAGACCGCTGCCCGCAGTTCTCAGAGAGGGAGGTGACCTCATTCAACCCTGCCCGACAACTCCACCTCACGCGTCCACTGATCCTTCCACCGCGAACACGCCTCGCCGCCCCGCCACCCCGCGCACCCAATCCGGCCTGGCGCGACAGTCCGTCCTGGTCTGCATCGGCGTGAAGAACGTCGAGGTGGACGGCTGGTCCGGCCGGCCCCCAACCGCCGCCGCCCTCGGCGGGAACACGGTCGTACTCGCCGGCCAGGGCAAGCGCGTGTCCTTCGAGGCCACCGGGATGCGCGCCGAGTCCGCAGCCGGACGCCAGCGGAGCCCATCGCGGTGACATCGCTCGCCAGTCCAGGAGTGGATCGGCGCACCGGAAGCCTCACCCGAGAGATGAAGGGGTCCCGGTGGCGCGGTGTGCCTTGCCGATGACCATGGGGCGGCTACCAGGGGACCGGTGTTCCGTCCCAGGAGAAGAACGCGCCGGAGGGTCCGTCGTCAGTCAGCGTTGCCAGCCGGACCGCGCCGGCGGCCGCCTCGGCCGGGTCCCCGCCCGCAGCCGCGGCGGCGTTCAGATCGGTTCGTCGCAGACCAGGTGCCAAGGCGTTGACCTTGAATCCGTCGCTGGCAAGGCTCTGGGCATAGAACAGGGTCAACGCGTTCAGGGCCGCCTTCGATGAGCGGTAGGAGGCGAAGGCACCCCGGAACCCGGAGTGCTCGGTGGCGGCGGCCGCAAGCGACCCGGTCCCGCTGGAGATGTTCACGATTCTTGGGTGGGCGGAGCGCCGCAGGGCCGGCAGTAGCGCGTTGGTCACCGCCACCACGCCAAATACGTTCGTCTCATAGACCCGGCGGAAGGTATCGACGTCCTCGTCCTGCGCGCCCATACCCTCAGCGGGGGAGACGCCCGCGTTGTTGACCAGGACGTCCAGAGCGGCGATACGGTCCGCCGCCGAGGCGATGCTCACAGGATCGGTGACATCGAGGACCAGAGGCCTCGCGTCACCGCCGATGTCGGCGACGGTATGTTCCGCACGTTCGGCGGTCCGCGAGCCGACGTAGACGGTCAGTCCCGCCTGGACGAGCTGGCGGGCGATTTCCTTGCCGATCCCTTTGTTCGCGCCGGTGACCAGCGCAGTCAAGATTTCCATGCCACCAGCCTCGCCGCCGGCCCGGCACGCGACCAGGGACAATCGATACCAGGAAGACACAGCCCGAGGAGATGCCCGGTGGCCCGAGACGAACTGGCCCGCTTCTTGCGCGACCGTCGTGCGGGACTGCGCCCCGAGGACGTCGCCCTGCCCGCGGTGCCCCGGCGCCGCACCGGCGGTCTGCGCCGGGAAGAGATCGCGGACCTGGCGCACATGTCCGTCGACTACTACGTCCGCCTGGAGCAGGCGCGCGGGCCGCGTCCCTCCCCGCGGATCCTCGACGGCCTCGCGGCTGCGCTGCGACTGGCTCCGGCCGAGCGCACTCACCTCTTCCAGCTGGCCGGCCAGACCCCCCAGCCGCCCACGGCACCCCCGCGGCGCGTGCGCAGGCACATTGCCGACCTGCTGCACCGGCTCCCGGACACCGCCGCCCTGGTCACCGCGGCGAACTACGACGTCCTGGCCTGGAACCCGCTGGCCCAAGCACTGCTCGGCGACCTGGACCGGCGGCCGAACCTTGCGCACCGCCGTTTCCTGCTCCGCGAGCAGGTCCTGACCACTGGCCACGAGGACTTCGCCGAGATCGTCGTCTCCCGCCTGCGCACCGCCGCCGACCGCTACCCCCACGACGAAAATCTGTCCGGCCTCCTGGCGGACCTTACGGCGAACAGCGCGGAGTTCCGCGAGATCTGGGCCTCCCACCCGCTGCGGATCCCCGGGCACCGGATGAAGACCTTGGTCCACCCCGAACTCGGCGAGCTTCGCCTCAACTGCGACGTGCTCAATCTCCCCGAGGACGACCAGCAAGTGCTGTTCATGACGGCCGACCCCGACACACCGACCGCCCGCGCCCTGCGCCGCCTGTCCACCCGGCCTTGAGGCCCGCCCCGAGAGTGCCGTCAACGAGCAGGGGCCACGTGACGGGCAGCTCACGCTTCTGGCGGTGGCATTCCTTGTCCTCGGCGTGCTCGCGTGCCTTCTGTGCGGCTTCGGCCTCGATCTGGGCGCGGGCGGTCTGCAGCTTGGCCAGGCGCTTCTCGCGGCGGTCGAGTTCGGCGGGCAGGTCGGTGTCCTTGCCGTCACTGCCGAAGGCGTGGTCCTCGGCGGTGTCGACGTGCTCGGCGTCGGCCAGCAGAGCGGCGGCCTGGGCCTCCAGGGCTGCGATCTCGGCTTCGATCCGTTCTTCCTTGTCGACCAGCCGGCCGTAGCTCATCGCCTTGTGCTTGGAGGCGCTGGCCTGCATCGTGCCGTCCAGGGCGACGCGGTCCATCTTGACCATGCCCAGATTCTGCGCGAGGTGCAGGGACTGGGCGAACAGGTCGGCGAGGGCGTCCAGGTGGCGGCGGCGGAACCGCGATATCGAGCGGAAGTCCGGGGCCTGGTCGGCGGCCAGGAACCGGAACGCGATGTCGTCGGCGCACTTGCGCTCGATCGCCCGTGAGGAGCGGACCCCGGTGGTGTAGCCGTAGATCAGCAGCCGCAGCATCAACCTGGGGTCGTAGGGCGGGTAGCCGCGCTTCTCGGTGTAGTCGGCCAGGACCGGCCCCAGATCCAGGACTTCGTCGACCAGGTCGGCGACGAACCGGGCCAGATGGTCCTGGGGCAGCCAGTCGTCCAGCGACGGGGGCAGCAGCAGGACCTGGTGCGGGTCGAACGCCTGGAACCGCTTGTCCACCGCCGCCCCACGGCCCTGTGACCGCCTCCTCTCGACCGGTTCGACCTCGAACAGCCCATCCCCACCACCCATACCGCCATAATCCCGCACGAATGATCACGAAACGTAGGCGGGTTGCCGGTTGCTGGAACCAACGACTACGCGCCGGGCAGCTGCCCCGCCGCCCAGCGCTACTCCGCCACCCTCGGGTGCTGGAACCAGCCGATGATCGGGGAGGTGCGTTGACACATGCAGCTAACGTCACTAGCCTCTAGCTAATGCAGTTAGCCAACTCCCAATGGAGGAAGTCATGACCGAGCACCTGACCATCGGCGACAACACCATCGCCTACGACCTGATTGGTGAGGGCCCTCTCGTCGTTCTGGCGCACGGCCTGGGCGACAGCCGGCACTCCTACCGCTTCGTCGCCCCGGCCCTGGCCGCGGCCGGTTACCGGGTCGCGAACGTCGACGTGCGTGGCTGCGGCGACTCCGGCCTCGGCTGGGACGGCTACAGCCGCTCCGACATCGCCGGCGACCTGGTCGCCCTGGTGCGCCTCCTCGGCGGCCCGGCCGTCATCATCGGCCAGTCGATGAGCGGCGGAGCTGCGACCATCGCGGCCGCCACCGCGCCCGACCTGATCACCGGCGTCATCGAACTGGCACCGTTCACCCGCAAACAGCTGAACGACCTCGGCGGACTGGTGCGGGTGAAGCGCTACCGGGCCGGTGCCACTCTGATGGGGCGGGTCGCCTTGCTGGGAAGTCTGCCAGCCTGGAAGAAGTACCTCGACCTGGCGTACCCGGTCAAGCCCGCCGACTGGGACGGCGAACTGGCGCGCATCGAGGCCAAGATGAGCGAGCCCGGCCGGATGAAGGTTCTGCAGGCCATGTGTCAGTCCGCGGCCGACGCCGGCGCGCAGTTGCCCAACGTCGCCTGCCCGGTCCTGGTGATCGAGGGCAGCGCCGACCCCGACTGGGCCGACCCGCGCGCCGAGGGCGAGCGGATCATCGCCGACCTGCCCCAGGGCCTCGGCGAACTGGTGGTCATCGAGGGTGCCGGTCACTACATGCACGCCCAGACACCCGAGAAGGTCGTCGCGCTGGCCCTGCCCTTCCTGGCCAGGACGCTGACCCTTGCCTAGGGCCGGACTGTCCCCGGCGTCGATCACCGAGGCCGGCGCCATGCTGGTCGACGAGATCGGGTTCGCCCAGCTCAGCATGGGCCTGGTCGCCGAACGGCTCGGGGTCAAGACCCCCTCGCTCTACAAGCACCTCACCAGCCAGGCCGACCTCGCCCACCGGATCGCCATCCTGGCCGTGACCGAGCTCGGCGACGCCATCCGCGACGCAACGCAGGGCCGCGCCGGCGGCGACGCCCTCGCCGCCGCCGCGCAGGCCATGCGTACATACGTGAGAGAACATCCCGGCCGGTACGCGGCAGTCAACAGTGCCCGCCCGGACGGGCCCGACGACCCGTTCATCCCAGCCAGCAACCGGGCGCTCAGCTCCCTCTCGGCCGTGCTGCGCGGATACCACCTGGACCCCGCCCAGGAGGTCCACGCCCTGCGGATGCTGCGCAGCATGCTGCACGGGTTCTCGACCCTCGAAGTCGCAGGCGGCTTCCAGTACGACACAGACGCCGACGACAGCTTCACCTGGATGATCACCTTCATCGACCAAGGACTCCAGGCCACCACGCCAACCCCCGGGCCCGCAGCGCCCACGCCCTGACAAACGACAGGCGGCCACTACTGTGATCGACAAGAATCCGTCCCAGAACGACTATGCCCGAGGGGCACTGCGATTCCTCACCGAACTCATCGCGTGGGTGGGCGCTCCCTGGGCCCTGTGGCCGCACTCGATAGCCCTGGCGATCGGCGCCGTGGTGATACTGATCGGGCTGCCCGCGGTCTTCAGTACGCCGGGCGACAGGCCCGGCGGCCGCACGCCCGTATTGGTGCCCGGTATCGTGACGATCCTCCTGGTGCTGATGCAGCTCGCAGCCGCCACAGCGGCAACGTGGGCGCTCTGGCCCTGGTGGGCTGCCACAGCAGCGACCGTGCTGTGCCTGACCGTGACAGTCACCGAACAACCGCGCTGGCGCTGGCTGCTCAGTGCGCCGGGTAACCCCACCGGAGCGCAACCTGGAAGGTCGTCATGACCGACTCCCCGTCCACAGCCGCACCATCAACCTGGGGTCGTAGGGCGGATAGCCGCGCTTCTCGGTGTAGTCAGCCAGGACCGGCGTAAGGTCCAGCACATCGTCGACCAGGGCGACGAACCGGGCCAGGTGGTCCTGGGGCAGCCAGTCGTCCAGCGACGGGGGCAGCAGCAGAACCTAGTGCGGGTCGAACGCCCGGAACTGCTTGTCCACCACCGCCGGACGAACCTGCGGCTGCCTCTTCTCGACCGGCTCGACCTCGAACAACCCATCACCGCCACGCATACCGCCATCATCCCGCACGAATGATCACGAAACACAGGCGGGGCGCTGGTTACTGGGACACGCTCCGGGGTGCTCTGGCGGTTCCGCGCCGGTACGGGCTGGCGTGATGTCCCGGAGCGGTACGGGGCCTGGTCCACGATCTACTCCCGGTTCAACGGCTGGGCCAAGGCTGGGGTGTTCCAGTCCCTGATGGACGCGTTGATCGCCGAGGCCGCTGCGCGGGGGCAGGTCGGTCTGGAACTGGTCAGCGTGGACTCCACGATCGTGCGGGCACACCAGGAATCGGCTGGGCTGGCGGGGGCCGGAGAGACCCTGGACGCGCTGGAGCAGGCACTGACCGAGGAAAAGGGGGCTCCACTTCCGCAGCAGCCACCAGTGCTGCGGGTGATCCGGCAACAGCCACTGCCGATCCGGACACGGCGGACGCGGCCTCGGACGAGGATCGGGCCGCAGCGCGTCGCCGCCGCAGGGCCAAGGCGGACGCCGCCGGGCTCGGCCGGTCCCGAGGCGGACTGAGCAGCAAGATCCACGCGGCAGTCGACGCCGCCGGACTGCCCCTGTCATTCGTCCTCACCCCCGGACAGGCCGGGGACTGCCCGCAGTTCCAGGCCGTGCTGGACAAGATCCGCATCCCCGGACCTGTCGGCCGCCCCCGCACCCGACCGAACGCCGTGGCCGCAGACAAGACATCCCACGCCGATAAGCGTCAAGCCGCTGCTGCAGCAAGTTCGGGTGACGGCTGCGGGAAGGCGATTGTTTCGTCGTAGATGTGACCGTTCTGGAGGCAGTAGAACAGCATTCCCATGAAGCGGTTGAAGAGGTTCCTCTGTGCGGCAACGTGGCGGTCGCCGGCCGCTCGGCGGCGGTCGTAGTGGGCTCTGGCGCCTGGTGAGCGGGTAAGGGAGACGAAGGCCCAGACATAGCCGACGGCAGCCAATCTCTGATTCTTGATCTTCCGACTCATGACCATGCAGCTCTTGCCGCTGGACCTGGTGACCGGGGCGCTTCCTGCGTAGGCCTTGAGGGATCGGGCGTTGGCAAAGCGGGTCCGGTCATCGCCGATCTCTGCCAAAATCCGGGCGCCGGTCAGTGAGGCAAGTCCCGGAAAGCTGCGGATGATCGGGGCATCGTGATGCTCTGCGAAGGCTTGCGTGACGGCTTCTTCGAGCTGTTCAGCGTTATCGCAGGCGGTGTTCAGCTGCCTGAGCAGGGCGGATGTCTGATGCCCGAGGGCTGTTTCGACCTGCGGGAGCTGGTGGAGATACTCCCGCTTGAAGACTTCGTGGAGCCTTTCGGCTTCGGTCTGGATGCCGCGGACCCGGCCGGCCTGCTTGAGCAGGGACTGCAGGCGTCGCCGTGTCAGCTTCGCCGCCATGGTCGGGGTCGGGGCTGCAGCCAGGATGCTGCGGGCTTCTCTCGAGCACAGGCCGTGTTTGTGCTGGGCGTAGGCGTCGAGGATCGCCGGGTAGAACTCCCTGAGCTGAGAACGGAGCTTGTTCTGGGCCTGGCCGCGGGCCCAGACGGCGTCCTGCTGGGCACGCGCGAGCACGGCGATGGCCTGCACGAGCTCGGAGTCCGCGGGCAGCGGCCGGTGGGCGGCCATGTCGGTTCGCAGGATGTTGGCCAGGGCCGCGGCGTCGACGGCGTCTGACTTCTTGCGGGCGACGGAGTGACGGTCCCGATAGCGGGCGACTGCCAGCGGGTTGATCGCGAAGACCGGCCGGCCGGTGGCCCGCAGGCAGGCGACGAGGAGCCCGCGCGATGTCTCGATCGCCACGGGGATCGGGGCGTCCTCGCTATCGCCATGTTCAGTCAGCAGGGCCGTGAGCTGGGCGAACCCCGCCGCGTCGTCACTGATCCGCACTTTGGCGAGTTGCTTTCCCCGGCCTCAACCAGGGCTATGTCGTGGTGGCCTTCGGCCCAGTCCACCCCACAGAAAACTGGCGTCGGTAACCCGACGATCTCCATCCGGCTCTCCTTCGTCCCGGCTCTTTTCCCAGGCCAGAGCCTGTGCAGGGTGCGCGTGCTCCCTAATGGAAGTGCTCAAGGCACGTCATCCCACCAGCCGTTCGCAACCCCAGCGAGTCATACGGTCCTCGGTCCGTGTCAGAGCTGAGGGCTCAGGCAGAGGTGAGAGGTGATCCGCATAACCGGCTCGGACTACGAACAGCAAACCGCGGAGCAGTCAGATACGGGCCTGCCTACACAAACGGGACCACGTGAATGCCGTCGGAGACGGATCTGTACCTGTTCTTGCCCACTTGAGGTCCATGCTGCTGGGCGCGAGCCAGCCTCGTCTTGTCAACAGGACTCTCAGGCCCGGGCCTACTCAAAGGCTCGGCTCGCGCCCTGAAGATCAGCTCCCGCCGACCTTCGCTTCCCATTAGGCCTACTCCTCCCGGGCCAACCGGCCTACTTACGCCGGCGCCACATCAGCGGTGTCATCCCGGAGAAGACCGACCAGCAGGTTAATCGGAAGAAGAAGGGCTCGGCCGGCGGCCGGCCCGTCACCTACGACCCCGAACGCTACAAACAGCGCAACACCGTTGAACGTTGCTTCCAGAAGATCAAAACATGGCGCGGCCTGGCCACCCGCTACGACAAGACGCCCGCGAGCTTCGAGGCCGGACTCCACCTCCGAGGATCGATCATGTGGCTGAAACTCCTGACCGCAACCACATGATCCGAATCCCAAACAGCCCCTAGGACACATCGCGGCGAGGAATCGCGGTGCCGGCGGCTGAGGCCGGTCACACAGGCGGCGGACCCGCATGCCCCGAGTCTCTTGTGACCGCCTCAGCAACGGTCGGAGCGAGCAGGGCGTCACGGTCTGCGTCGGCCCCGACTGCCCTGCGATTGGTGGCAGGCGTCGGCGTCGCGGCCTGTCAGCGGGTCGACGGCCGCAGCGGGCTGCTGCCCGCCGGCGGGGGCGAGGGAGGTCAGCAGTTGGAGCTTCTCGGCGGCGTCGCTGTCCTGGTCCGGGTAGTAGAGCACGAGCAGCAGGTCTCCGACGGCGAGCTTCTCGCGGTTGAGGTGCAGTTCGCCCACGACTGGATGGTTGACGGTGCTGGTGTAGCCGAGCGCTTTGATGTCGTGCCGTGCCCACAGGGTGCGGAAGCGGTTGCTGGCCAGGGACAGCTCGCCGACGAGTTCGACTGAGCGCTGGTCGGTGACGCTGTCGTCCACCGAACGGCGAAACGCCGCGACGGAGTCGACGACCGCCGCCTCCCAGTCGTGCTGGAAGTGGCGTTCCTCGGGGTCGAGCAGCAGGGAGCGCAGCCGGTTCCCGCCAGGCCGCAGCCGCGGCGACAGCGCCATCGCGAGCCGATTGGAGGCCAGGACGTCGAAGTGCCGGTCCTCGACGAACGCCGGCACGTCCACGGCCGCCAACAGATGGTGCAACCGGGCGGGCAGGCGCGGCGTGCGCTGCTTGCGGCGGGCCGGCGGGCGGGGCACGTTGAGTCCGAGCAGGTACTCGGTTTCCAGGTCGTCGAGGTGCAGGACACGGGCGATGGCCTGGAGCACCTGCGGGGAGGGGTTGTGATCCCTGCCGCGCTCCAGCCGCAGGTAGTAGTCCGCACTGATACCGGCAAGCATCGCGACCTCCTCGCGGCGAAGCCCTGGGACGCGCCGGTTGGCGCCACCGGGGATGCCGGCCTGCTGCGGCGTGACCAGGTCGCGGCGGGCGTGCAGGTACTTGCCCAGCCGGTTCGCGTCGTCTTGAGGCATACCTCCCACGGTAGCCGCGGCCGACGGTCGCAGAGGGGGTCCTGGCACACCCCGGATCGGCAGGGCCTTTCTAGTTCCAAAGCATGTGAGCGAGCCTGGTTGCGGAAGAACGGGTAGTTGTTGGACGGCTACCGAACGTTATAGGGAGGTTCTGGTGAAGCTCACCAATCGCACAGTGCTCATCGTCGGTGGCACCTCTGGCATCGGGCTCGAACTCGCGCACCGGTTCGCGAAGGACGGCAACACGGTCGTCGTCGGCGGGCGCCAGCCCGAGCCACGGGACGGCCTGCAGTCCGTTCAGATCGACGTCACCGACCCCGCCTCGGTCCTGCGGGCCCGCGACGAAGTGCTCGCCGCGCACCCCGACCTCGACGTTGTTGTCACGATGTCCGGAGTCCTGCTCACCGAAGACCTGCGCGACCCCGCGCACATCACCGACGCCGAGAACATGGTCGCCACGAACCTGCTCGGTACCATCCGGGTGATCGACGCCTTCACGCCGCACCTGATCGGCCGCGGCGCCGGAACGTTCATCACGGTGAGCTCGGGAATCGCGTTCCTGCCCTTCCCGCTCATGGCCACCTACGGCGCCACGAAGGCCGCGGTCCACTCCTACACCGAGTCGCTGCGGGCGCACCTGGCCGGGACCGGCGTGGAGGTGGCCGAGCTCGTGCCACCGGCCGTCGCGACCCCGGCGATGGCGAAGCTCAACCCGGCGGCCGTTCCGGTCGACGATTACCTCGATGAGGTGATGGAGCTGCTGGCCGTGGAGCCTACGACCCGCGAGATCATTACCGAGGCCGCGCTGCCGCTGCGCTGGGCCGAGCGGGACGGCACCTACGCCGAGCTCCTGGAGCGCCGCTCCGCGCCGCTGAACAACCTGCCCGGCCGCTGATCGGCCCGGTTCCCGGCCCGGCTGCTGATTCCGCTGTCGCGGGGCACCGACCCGCCGCGACCTCCTGAACACGGCCTACGTCGTGGGCGGGTCGGCGTCGCCCCGCCCACCTGCCTCGTCGCAGCGGCCCGGCCTGCAGTCTCCCGAACCACCAGAAGGGATCCACCGATGACTACCCCCAGCAACGGACGATCGGTTGTCGGCTTCATCGGCCTGGGTGACCAGGGACTGCCGATGGCCGAGGCCATTGCCGGGGCCGGGTTCCCGGTCCACGCCTGGGCGCGGCGCCCGGAGGTGTGGGACGACCCACGCCTGAGCGCGCTGACCCGGCAGGATAGCCCGGAGGCGCTGGCCGCCGCAGCCGACATCCTCGCGGTGTGCGTCAACACCGACGCCACCGTGCTCGACCTGGCGGCGTCACTGCTTCCGGCGATGCGGCCCGGAACGGTCTTCGTCAATCACGGCACCGGGACCCCGGCCAACGCGGTCGCGATGGCCGAACTCGCCGCCAGGCACGGTATCGCCGCCGTTGACGCCCCGGTCAGCGGCGGCCGGCAGGGAGCCGAAGCGCGCACGCTCACCACGCTCGCCGGCGGAGAGGAATCCGCGATCGAGATGGTGCGGCCGGTGCTCCAGTCGTTCTCGAGCCGCGTCGTCCATCTGGGCCCGGCCGGCACCGGTCAGCAGGCGAAACTGTTCAACAACGCTCTGATGCTGATGAACATGCGCGCCATCAACGACATGCTCACCCTCGCCAAGGACACCGGCGCCAACCCCGCCGCGCTGGTGGACGCGCTGCGCTCCGGCAGCGCGTCCAGCCGCGCCCTGGAACTGCTGGGCACCATGGTCCGGCCGGAGACCGCCGATCACCTGTCGGAGGTCTGCGTGCTCGACATGGAGATCTTCTCAGCGGCGATGAACGGGGCTGGCGTCCACTCGGAGACGGTGCGACGGGTGACCGACGCCGGCATGGCCGGAGCCCGCGGGCTCGCCCAGACATTGAAAGTAGTTACGGAGGTCGACATGACTGAGTTCCTGAACGTTAAAGGCGGCACCCTCGCCTACGAGGTGACCGGCTCCGGGCCGCTGATGGTGCTTGCGCACGGGATCGGCCAGAGCCGCGACGCCTATCGGTTCCTGGTACCGGAGTTGGTGGCCGCCGGTTACCGGGTCGCGGCCGTGGACCTGCGAGGCAGCGGCGAGTCGACCGCGACGTGGCCGTCCTACACCCGGACCGACATCGCCAGCGACCTGATCGCGCTGATCCAGCACCTCGGCGGTCCCGCGGTGCTGGTCGGCCACTCCATCTCCGGCGGCGCCGCGACGATCGCCGCTGCCAAGGCGCCGACGCTTGTGAGCGCCGTCGTCGAACTGGCGCCGTTCACCCGTAAGGTGGAGTACTCGCTGAGCGCCCTGGGCCTGTCCCGCTACCGCAGGGGCGCGACGGCGATCTCGGCCGTCGCGATGCTCGGCAGCCACAAGCAGTGGCGGAAGTACCTGGAAATTGCGACCCCGGAGCCGCGCCCGGCGGACTGGGCCGCGAGCCTGGAGCGCACCGACGCGATGCTGCGCGAGCCGGGCCGGATGAAGGCCCTGCAAAAGCAGATGAACAGCGCCGCCGACGCCGGGGCCCAACTCGGCAACGTGCATTGCCCGGTCCTGGTCGTCATGGGCACCCTCGATCCCGACTGGGGTGACCCGAAGGCCGAGGGCGAAGCCATCGTGGCCGCGCTTCCGGAAGACGTCGGCCGACTCGAGATGCTCCCGGGGGCGGGCCACTACCCGCACGTCCAGTTCCCGTCGGCAGTGGTCGGCCTGATGCGCTCGTTCCTCGAGACGGCCCGTGCCTAGGGCCGGATTCGACCGGGCCACGGTCATCGCGGCCGCGTCGGAACTTGCCGACGAGGTCGGCTTCGCTGGCCTGACCATGGGCCTGCTGGCCGAACGGGTCGGCGTACGGACACCGTCGCTGTACAAGCACGTCGATTCGCTGGACGCCCTCCACCGGGGCGTCGGCCTCCAGGCCGTCCGCGACATCAGCGCCGTCCTGACTCGGGCCGCCGTCGGCCGGTCCGGTCTGGACGCGGTCCGCGCGATCGCCGAGACGTACCGGAAGTGGGCCCTCGACCACCCCGGCCGGTACGCCGCCAGCGTCCGCGCCCCGCGCCCCGCGGACGAGGAATACCAGGCCGTGGCCCACGAATCGGTGCAGATCCTGTTCGACGTGGTCGCCGGCTTCGGGCTGACCGACGAGCGCGCCATCGACGCGGTCCGAGCCCTGCGCACCGTCATCCACGGCTTCGTCGGCCTCGAAAGCGACGATGCCTTCCAGATGGAGCGCGACCCCGCCGACAGCTACCGGTTCGTCGTCGACACGCTCGTCAACGGCATGCGGGCCGAGGCCGCCATCGACGGGCCCGGCACTGCGCCGCTCCATGCCGGGGAGGGATCATGACCCAGGCCGCTGACTCCCCGAACCGCACCAACGCCGCTTCCGGGCTGCGGTTCCTGACCGAACTGATCGGCTGGACGGCCACCCCGTGGGCGCTGCACAGGGTCGATTGGGCGGTCGCGATCACCGCGCGGTCCTACTGATCGGACTGCCGGCTGTCGTCGGGACACCCGGCGACCGCCCCTTCGACCCGCCGGTGGCGATCCCCGGCGCGGCAATGCTCCTGCTCGTGCTCCTCGAAGTGGCCGCCGCAGCGGTGGCCCCGTGGTTCGTGTGGCCCACGGGGGCGGCGGTCGTCGCGACCGCGCTGGCCGCGACGTCGGTCGTGCTCGAACAGCCTCGCTGGCGTTGGCTGTTGCGCCACTGAATCACAACTCGATACGCACCCTAGCTGAGGAAGACAGCGGGAGGGCTGTCTCCCTCTTCGCGTCAGACGCGACCTTCGATGACCTCACCCTGCATACCTCCCAGCTCTTGTCGCCGATGATCGTCTGGCCGGGGTGGGAGGTGGTCACTCGGGGGCGGTGTCGAGCATGTCGCGCAGGGTCTCGCGTTCGTCGGCCTTTGCACCGGTGAGTGCGAACAGGACCGGAAGGCCGCCGGGTGTGCAGACCAGGTGCAGGCGCAGGCCCCAGAAGTACCGGGAGTGCGAGGCGCAGTAGCCGTGCTGGGCCCAGCCCGCCAGGTCCGATCGCTTGGCGGTTTCCCGGGAGCAGCCGCAGCCGACGGGTGTGGAGTCGACCAGCCATACGTCGTCGCTCCACAGGGCAGTGTCCCGGGCGAGGATGCGGATGCTGCGGCCGACCCCGCCCGGCACCGCTGTCGCGGCACACCAGCTCGCACATCACGGGATCCAGCAACGCGCCGGCGACCGCCTTCACTTCGTGGAAGACGGCCGCATCACGGCCGACCGCCCTCCATTCCTCACGCTCCCAGTGCAGGGGCCTGGTCCCACCACCGGGCGATCACCGCGTGCGTAAGCCCGAACACCTCACCGGGCTCCGTACCCGCCCGCCGGGCACGCCGCGCGACACCATTCCGTCGCCGCTGCGTTGCCGCTACCTCCGGCAGGCCGCGCAGGTCCAGGCACTCGAGCGGCTGGTCGGCGTCCGCGTCCATACCCCACCGCCCATGCGTGGCGCACAACCGGTCCCGTCGCGCCGCGTATTGGGCCACCCGGACCGCCTGTCCGGTTCGTCGCGCCGCACACGGACGACGGTCGAATGCCACCGGACCGGCCACCCACCACAGCCCTTGCGGTGTTTCGTCCCCGCCACCTGCGACAGTCCCTGGGGTGTTTCGTTTCCGCTCTGTTCGGCGAGCGGCTCCTCCTGCGCCAGGATGGCAGTGCCCACGCGGGTATCTCCGGTGCCAGTGCCCCGGCGGAACGTCGGCGTCCACGCCGTAGCCGGCAGCTGTCCTCTGCGGCAGCGACCACGCGCGGCCAGTCGTCTCCCATGCGCGCCGGGTGCCGCCGGCCGGAACTCAACCGGCTGTCACCCGGTCGTCGATCAGGACTGCACGGGTCCGGGACCGATCGAGGAACCGCGCCTCGTCGACAGCCACGCGTTCGTCCGAAACGGCCTGCATCCACGTTTGGAAGGCGTTGCGATCGGTCCAGCCCAGCTCGGTCACCACGTCGAAGTCGATCAGGTCCTCATTCAGGTTGAAGGCGTCGCCGCGCACGGGAGTGTCTAATAAACGGCCCTGTCTCACTTTCGGTGGTGACGGAGAGTCGTGGGGGTCGTTGTTGTTGGTGTGAGGGATGTCAACGAGCTTGTGCGGATGGTGTTTTCGGGGTTGTTCCCGCTGGTCGTCGAGGATGTGGTCGACGAGGGTCAGCGGATCGAGGTGCGCGCGCGGACTCCGCAGGATGACGCGGTCTGTCCGGTGTGTGGGGCCCTGTCGGGGCGTGTGCACGGCTATCAGCTGCGGACGGTGGCCGACGTGCCGGTCGACCACCGCAACGCCGCCGTGGACGCCGCCCGCAAGGACCGCGGGAGGCGCGGTTCGAGGGCGACCTGGTCGTCCCGTCGGACGACAACCTGGTGCGCCCGGCCCCGTCGCCGGCGCTCATCCCCGCCCGCGACGCGACCGGCTCTCCGGGGGAGCTCCGCCTCTACTTGCAGAACAACTTCACGGCGAAGGAGTTCTCGGAGAACTACGAGGCCCGCGAGCAGGGTCTGCCGCTTCCTCACCGGGCCGCCGGCAGCGTTACGGTCCGGGACGACCGGGACAACGACGTCGTCGACTCCTGGACGGTCAGCCTGACCGGCTGCCCGCTCCAGCCCCACGAGTCGCGCGGCAGCGTGTGGGTCCAGGTGCCGCACCACATCACCGAGGGAGCGGGGCTGCGCAGCCTGGAGTACGAGCTGCTGCCGCCCCGCCGTCGCACGTACTGGGTTTCCAGGCAGGACCAGGTCCAGCTTCCCAACCCGGCGTTCGCGCAACGCACCGGCTGGTGGGGGCGCCTGCTGGGCAGGTAGCCCGCCCTCCTGCCTCTGAGCGACAGGGACCGGCCCCGGCGTCCCTCTGCTGGGGGAGAGCCGGGGCCGTCGCGCCCGGGAGGCCCGTAGGGGCCACCGTAGCGCCGCCCGCCCGGGTGGTCCTGGCAAATGCCGCTACGGCCGATGAGCGGCATCAAGTGACTCCGGCCGGACCAGCTGAGCGGCCGGTGGAGCTGGTCCCCCCGCCGGAGCGGCGGTGGCGAACGGACCACCGGACGGCAGCTGCAGTCCAACCACGAGCTCGGGATGGTCCTGCGCTACCCGCTCCAGCGCCCGCGTCCGGATCGGTGCGTCGTTCATCCAGCTCCGGTGCCTCTGCCAGCGAATCCGGCAGTCGATGAAAACGGGCACTGCCGCCATGACCATCCCCGCGAAGCCCACCAAGGCCGCCAGGAGCGGGCTGCTGTTCAGCAGCAGGGCGACGACGGTCCCCGTAGGCGGGACCGCCAGAGCGGCCAGGACGACGCGGGAGGGCAACATGCGGGCTCCGGATGTGCCGCCGGCGGACCCCGACGCGGTGCCCGCCTCAGTCCGGCACACAGCGCGCTGCTGACCGCGATGGCCGGCATCGGCTCCCTGGACGGATTCTCTGCGGGCCACGCCGTCCGGCTGGCCCAGGCCGACCCGGATGCCGTCCTCGCACTGGCCCGTGGATCCAGCAGTCCGCGGTGAGCGGGCGGTGAGCGGCGAAGCGGACGCGGTGATCGCGACGTGGGTGACGTCAACCGACTGCGGCGCCCGGTACGAGACGCTGCACGCCGACGGCCAGGTCCACGTCGACGTCCAGCCGCCGATCGGCGAACCCGAGTTCGACGGCCAGGACGACCCGGACCACAACCCGGTCTGCAACTGCCCCCGGGCACCACGCTCCTGGTGCGACCGCTGCGCCGGTGTTCTGTGACAGCGAACCTGGACCGTTTGCCATCGAAGTCGGACCGTGATCCATCTGGCGGTGTGGCTTCGACGGCGCGAAATAGCCCACGTCTCGTATCCGAGCGGCGCAGGGCTGACCGGTACCGGGGGGAGGGCTGAGCGATCCGTCATTCGTGAGGTGGGCTTCGCCGGGCAGAGTTCGTGAGCCGTTCGGCGAGAGCTTCGACGAGGCCGCGGAGCTCATCTGGGCGTTCGACGATGAAGGGCCGGTCCAGCGAGGCGAGGACAGCCGGCAGCCAGTCGAGCCGTTCCACCCGGAGTCCGACGCGGGACCAGCGCACGGTCTGCGGATCTGCGCTGCTCGGGGAAGGGAGTTCCTCCACGATCGCGATGCCGGCGGGAAGCCGGGTGTGGATCTGCTCGGCCGTCCCCTGGATCCGCAGGGTTACCTCATGCCGGTACGGAGCTGTGGCGAGCCCGGTCAGTACGCGCTTCGCCGGGTCGAGTCCGGCGGGTGGTTCGAACGAGCCGGGTAGGGTTCTCACCCCGGTGATGCGATCCAGCCGAAACGTCCGGTCCTCGCCGGCCGTGAGATCCGCAGCCGTGACGTACCACCGGCCCGAGTGGGCGACGACCCCGTGCGGGTGCAGTGTGCGTTCGCTGCGCCGGCCGTCGGCGGCTGTGTACCGGATCGAGATCGGCCGGTGATGGTTAACCGCGTCGGCGATCGCGAGCAGGACCGTGGATTCCGGGGCGACTGCCTCGCCGGGCCGATCCGTGAAGGCAAGGGAACCGAGCACGGCGTCGAGTCTGCGGCTCAGCCGCTCGGGCAGCACTCGTCGGATCTTGGCCGCCGCCGTCTCACTCGCCGTGTCCGTGGCCAAGCCGGCTCGCCGACCCGCGACCAGGCCGAGCAGCACGGCGAGCGCTTCGTCGTCGCTCAGCATGAGCGGAGGCATGCGGTAACCGGGGGCGAGGCGGTAGCCGCCGTAGCGGCCGCGCACCGACTCGACGGGCACATCGAGGTCGACGAGGTGACCGACGTATCGCCGTACGGTGCGTTCGTCGACGTCGAGCCGATCGGCGAGTTCGGTCACGGTCCGGATGCCGCCCGACTGCAGGAGTTCCAGCAGGGCGAGCACGCGGGCAACGGGGCGAGGCATGCCCCGAAGTCTCCCGCATATACCGGGCGGGTTCCGCCCGGTATTCGTCGTAGCTTGCGATCAGAAGCACCGACGGACCAGGAGAAAACCATGGACTTTGTCTCTATCCGCATCATCACGGGCGACGTCGCCCGCCTCGTCAACTTTTACGAGTGCGCCACCGGAGTATCTGCCGACTGGTCCAACGAGGACTTCGCGGAGCTCAGGACCACCTCGGCCACCCTCGCGATCGGCAGCACCCGCACTGTCCCCCTGTTCGCGCCTGGCTCCGCCCGCCCGGCCGACAACCACAGCGTCATCCTCGAATTCCTTGTCGACGACGTGGACAGCGTGCACAAGAACCTGACCGGCTTCGTGGAGGACTTCGTCAACGAACCCACCACGATGCCCTGGGGCAACCGTTCGCTACTGTTCCGCGACCCCGACGGCAACCTCGTCAACTTTTTCACCCCCGTCACACCGGCCGCCATCGAGAAGTTCGCTCGCTGAGCGACAACACAGCCGCCCGGCAGGCACACGGTTTCGCCGTCGGTCCAACTTCGTTGGCAAACGGTCCGGGTTCATTGTCACCGGACAGCTGGCTGCGCGGCCTGCGGCGAGTGCGCCCACCAGCCGGGACGGGTGTAACGCTCACCGGCAGTGAGCGTTGCGGGTGTCACGCTGCCGTGAAACGCGGCGTGGCACCCCGAGGGAGCGTGACACCCGGCGTGACACCCCGGAATCCGCCCACCGGTGGCCGAAAGATCGGGCCGAAAACGCCCGGACAGCACGGTTCCCGGGAATCCTCCGCCATCCGGCAAGTTTGGCAGCGCCCCCCTCGCCTCCGGGCATCACCACCTCGATGAGGTCTCGGTGCTGACCAATCAGGCGGCTTACCTGGCTGACGGGGCCGAGCACGCGATACGCCTCCAGTTGCGCGAGGACAAGCCTGATGCCACGTGGCGTACCACCGTCACCGGCATTGTTGAGTCCGAAGACTCCTACGCGCTCGTCGCAGTCAGCCTCGAAGTGTTTCCCAACGCCGAGGTGCCGCTCCCCGGCCGGCCACGCCTGGTTCGTGACCTCGTCCGGGACCTGAAGCCCGTGGACGGTCCGGCGTCGCTGACCCTTCATCCTCAAAGCGTCAACGCTGAGGCAACCGACACACTGATCGACGTCCTCTGCGACCCCATACGCCGCAGGCCCGTAATCGTGGCAGCCAAGCCGCTTTATCCCGATCAGTTGTGGACCGAGCGCATGGGGATAGCGATGCCGCTGTGTGCCGGTGCGGCCTCGCTGTACTTGCTCGCGGACACCGAAGCCGTTGAAGCGTTCCGTGCGGTGATCGGTGAGTACCACCGTGTAGCCCCGGGCTCGGTGCGAACGTTCCTTACCGAGGTGGATCCGGCATGGCCGAAGGATGCCTCGCGCCACCGGTTCTTGACCATGGCTCGAATGAGCGATCCGCAAGACAGCGCATGGCGTGGTCTTCCCCGTGCTGTTCACCGACTCTCCACCGAGGTTCCGCTGCCGGAGGCTTTGCGCGGCGCCCTCTGGTTCCCAGATGATGGCCAGCGCCACAGGAAGGAGAGACAGGCCGCTCTGGCGGCGGGCGCCCCTCCGATGAGCTGGCTGGGGCGCTCAAGGACGTCGAAGAGCTCAAGGCACTGCTGGCGCAGGCGGACGAGGAGCTGAAAGAAGCGGAACGCGACGCCCAACTGTCGGCGGTGAGCCTAGCCTCCCTGGAGGAGCAGCGGAACGCGGCTGTGGATCGGGCGGAGGGGGACATGGAGGAAGCCGTGCGGGCCTTGGATGGTACCGAGCGAGTACGGGCCGAGGCGGATGTCTTGCGGCGCCGACTCCGTGACGAAGGCCGCTACGAGGACGCCGTCGTTGTCGAGCCGCCGTCGGGAGCGCCGGACTCGTTCGAAGATCTGTGGGAACGGCTGGGCGCATTCGAGGGGGTCCTTGTCACGGCGGGCAAGAGCAAAGCCCTCGAACTGGACGAGGCGGAGCGGGCTCGTGTCTGGGCGGCGAAGGCATGGAACGCGCTGCGGGCGCTGGATTCCTACGCCCAGGCGGCGCGGGACGGGTTCAACGGCGGCTTCTACCAGCACTGCACATCGGACCGCGCAGGGGCGGTGAGATGGCCACACAAGCAACTGGTCCCGTGTGAGTCCGATACAACGATGAACAGGTGGGGCGCTGAACGGATCTTCGCTGTCCCCGAAGAGGTAGATCCAACCGGGCATAAGGAGATGCAAGCCCATCTGAGACTTGAGTCCAAAGGCAGCGCCTCGCCGAGGATCTACTTCCAGGACGACACGAAAGGTGTCACAGGGCAGGTCATCGTGGGCTACATAGGGCCCCACCTGACCAATACAAGAACCAACTGACCATGCCCTGACCGGGATTCAGTACTCCTGCGACCGGGTGGAGCACGGCCGCGGGCCGCCGATCCAGTACAGGGCGGTGTCCAAGTCGCGCGCCGTCCACCCTGTTGCCCGCTCCCCGCCCTGGCTCAGAAGGCGGTCGAGGAGATCCATGTAGCGGCCGTACCGCCCTGGTGCAGGGGTGAGCGTGAGGTCCAGAGAGTTTAGGGCTTGCTGCACGCGGCGGTCGTAGACCGCCATCCGTACCGGTGCCGCTGCTGCGAGGACTGCCGATGCCAATGCGTCGCCGGTACGGAACCCGGGGAGCTCCCCTATGACGCCGCGACCTGCGCGGGCTGCTTCGGCGCGTGAGACGTCCATGTCGCGGACCGTCTGGACGGCGCGTGTGGTGACCGTGCGTACATCTGTGTCCGGCCAGGACATGAGCTTCGACGCCCACGGGGTCCGCGCCGACAGCCTTTTCCACACCACCAGCGCCCCGATGTCGGCCTTCCCGAGACAGCCCTCCGCCTCTACGCGGCCTGCGACCTCCCAGAACACCTCGTCGTAGTGAGGCGAGACTTCGGACAGGTAGGACGCCTGAGCCGCGGCAAGCACGTCCCACACGCGACTGGCGCTCATCGATGGGTCCATCATGCTTCTCAACTCCATCTCATGCCGATTGTGGTGAGTTCTTCGACCCGCTCGAGTGCGAGGTTGGTTCTGCGGGCGCGGGAGTTAGCGATGAAGACTCCGAGGGCGTGGTCGGTGCCGTCGACGGTTTCGATGTGTGGTCGGGGGACGTTCAGGTGGCCTTCGCGGTGTGCGTACTGGCGGGCGGCGGTGAGGTTGGCGGCCCACATCTCGGCTCGGCTACGCCGTGGCGTAGCTGTTGTCCGGGCAGAAACCGGCACCGGTTCTTCGAGGGGCTCGAGTCCGAGCATCTCGGCGAGCAGCCACTGCTGCGCGGGCACCAGGGTGTTCCATTCGGCGCGCTGTGCTTGCGCCCAGTGGCCGATGTCCTCGCCCTGGATGAGCAGCAGGCCGCTCTCCTCGGGCAGAGGTCTGCCGCCGGACAGGTGGGTGCGGGCGAGGTGGAAGCGGCGTTGCCAGGCCACCGGCCAGCTAGGGCACCAGGACGGGTCGATGTCGTCCAGCTCCTGCCAGCGCTCCGCGCTGACGGAACTCGCCACCTGCCGATCTGCCTGCTGCTCTGGCGTCTCCGCGTTGCGGGCGCGGCGTGCGGCGGCGCGCTGGTTCTTCAGCCAGACGCCGACCGGGTAGTCCTGCCAGGTGGCTTCGTGCGGGGCGAGGAGGTGTCCGTGCTCGGCGGCCCAGCCGCGGGCTGCGGCCAGTCCTTCATCGAAGGCCACTGTGTAGCGGGACCAGATCATCCCGACCTCGTCGAGCTGCTGCACCCGGTCCTCTGCAAGATTGCCTTGCCGGTGCGTGCGCCGTTGTGCGGAGATCCACACCCCCAGCGGGAACCCGTCGGGTGCTGTGTGTCCATAAGGGACACGCAGATGACCGTGATCACTGTGGTAGGCGAGGGCGGCCTGCAGGCCCCGGCGCCAGTACTCGCCCTCGGGCTTGAGGACCCGCGCGGTGATGAACGCCGCCAGCTTCGCCGGGTCCCGCGGAGCGGAAAAGGACAGCAGCCCCTGCGCCGGCCCGCTGAGCCCTCCTCCACCGGCCTCCAGAGCGGTACCGCCGACCGACGGGCGACCGGCAGCCTGGGGGACAGCGAGCTGCTCGACCGCTTCGGTGTCGTGCGCGCGCAGTGCGGTCAGCACCTTGGCCAGGTCCGTGTAGGCCTTGGAAACGAGCATCTCGTCGGGCTCCTCTCCCGGCCCGAGAAACACCGGCACCACCAAGGAGGCCGTCTTGCCCTCTCCGGGCTGCATCCGCAGCGCCCGCCCCACAGTTTGAACGACATCGGGGGTGGAGCCCCGCACGTCCGCGAAGACGACCGCGTCGCAGTTCTTGGTATCGACACCCTCGCCGAGCACGCGCGCCGACGACAGCACGCATCGCTCCATCACCATCTCGTCCACGACACCCGTCGCGAACTCCTCCAACACCTGGCGACGGTGCGACGTCTTGTGCTCCCCGCACAACCAGTCCGCCCACACCGCCCCCGGCTCCGAGTACACCGCATCACCGGTCTCCCACAGAGACTTCGCTACCTGCGATAGCCCGCTCGCGAAGGCCTCCGCCTCACTGGTGCGAAAGTGGAACGTCAGCAGCCGGCGCAACCGATGCTCCGCAGCCGTCTTCAAAACCGCCTGTCAGTCTTCCGTCTAGTGCCGCCTCAGGCAACGTTTGCCCTGTCGACGACGGCTTGTAGGTGCTGGTCGTCGGCATGGCGGTTTCGCCAGATGATGTAGCGGCGGATCATGCTGCCCTGTTCCTTGTGGTCGGCGTGGTCCGTGCCGTCCAGAGTGAAGTAGCGCAGGGCCGTGAACTGGGCCTCGATGCGGTTGAGCCAGGAGGAGTTGGTCGGTGTGTAGGCGATCTCGACGTTGTTCGCGGCAGCCCAGGTGCCGACCCGCTGGCACCTTTTCGTGGTCAGGTGCGGGGAGAAGTTGTCGGCCACGATCGCGATCCGGACGGTGTCCGGGTAGAGGCTGCGCAGGTAGCGGCAGAACTCCAGGAACTGGGTGCGCTTCTTGACCGGTTTGATGTGGCCGTAGAGCTTGTCCTTGGCCAGGTCCAGGGCGGCGAACAGGTGTCGCACCCCGCCGTAGCGGTTGTAGGTCGCTCGTCGCCGTCGGCGCGGTTCACGGTCGGGGTCCTTGTGTGTGCCGCCGCGCTCGGCCCACTGCCGGCCCGGGTGGGGCATCAGGTTGAGCGGCCCGAACTCGTCCATGCAGAAGATGACTTCGGGTTCGCCGTCCTCGGGTATAACCTCGCCGTCGGCGATGGCGTACAGGTGCTCGACCCGCGCTTTCTTGGCCGCGTAGTCCGGATCGCGTGAGGTCTTCCAGGTCTTCAGGCGTTGAAACGAGACGCCTTCCTCGCGGAGCAGGATGCGCAGGCCCTCGTGGCTGATGTCGTCGACCACCCCCTCGGCGACCAGGAAGTCCGCCAGCTTGGTCAGGCTCCAGGTCGAGAACGGCAGGTCGTGCTCGGTCGGCTTCGACTTCGCGATCTTCTTGATCTCACGGCGCTCCGGCAGCGTGAACGTCTTCGGCCGGCCACCGGAGTACTTCGGATACAGAGAGTCGAAGCCGTCGGCGTTGAAGTTGTGGATCACGTCCCGGACCCGGTCGTCGCTGGTGAACGACACCTCGGCGATCTTCGCCACCGGCATGCCCTGCGCGGACAGCAGCACCATCTGGGCCCGCCGCCAGGTCACCACCGACCCGGCGCCTCTGCGGATAATCCGCAGCAGTCGCCGCCCCTCATCATCATCGATCTCTCGGACACGCACTCGTTCTGGCACCCGGACAGAATGATGCCCACGCGCCGTCCACTACAGCACCCGGACGGCGCGTCACATCACAACAGGGCAAACGTTGCCTGATCCGGCACTAGCAGCGAGTTCAGGCACGTCAAGCGGTTGCTCCATCTGCCCATCGTGCCGTGATCCGAGACCGGCCAAGCCCCGTCCTGGTGGTCATGGACGACCTGGACCGCCTGACGCCCGACGAGTTGCTCCTGGTCTTCAAGCTGGTACGCCTGGTAGGCCACCTACCGAACGTCTACTACCTGATCAGCTTCGACGAGCAGACTCTGCTGGACGTCCTGCGGCGCAGCGACCTGGTCGGGGACAGCGAACCGAGAGCCCGCGAGTTCCTGGAAAAGATCGTCCAGGTGCGGCTGGACCTTCCCGCGTTCCGCGAACGTAACGCCGACGTCTTGGTCGACCGCTCGCTCACCGCGGTCCTGCACTCACACGAGCTGACGATGATGCCCAACGAACAGCGACGGTTCTCCGAGGCGTATTTCCGGCATCTGCAGGGCCGCCTGCGCACACCTCGAGCGATCAAGCGGTTCTTCGGCCAGGTCGATGCCACCCTCGGCTCACTCGCCGGAAACGTGGATCTCGTCGACTTCCTCCTCGTCACCTTTCTGCGCACCAGCGAACCCGGCGCCTACCGGGTCCTCGGGCGGCATCGCGCCGAACTCACCGGCACCAGTTTCGATCCGCCGCGCCAGACTACGCCGCATCCGTTTCCATGATCTTCGACACTCGGCAGCGACACTCCTCCTGGAACAGGGCGTCGAACTCGTCGTGATCAAGAAGCTGTTGGGACATGCCCACATCGGCGTGACCGCGACGGTGTACGCCCATGTCCGACTCCGCCTCCAGCGCGCGCCCTCCGCAAACCCCACGAGACCGCCGTCCGGCCCGATGACGGCGACGAGCCCCCGCTCTGTGCAGCACTCGTCCGCTGACGTTGCCGTCAACTACTGCCGTCAAACACCCCAAGAGCCCCACCGGGAGGTTTCCCGGTGGGGCTCTTGGGGTTGCTCGCAGTCGGGTCAGAATGGCATCGCAGCTCAATTGCGAACAGCTGATGAAACCCAGACCGTCACGTCAGTCGCGATCCTCGACACCGTTCCTCCCGCAACGACGCGATGCTCTCGCCTTTCCGGGTTCCGATATTCCACTTCATGTCGCCCATCCGAATCCAGCGTCACGACCACGTACCACTGATTTTCGGACCCACGGGACTCAACGGTAAGGAACGAGTTGTCGGGATAGCGCAATTCGCCGATCAACTCGAACACTAGATCTTCCGAAATCCCGTCGTACGACTCGCCATTCTCTGACTCGATGATGTACGGGTTAGTCGACATGACGCCTCCAGCCTTCAACCAGGCAAAACATCTAGCCCCCGTCTCGATCCGCAAAGAACCTACCGCCAGTTACATACCGGAGATCTTCCTCCCAGGATTGCGTCGGGGAAACCGATCCGCGGTGCGGCTCCAAGTTCAACGGCCCAGGATGCCTCTCCGTCATATAGCCCTGTTCCTTGATCTCCTCCCATAGTTTCCAGGCGTTGGTGCAGCCTTCCTGCCATCGCTGGTCGAGGTAGGGCTTGTAGGCGTCGAGCTTGGTAGGGCGGCTCTGCCACTGACCGGTGAACAGCTGCCCCGGCGCGGTGGCACGGGAGAAACGGAGAACGGTGTTGAGGCCCATACCGAGCTGCCGTGCGATGGACCGCTTGCTGTGCCCGGCGACCAGGAGCGCGTGGACGGTGGCGTGCTTGGCTCGGGCGCGTTCGGCAAACCGATGACCTGTCGGCCACGGCGATGACCAGGTCGTCTCCGGCACCTGCTGTGGCTCTTCCAGCGGTGTCGGTGCAGTGCGCAGGCAGCCGCGGTGTCGGCAGACGCATTTCTCGGTGGCTTCGCCGAGGTTGTGCCAGAGGTGCCACCTGTCAGCGACCTGGAGTGCCTGCGGGGCGCCGCGGGTGGCGCCTTCGGCGTAAAAGAGGGCGCGGTCCCGGCAGATGATCTCGATCCCCGGCCGTTCGGCTAGCCAGGCCGCGAGGGTGTCCGCCTCCCGGTCCGGCAGGAGGTCCACCGGGCGGCGTGTCTCGACGTCGACGAGCACGGTTCCGTAGATCCGACCCTTGCGCTGAGCGTATTCGTCGACGCCGACAACGCGGGGAACGGCGGTGGGCGGGTCCGGCAGCGAGGTGATCAGCCTCAGCAGGGTGTTCCGGCTCGGACTCCGAAGGCGTCCGACATTCGGGCGCCGGCCCGTCCTGCGAGCGCGAGACCGACAGAGACGAGCGTCGATCGCAGCCGCTCCGTCCGCCGACCGAATCGACGGGTGAGGCCGGGCACCTGCTCGGCGAACGTCTTGCGCGAACAGGAGTCCGCCTCGCAGACGAACCGGCGCACCCGCAACGACATCACGACGAGCTTGCCCGACGTGGGCAGATCTCGGGGAAACCGCAGGTAGGAGCCGTGTATTCGCCCCGACCAGCACCCACAGCCCGGACAGGCCGCCTGCCCGGCCGTGGCCCGGGCCTCCACTCGGACATGTGTGTCAGCCACCTCGACCGACTCCACCGCCACGTTCTCAACCGACCAGAACAGCAGCTCATTCAGGAACCGGGCCCTGTGGCCGGCGTGGATGCAATATCTGGCACGTACAACCTTGTTCCAGCTCCCTATCGCTTCCTGTCACATCGAGAAGCCCGTTCCTGTTAACGCCTTGTGTCCGACTGAAGCTGCCGCCTATGCTGCGTCCACCCGTCACGGGTTGAATTGGTCGCTTTCCTCTAAATCGCATCGCCTCCGGGCGCTCGTCGTAGTTTTCCACCAACTGCAACAAGGGGTGCGGGCTATGTAGCAGATCAATCGATTGACTAGCGCTAGGTATCCAGTCACAGCTCGGCAGAGCCGTCGTCGGCGCACTGTAATTCGCCAGGATGGACACCACTAGCGATGCCTTTTAGTGCTGCACGTGGTTGGCTCGACGATCCCGTCGGCACCGTCCGGGGCTGTAACCGCCGCCCATTGCCAACAGGAAGGGCTGTCCGGGCGGTGTGCTGCCGGCCCAGTAGCGCGTGGCCGGCTGCACGTTCGGAGCCATGTGCACGGATGCCCCGCAGGGCCACGCCGGAACCTCGGATGCGAGCCCGAGGGCCGCCGGCGTCGCCCGGCGCGGTGCCCGTACAACTGGGCACCACCCCATTCACTCACTGTTTTGACGGTGCCCGTCGCGCACCATGATCAATCGTTTGACTCGTCAGTTGCCAGCAGTACGGCAAGGGCGGGGATGACGGGCGGCACACCGAGCAAATCCAAAATGATGGCCGCCTGCAGTCGTCTTCTTCGAAGGCGGGTCATCGGTGCCGTTCAGTTTCAGCGTCAGCAGTCTTTTCGGAGAACAATCGTTTGACTAGGAGGGTGTTACGCATATGAAGACACTGGTAGGAGGGCGTATCGCACTGACGATCGCCCTACTCTGCGCGGCCCTGGCGATCGCGGGCGGATTCTCCGCTCCGGCGCGGGCCGCGGTCCAGCAGACGGTGTACGTGTCGCCGAGCGGTTCGGGAAGCGCGTGCACCTCCGCCGCGCCGTGCTCGCTCACCCAGGCGCAGTCGTCCGTGCAGGACCTGGCTCCGTCGATGACCGGGGACATCGTGGTCCAGCTCGCCGACGGAACCTACCGGCTCGACTCGCCGCTCGACCTCACCGCCGCTGACAGCGGCCGGAATGGCCACACGGTGATCTGGCAGGCCGCGCCCAACGCGCACCCGGTACTGAGCGGGGCGAAGAAGATCACCGGCTGGTCGCTCGCTGACTCCAGTAAGAACATCTGGAAGACAACCGACATTCCTGCGAACCTGAACACCCGGCAGCTCTATGTCAACGGGCTGCGCGCCCCGATTGCACAAGGCGCACCACCGGTGGGCCTGACAGGCAACACCACCGGCTACACCGCCGCGGATTCCACCTACTCGACCTGGCGCAACCCGGCCTCGTTGGAGTTCGTCTACCCGGCGGGCAACGGGCTCTGGACCGAGAGCCGGTGCAGAGTCGGCAGCATCTCCGGAACGGCGATCACCATGTCGCAGCCGTGCTGGAAGAACGTCACGCAACGTCCGGCCGGGGCGAACGGTGGCTTCCCGTTCCCCTCCATGTCCACAACCACCAGGCCGACTCGTATTGAGAACGCCTACGAGTTGCTGCACGCCGGGCAGTGGTATCTGGACAAATCGTCCTCGACGCTGTATTACATACCGGCCCCGGGCCAGAACATGCCGACGATCGACGTCGAGGCCCCGAGTATCGAGTCGCTTCTCACCGGCACCGGAACGCTGGGCTCGCCCATCCGCGACATCACCTTCAGCGGGCTGCAGTTCGCCTATGCCACCTGGAACGGCCCGAGCAGTAACCTCGGTTTCGCCGAGGTCCAGGCCAACCTCACCATGACCGGCGCGACCACCGACCCGCCGCAGGGAACCTGCAACTTCAGCAGCCCTGCCGGCACCTGCCCGTACGGTGCCTACACCCAGGAGCCCGGCAACGTCTCCTGGAAGTACGCCCAGTACATCACCTTCGAGGGCAACACCTTCACCCACCTCGGTGCGGCCGGCCTCGCCTTCGGCGACGGCAGCCAGCACAACACCATCATCGGCAACGTCTTCACCGACATCTCGGGAATCGGCGTCGAACTGGGCAGCGCCGGCAACCCGAATCCGACAGACAGCAGAGAGTTCAACTCCTACAACACCATCAACAATAATCTCATCACCCGCATAGGCGTCGAATACCCCGGCGCCGTCGGCATCCTGCTGTTCTTCACGCAGCACACCCAGGTCGCACACAACGACATCCATGACGTCCCGTACTCGGGAATCTCCAGCGGCGCGGTGGCCGGGCACGCCGATACAGCGGCCCACCCGAACCTGACAACCAACGTCAACTCCACCAACGACATCAGCTACAACGTCATCTACAACTACATGAACACTCTTGCCGACGGCGGGGCCATCTACCTGGAGGGCCACCAGAACGAGACGGTCCTCAACACGGACAGCACCGTCAATGAATCGGCGAGCTTCGCCGGAGGCCTGACAGTCACCGGCAACGTCGTCTACAACCAGGGCGGCGACTTCTTCGCGTACTACAACGACATCGGCAGCCAGTGGATCACTTACAGCAACAACGTGCAGTGGAGCGCACCCAACGGAAACGGCGGCTGCTACCCGGTCGGCCACATCTCGTTCACCGGCAACTACTATGCCAACCCGATCAACCAGCTGCCGTGCGGCTCCTCGGTCGACATGCAGTTCTCCAACAACACCCAGATCCCGGGCTCTCCTTCCGCGGGAGATCTGCCGCAGTCGGTTCTGTCGGGCGCAGGTCTGGAGCCCGCTTACCAGGGCATCGCCACTAGTGCCACGCCACGGCTGGGGTACGCGTACCCGCGCACCGGCAGCGCGACCGCGGGCCAGCAGGTCCTGGTCGCGGGCAGCGGTTTCTCCTCCGGTACGCAGGTCACTTGGGGCTCGGCGTCGGCGACCTCGGTCAATGTGCTCTCCTCTGAATTCCTGATCGCTACGGCTCCGGCCGGCGCAGCCCTCTCCCAGATTGCCGTCGCGACGGGGGGCGGGAAAACGCTACCCGTGGTCGACGACACGAACTCGGGTATCAGCTATACCGGGAGTTGGACGGCGCAGACCTACAACGGCAACTTCGGCAACACCCAGCACTACACCACCACCAACGGCGACTCGTTCAGCTACACGTTCAGCGGAACGGGCATCGACTACATCACCGCAATGGACACCAACCGCGGTAACGTCAATGTCTATATTGACGGCGTGCTGAATCAGCAAGCCAACTGCTATGCCCCGAGTACGCAGCCTCAGCAGGTCTGCGCGAGTGTGCGCGGCCTGAGCAGCGGAAGCCACACGATCAAGGTGACGAAAGTCGACGGCACTTACATGACCCTCGACGCGCTCATCGCCTACGTCCAACCACCGTCCGATTCCGTGATCGACGACACGAACTCGGGTATCAGCTATACCGGGAGTTGGACGGCGCAGACCTACAACGGCAACTTCGACGACACCCAGCACTACACCACCACCAACGGCGACTCGTTCAGCTACACGTTCAGCGGAACGGGCATCGACTACATCACCGCAATGGACACCAACCGCGGTAACGTCAATGTCTATATTGACGGCGTGCTGAATCAGCAAGCCAACTGCTCTGCCTCGAGCACGAAGTTGCAGCAGGTCTGCGCGAGTGTGCGCGGCCTGAGCAACGGGAGTCACACGATCAAGGTGACGAAAGTCGACGGCAGCTACATGACCCTCGACGCACTGCAGCTCTCGGGAGGGTAACCCTGAAGCTGCCGCGCCGACTGGTGTGCTGCTCAGTACCGCCGACCTGCCGTTGATCGGTCTTGCGGTTGAGCGCACGATGTACGGAGCCGCTTCGGCCAGGCGGCCGCCTCGCTCAATGCCGAGGCGGCCGCCTGTGAGCGTGGTATTTCCGTGCGCGACGCGCACAGCATGTAGGGCATACATGACCCGCGGTGCCTACGGAACCGCGGGCACCGGATGACCCGGTCTCGGGGTATCACTTGCACCGCGAGCGGCTCTCAAGTTGGCGAGTCCTCAGGTGGCCTCGAGGGGCGAGATCGTCGGGGCGCTGATGGGAAACGACCGCGCGGTGCTCATAGGCGTCGACGTCGACGGCCCGGTCCAGGCCGCGCTGGTAGACGGTGCGTGTGCCGACAATGTCATCCGTGCAGGTCAACGGCCAGATAGGCAGCCGTTAGGGGAGTCTCCGCGAAGCCGGAGTTGAACGCGTTTCGAGCAGGCTGCCGGATTCGTAGAACGCGTTCAGTTCCCACCTTTAAGGAGCAGGCGCCTCGATCGGCCGCAAGTACGCTGACCAGAGCGGACGTGGTTCTCGGCACCTGCAATGCCGCGTGACCTGCGGTGACGGCTTTTCGAGCGGCGCAAGATGACCACTTACGTCACGGCGAGACGCCGATCCGCACCGCGCGCTTGTTCCAGCAGCCAACGGGCCGGACGGATTGCGGACCGACGCACGAGCGCAGGTCACGTCGGCGCTGGCAGCGTTGCTGGCATGACGAAGCTGGCGGCGCTTGCGCGCGAAGAGACACCGATCGATGTCGAGAGTGACGGCGGTTGCGGGTGGGATGCCGGGTTCGTTGAGGATGCTCCACGCGGTGGAGGCGGCGATCTTGATGGCGAGCGAGGCCAGTTCGCCGTGCGTGCGCCGACAGCCCACGAGGAGTTTTCTCGAGCGAGACGCAGCACCAGTTCACGGACAGAGCGGACGGTACGCGGTCGCCAACGGTCGCGTTCCGACTGTGCGACACAGACTCTTGCGCCTGGATCGCACCGCCCCTATGGTTCAGTCAAACGTTTGAGTCAAGCGATTGACCGACGATTGCTGAGGCATTTGTGACCTTTGATCTATTGACCGCTGTCGGTGCTGATGAAGAGATGGCGGCCGTCTTTTCCGAGCAGAGAGCCGTGGCGGACTGGCTTGTGGTTGAGGCTGCCCTGACCCATGGTCTGGCGGCCGCCGGTGTCGTCGAGGGCGATACGGCTGAGCGGATCATCGCCGCCTGTCGGCCCGAGGTCGTCGACACGGAGGGACTCTGGTCGCAGTCCGCTACGGTCGGATACCCGATCTTTCCCTTGGTGCGGATGATCTGCGCCTCGCTGGACGACGAGGCTGCCGGCTTCGTGCATTTCGGCGCGACGACCCAGGACATCATGGACTGCGCGCTGGCGCTGCAGCTGCGGGATGCCGCCGGGCGGCTCCTCGACCTTGTCGGACAGCTCGGTGACGGGCTTGCGGTGCTGGTACGCCGGCACGAAGGCACGCTCATGGCCGGTCGTACTCACGCTCAACAGGCCGTGCCCACCACGTTCGGCGCGAAGTGCGCGGTGTTCCTGGACGAGTTCACACGTCACCGGGAGCGGCTGACCGTGGCCAGGCAGCGGGTGTCGGTGCTGTCCTTGTTCGGCGCCGGAGGCACTTCCGCCGCGCTGGGCGAGCGTGCCGCCGTTGTGCGTGATGAGATGGCTCGCCGTCTCGATCTGGCCGCGACCGAAGTGCCGTGGCATGTGGCCAGGGACCGGGTGGCCGAGTTCGCCATGGCCGCGGCACTGGTGACTGCCACCTGTGTGCGCCTGGCACGGGAGATGGTGGACCTCTCCCGTACCGAGATCGGCGAGGTCGCCGAGGCGGACGGCTTGTACCGGGGTGCGTCCTCGACGATGCCGCAGAAAGCCAATCCGATCTCCGCGGAGCTCACCATCGGTTTCGGGGTTATGGCCCAGGCCGCCGCTTCCGCGATGCTGCGCGCGATGGAGGCGGGCCATGAACGGGCGGCGGGGGAGTGGCAGGTCGAATGGCAGGCACTGCCCGCAGCCTCTGCCTCCGCGGCGGGGGCACTACGCGCGGCTATCGCATTGACCAGCGGCCTTCGTGTGTTCCCCGGGCGGATGCGCGCCAACCTGGACGCCGACGGAGGCAGGATCATGGCCGAGGGGTACATGATCGCGCTCGCATCCCAGCTGGGCCGCGACCGCGCACACGAGGTTCTCTACGAGGCGGTGCGCCGATCGCGGGAGAAGGACCAACCCCTTGTAGCCACCCTGCGGTCGAGCCTGGACGCGGAGGCATGGTCCGCTCTGGAACCGGTGCTGCCGACCCCGTCGGACTACCTCGGCTCGACAACCCAGATATGCCAGGCAGCGGTGACCGAGTGGCGCCGTGGCGCGCAACCGGATTCTACAAGGACAGATCCCGTCGTCATCACGGAAGAGGAGGGAAACGAATGACTTCACACCAGCCGGCTGAGATCGGTGATCTGGCGGCGATGCAGCGTATTCGCAGCTTCGAGGAGAAGACACGGGAGCTGAGTCTGGCTCGCCAGATCATCGGATCCGTGCATCTGTCCATCGGCCAGGAGGCCATCCCCGTGGGCGCCTGTGCTGTGTTGCAGCCGCAGGACGCCGTCTTCGCCACCTACCGCGGACACGGTTGGGCGCTGGCCCGCGGAGTACCGCTGGCGCCCAGCTTCGCCGAGCTGTTGGGGAGGAGCACCGGTCTCAACGGCGGCCGAGGTGGCTCGCCCTACTTCTCAGCTCCGCAGTACGGATTCTTCGGTGAGAACTCCATCGTCGGAGCCGGCGCCCCGATCGCGGTCGGTGCCGCGCTGGCCGCCCGGTACGACGGGTCGGGCCGCGTGGCGGTGGTGTCCTTCGGGGACGGCGCCACCAACCAGGGTGCGATGCACGAAGCCATGAACTTCGCCGCGGCGTTCTCACTCCCGGTGGTCTTCGTCTGCGAGAACAACACCTACTCGGAGCTGACGCCCATCGCGGAGATGGTCGGTGAACCCGAACTATGGCGTCGAGCGGCGGGCTACGGCATGCCCGGCTCCCGGATCGACGGCAACAGTGTGACCACCGTACGCGACGCGATGGCCGCCGCGGTGGACCGAGCCCGCGCCGGTGAGGGGCCAAGCTTCATCGAGGCGATGACGGAGCGTCTGGTCGGCCACTACATCGGCGATGTCGAGCACTACCGGCCCGCCGGTGAGGTGGCCAGTGCCTGGCAGCGCGAACCGATCGGGCGGCTGGAGCGGGAGTTGGTGGCCCAGGGTGTGACCGAGGCCGTCTGCCGGGCGGCTGTTCAACAGGCGGCCGACGAGGTCGAACGGGCCGTGGCCGAGGCGCTGGCGGCGCCTTTGGCTTCTGCGGAGGACGTGAAGGAGCACTTGTATGCCTGAGACGGTGAAGTTGAGGTTCGGCGAAGCGGTCAACGCGGCACTGCGAAGGGCCATGGAGACTTGGCCCGAGGCACTGCTGTACGGCGAGGACGTGGCTAAGCCCGGCGGCGTCTTCGGCGTCACCAGGCGGTTGCGCAATGACTTCGGTGAGCGCGTCTTCGACACTCCGATCAGCGAGAGCGCCATCATAGGTTCCGCGGTCGGTGCGGCGATGATGGGCCGACGGCCGATCGTCGAGATCATGTGGATCGACTTCACCCTGGTGGGCATCGACCAGGTGATCAATCAGGCTGCGAACGTGAGGTATGTGTCGAACGGAGCGCTCAGCGCCCCGCTGACCATCCGGACCCAGCAAGGCGCCACGCCCGGCTCGTGCGCGCAGCACTCGCAGTCGCTTGAGGCCCTGTTCGCTCACGTTCCGGGGCTGCGGGTCTGCCTGCCCTCGACCCCGCAGGACGCCTACGACCTGCTGCTGTCTGCCGTGGCGTGTGACGACCCCACCTTGGTCATCGAGGCCCGGGGCCTTTACGCCGGAGAGCGGGAAGAGGTCGTCATCGGTGGCCCGATCGCTCCCGTCGGCGGCAGTCGGCACCGGCAGCACGGATCCGATCTCACCATGGTGACCTGGGGCGCGACGGCAAGGACGGCAGCCCAGGCGGCCCAAGCCCTGGCCGCGGAGGGCATCAGCACCGATCTCATCGAAACCGTCTGGCTGAACCCCTTCGACACCGACGCGGTGCTCAGCAGCGTCGAGCGAACCGGCCGGCTTCTGGTGGTTCACGAGGCCAATGTCACCGGTGGCTTCGGGGCCGAAGTGATCGCCCGGGTCGCCGAATCAGGCGTCGCACTGCGGGCCGCTCCGGGCCGACTGGGCCTGCCCGATCTGCGGGTGCCCGCGGCTCCCCATCTGTCGGCCGCGGTCCTGCCCACCGCCGACCGGATCACCGACGCGGCCCGCCGGATCGTTGCCGGCACCCCCGTTTTTTGCCGCTAGCCGCAGCTCCCTGCCATTACCTAGCCCCGTCTCCCATGACCCCTGCACGGAAAAGGAAAAACTTGCCATGAACAGATATGGAAGATCACTGCGCCACCGGGTAGTGCTCGCCGGGGTGACGGCTCTTGCCCTCGCCACGACCGCAGCCTGCAGCGTGTCGACGAACACCGCCGACAAGGCGCCGTCCGCCGCCGCCAAAACCAAGAGCGGTTCGCTGACGATCGGTCTGGCCAACCAGCAGGAATCGGTGACCTTCCCGGCTGCTATCGCCAAGGGTGCTGAGGCGAAGGCCGCCGAGCTGGGGGTGAAGCTGGTCGACATGGACTCGCAGGGCGACCAGGCCAAGCAGGCGAGCCAGGTCCAGGACCTCATAGCGCAGAAGGTCGACGGCATCCTGCTGACGCCGCTCTCGCCCGGCCCGGCTCAGGCGCTGGTGGACCAGGCGACCGCAGCCGGGATCCCCGTCGGCACCGTGCACGGCTACGTGGGGGCTGATCGCAAGGTTGAAGTTCCCTACGCCAAGCTGAAGTTCGTGCTGGACGAAAATGAGCTGGGCGCCGGAGGCACGGCCGGGGAACTGGCACTCAAGGCCCTGCCCGGCGGAGGCAAGGTCGCGGTTATCACCGGCGCGGCCGGATTCGTGGAGAACACCACCCGGGTCACCAAGTTCAAGGCCGCCCTCGGCGGCGCCGGCGCGGACAAGTACACGATCGTCGCGACTCAGCCAGGCAACTGGACCAAGCAGGACGGTCAGTCCGCCTGCCAGAACATCCTGGCTGCCAACCCCGGAATCGGTCTGTTCTACGCCATCTCCGACGACATGGCCGTGGGCTGCGCCGCCGCGGTGAAGTCGGCCGGCTCCAAGGCGAAGATCATAGGCATCGGCGGTTCGAAAGGCGGCATCGCGGCGATCAAGTCTGGCGACCTGTACGGGACGGTCTGCTACAAGCCCTATGACGAGGGCGCCATGGCAGTGCAGATGATGCACGACGCACTGACCGGCAAGCTCACCGGTGCGCCGAAGACCACCTTCTACAACACCCCGGGCGTCACCGCCGCCAACGTCTCCAGCTGCACCCCGCAGTGGTGAACGCCTGACTCGGGCACCGCGCCGACCAGCACACGCACACCACAAACCATGAGGCCAAGATGACCGATCGCCGCAGCGCCCCTCCGCCGGTACTCGCTATCACCGACGTGCACAAGATCTACCCCAGTGGCACCCATGCCCTGCGAGGGGTCTCCGTCAAGGTGCGCCCCGGCACCGTTCACGGCCTCATCGGCGCGAACGGCGCCGGCAAGTCGACGCTCATCAAGATCATGTCAGGGGTGCAGACCGCCACCAGCGGCACGGTCGCGTGGCGGGGCGAACCAGTGACCTGGACCAGCCCCGCCCACGCGCTGTCCGCCGGACTGGCGGCCGTCCACCAACACACCCCGCTGGTCGAGGTCATGACGGTGCTGGACAACGTCTTCCTTGGCCGGCACGACTCCGCCCGATGGGACGCCGCTGCCCGCGCCGATGAGCTCACCGCACTGTGCGAGCGGATCGGCTACCACCTCGACGCCACCGCAACAATCGGCCAACTGTCGGTGGGCGCCCGGCAGATGGTCTCCATCCTGCAGGCACTGGCCCGCGATCCCCAGCTGGTCCTGCTCGACGAACCGACCGCAGCCTTGTCGCCCACCGAACGGGAGGTGCTCTTCCGTACGGTCCGCCGGCTACGTGACCAGGGCACCACCTTCGTCTATGTGTCCCACTTCCTCGACGAGGTCCTGGAGCTCACCGACCACATCACCGTGCTGCGGGACGGCAAGGTGGTAGTCGATACCGAGACCGCCGCGAGCGGCAAGGACCAACTGATCACCGCGATCGTGGGGGAGAGGCTGGCTCGGCTGGAGGAGGCCCGGCTGGAGGAGCAGCCGCCGCCCGCCGCCTGCATGCGGGGCGAGCCGCTGCTCACCGTGGAGGGGCTTTGCTCACCAGGACGTTTCGGACCGGTGAACCTGAACATCCATGCCGGCGAGGTTGTGGGTCTGGCCGGACTGCTGGGCAGCGGTCGCACCGAACTGCTCGAAGGGATATTCGGTGCCGACCCGGCGGCCTGCGGCAGCATCCGGGTGGCCGGGCGCGCCCTGCGTAAACCCTCACCGCGTACCGCAGTGCGCCGAGGTCTCGCACTCGTTCCCGAGGATCGCTCGCGTCAGGGGCTCCTGCCCGACTGGGAGATATGGCGCAACATCTCCCTGCCATACCTGGCGAGCATGTCGCGGTACAGGCAGCTGCCGGAACGTCGTCGTGAACGAGACCTCGCCACGCGTGCGATCGCAGATCTGCGCATCGCCGCCCCGTCGCCGGAGGCCCGGGTCAGTGAGCTCAGCGGGGGTAACGCGCAGAAGGTCGTCTTCTCCAAGTGGCTCTACGGCCCAGCCCGGATCTTCTTGCTCGACGAACCCTGCGCCGGGGTCGACGTCGGCGCCAAGGCCGACATTATCCAGCTCGTCCGGCGTCTCGCGGCGGCCGGGAACGCGGTGCTCATCGTGGCCTCGGAGTTCGAGGAACTGCTGAGCGCATGTGACCGCGTACTGGTGATGCGCCGTGGAGAACTGATCGCCGAGCGCGAGGCACTCCACACGAACCTGCACGAACTCACCGCTCTCGCCAGCGGACTGTAAGAAAGGCGTCCAGATCGTGAATTACGGTACCAAAACCGGCGAGAGCCGTACCCGACAGCTGAGCACCGCCGCCCTGCGTCGCGCGCTATCGCCGCGCTCTGCGGGAGTGGTCTACGCCCTCGGAGCCCTGGTAGCGGCGCTGACCATAACCTCGTCGGTGCAGGGCCGACCCGCCTACCTCAGCGCCGTCAACATCAGCAACATCCTCGACCAGTCAGCGCTGATCGGCATCCTTGCGATCTTCATGACGGTTGTGCTGATCAGCGGCAACTTCGACCTGTCCATCGCGTCCACCGCCGCGTTGTCGGGAACGATCGCGCTGGACCTTGTCGACCAGCACGGCGTTGCCGTGGCGCTGGTTGCGGCGCTGCTGGCCGGGATCGCGGTGGGGCTGGTCAACGCCGTGCTGGTGCAGAAGGTCGGCGTCAACGCGTTCATCGTCACGCTCGGAACACTCACTGCCGTGCGCGGCGTCGTGCAGGTGATCCTCGACGGACAGAGCATCACGGCCACCGACACCTCCTTCCACACCTTCGAGACAGCACGACTGGCACCAGACCGGTCTGTCGCCCTCGCCGTCGGCGTCGTCCTCGTGGCCGTGGCCGCAGCGGTCGGCGCCTACGGCAGGAACAAGAACAGGCCGGTTGGGACCGTGGTGGCCGTCGCCGTGGCCGGCTTCGCAGTGCTGGCCGTGAGCCTGTTCCAGCCCGACCTGCTCAACCAGACCGTGCCTGTGTGGATCATGCTGGCTCTGACCGTCGTTACCAGTGCGGTGCTGCGCTACACGGTGGTCGGCCGGAACCTCTACGCCGTGGGCGGCAACGCGGAGGCGGCCCGCCTGTCCGGGATCAATGTCGACCGCTACAAGATGTCCGCGTTCGTGCTCAACGGGGCCATGGCAGCTCTGGTAGGGGTGCTGTTCGCGGGCAAGTTCAACTCGGTCGACCCCACCGTGCTCACCGGTGGTGAGCTGACCGTCATCGCCGCCGCTGTTCTCGGCGGAACCTCCCTGTTCGGCGGTTCCGGATTCGTGGCGAAGTCCGTGGTCGGAACTTTGATCCTCTTCACCTTGAGCAACGGCTTCAACGTCCTCAACATCGGCTCCAACTACCAGAATGTCGTGCAGGGCGGCGTCCTGATCGCGGCTTCGGCGCTCTACACAGCCACCTCCTCGCGCGGGCAATCCTTCCTTCGCTCACGCTGGTCTGCGTGGCGCGGCAGCAGCTCGCAGGCGGCCTCGACGCAAGAGGAGGCCGCACCGATCGCCCTGCCGGAAACCAGCCTGGTCGAGTGACCCCAGCCTGCCGGGCACACCGCTGGCACCCACCACTTCGCCCCCAGCGCGCGTACCGGCGCCGCCGCGCCAAGGCGACAGGACTGTATTGCAGAAGGTTGTGAGTGGGCGCCCGGGCCCCGTGCGGACTGCGTGATCGCACTCTGCTCATGCATGGCATGTACACAGTCGGCTGGTACCCGCGCTTGAATGGTGGGACGGGCTGAGGTGCTCGTCGGTGCCGCCGGGACGCGGCGCGGCTTGCGTGGGCGTCCGGGGGAGCGGCCGCGGGCGGCCAGTCTTGGTAATCATGTGCGGTCCTTCCTTGTTCGGGAAGCCCCGTGATAAAAATCAGTCAATCGTTTGAGTGAAAGGGGTCCAGAATGCCTGAGACCACACCACTGGTGCTTTTGGGTCGCAAATTCGACGGCTTCGAGCGGGCACTCACCGCACAGTTCCGAGCGATACCCGACGTGTCCGCACGATTCGAGCTGGTGGAGATCGGTGACCTGGAGGACAAGGTCCTGCACGGGGACGGCGCCACCTCCGGTGCCAACGACGTACTGATGTTGATCACCGACTGGCTGCCCGCGCTGATCGAATCGGGTCGACTGCTTCCGCTCGACGAGCATTTCGCTGCGGCTCCGCCGCAGGGATGGCCGGACGCGTGGGTTCCGTCACTGCGAGAGCTGCAGCGCGGTCCCGACGGCAAGACGTACGGCATCGCGTACCACGACGGTCCGATGATGCAGCTCTACCGCACCGACCTGTACGGCGACCCCAAGGAACAGGCCGGGTTTGCCGAACGATTCGGATATCCGTTGGCCCCGGCCACCAACTGGTCGCAGATGCACGACCAGGCGATCTGGTTCAACCGACCCGACGAGGGCCTCTACGGTACCGTCCAGGCGGGCTTTCCTGACGAGCACAACAACGTCTACGACTTCCTGACACATCTGTGGAGCCGCGGCGGTGAACTGATCGACGGCTCGGGCCGGTCCGGGCTCGACCGGACCCCAGCCCTCGAAGCCATCGACTACCTGCACGATCTGTGGCATGTGAGCCGGGTGGTCGACCCCGCAGCCGCGGACTGGGACAGCGTCGCCTCCGGTGTGCATTTTGCCGCCGGAGAAGCGGCGATGATGGTCAACTGGTGCGGCTTCGCGGCCCTTTCCGCAGATCCTCAGTCCCCCACCCACGGGCTGGTCGGCTGCGCGCCGGTACCGGGCGGCGAAGGCCCGGACGGCTCCACCGTGACCATGAACGCCTACTGGGTACTCACCGTGGCGTCCGGCACCTCCGACCCCGACCGGGCGATCGACCTGATCCGGCGGCTGGCCACGCACGAGATGGACGTACGCACCGCGATCGGCGGAGGCTCGGCAACCCGGCGCGATTCCTGGGCCGCCACGGAGGTCCAGGCGATTGCACCGTACTACGGGGTCCTCGAGCAGGCACATGCGCACGCCCGGTCCGTGCCGGTTGACTCACGCTGGCCGGTCATCGCGGGCATCCTCAACGAGATGATGCGTGCTGTCGTCGTGGACGCGTCCGGCCGCCGCGCACTGGAGCAGGCACACGCGCGGTTGAACGAGTTCCTCGCCGGCACGAAGGACGCAGGATGAGCGGGAGAGCCCCCGTCGCGGTCGTGACCGGTGCGGCCGCAGGCATTGGTGCGGCAACGGCCGAGAAACTCGTCGGCGCCGGCTACTCCGTAGCCCTGTGGGATATCGACGAAGCCGGCTCGGCCGCCCTTGCCGCACGCCTCACGGACCAGGGCGGGCGCACGGTCCCAGTGCTGACCGATGTCGCGGACCCCTCATCCGTAAGGGAAGCGCTCGCCGTCACCCGTGAGGCCCTGGGCACGCCCACGGCAGTGGTCTGCGCCGCTGGCATCATGGCGCCGCAGCCGTTCCTCAAACTGTCCGCCGAGACCTGGAACCGCACACTGCGCGTCAACCTCACAGGTACGTTCACGGTGTTGCAGGCCTGTGCCACAGCGATGACCGAGGACGGTCTGCCAGGAGCCATGGCGGCGGTGGCGAGCGTCGCGGCCCGCGGGCCTCGCGCCGATGCTGCCGACTATGCGGCCAGCAAGGCCGGCGTGGTCAGCGTCGTGCGGTCGGCAGCCGTCGCACTCGCTCCGCACGGCATCCGTGTCAACGCCGTCTGCCCCGGCGTGGTCGACACCCCGATGACCGCACATAACACTCAGGAACGTGCCAAGCTCCAAGGCATTCCCGAGGAGCAGATCACCAAGACTCTTGTCACGAAAGTGGCGCTGGGCCGGATGGCCGCCGCACACGAAATAGCCGCCGTCGTGGCCCGCCTGCTCGGGGACGAGTTCGGCTACGTCACCGGGCAGGCGCTCAACGTCTGCGGCGGCCTGGAATTCGACTGAACCGGAGAACGTACACATGCTGGCTGTCTGGCACTTCAGCTTCACCGTCTCCGACCTCGATGCGGCCGTCGCCTTCTACGTCGACGCCCTCGGATGTACCTGTGTTCACCGGCAGGAGCAGAGCAACGAGTACACCCGAAAGCTCGTCGCCTACCCCGACGCGCATCTGCGCATCGCCCAGCTGCGAATCGGCGAGGGCGTGCAGGTGTCCGGACACCACCTCGAACTCGTGCAGTACCTTGCACCGCGCGGTGAACGCGGCGACCGCAACATCGCCAATCCCGGTGCGGCTCATCTCGCGTTCGCCGTCGCTGACATCGAAGCCGAGTACGCCCGGCTCAGTGCACTCGGCGTACGGTTCTTCTCCACCCCGAACCTGATCACCGACGGTGTGAACAAGGGCGGAGGCACGGTCTACTTCTACGGGCCGGACGACATCGTGCACGAACTCGTTCAGCCACCCCACCGCACAACGCCCTTGCCGTGAACGGAGGCACCATGGAGTTCCTCGTGCGGTTGGAAACCCAGCTCCCTGCGACGATGTCCCCGGCGGAGCGCAACGCGCTGCTGGAGCGCGAGTCCGCACAGGGACGCGAGCTGCGCCGGGATGGTGTCATCAAAGCGATTTGGCGGCTTCCGGGCCGCCTCGCCAACGTCGGTATCTGGACGGTTGACGGCGCCGAGGCCTTGCACTCGGCCCTCGCCAGTCTCCCGGCCTGGCCCTGGATGACAGTCACGGTCACCACCCTGGCCGCCCACCCACTGATGTCCGACGAGACGCAGCAGTCGTCTCCCGGCGCCAGGCCGCCTGCCGAGGTTCCGCAGAAGTCCGCTTGCCGCATCCTCCCTGGTCAGTCCGCATGCTGTGACTCTAGGTGACGGGGCTTCTGCGGAACCCCGGGCCTACGTAGTCTGCATTTGCCACCAGCGGTGTGCTCATGCACGGTCGAGCGAGGCAAGCACGGATGGGGTGGCCGAATTGGATTCCGGGGACGTCGACGCGTAAAACCACAGCAGGGCTTCCTGATTCTCACCGGGGCTTGTTGGGCTCTGAGTTGAGAGTTACAATGCCACCAAGTCAATCGTTTGACCTCGACGGGATGAGCCGCATGGTCGGCGCTCTCGCGGCGGGGTGTCGCGGCCTGGCCGAGGCCGGCCGGTAGAGCCGGCAGAAGGGAAAGACATGCTTGAGCTGTTTGCTCCGATCGCGGCGGCCTGCGACCTCACTGTCGCGGAGCAGGACAAGCGCCCGATCGCCATCGTCGGTGCGGGAGTCATCGTGGACGTCGCGCACCTGCCCGCCTACCGTCGCGCCGGACTCGACGTAGTCGGCATCTACGATCTCAATGCCGACCGTGCGGCCCAGGTCGCGGCCCGTCACGGCGTGGAGAAGGTCTACCGGTCGCTGGATGAGCTCCTCCTCGACGAGCGTGTAGAGGTCGTCGACATTGCAGTTGCCCCGCAGGCACAACCTGCTGTCGTCCGTCAGGCATTGCGCGCGGGTAAGCACCTGCTGTGCCAAAAGCCGTTCGCCCCGGACGAGGAAACGGGCAAGGAACTCGTCGCGCTGGCCCGCAAACTCGACCTTCAGATCGCGGTCAACCAGCAGCTGCGCTTCGACGAGGGCATCGCCGCTGCCCGCGCCATGGTACGGGCGGGATGGATCGGCCACCCCACCGCCATGTCCGTCACGGTCAACATCGCCACCGACTGGACCGCTTGGGAATGGCTGCTCACGACCGACCGGCTGGAGATCATGTTCCACTCCATCCACTACCTCGACGCCATCCGCTCCATTCTGGGCGATCCTGTACGCGTGTTCTGCACCGGCAGCCGCACCCCCGGCCAGCTTCCGAAGGGCGAGACGCGAACGATGAGCACACTTGTATATCCTGGCGACGTGCGCGCGCTCGTACACGTCACACATGAGAACAGGACCGGAGACCCGGAAGCCTTGTTTCGCATCGACGGCAGCGAGGGCAGCATCAAGGGCACACTCGGTCTGCTCTACAACTACCCCGACGGGCGCCCAGACACCCTGGAAGTCAACAGCCGCATACTTCCCACCGACGGCTGGCTGCCCTACCCGGTCACGACGCGATGGATACCGGACGCCTTCGCCGGCCCGATGGGCTCGCTGCTCAAGGCGATCAGCACCGGATCCACCCCCGAGACCACAGCCAGCGACAACCTGCACACCCTGCGTCTGCTCCACGCCCTCTACGATTCGATGGACACCGGCGAGAGCCGGGCGCTGGAGAGTTCATGACTACGAAGCCCTCGCCTGGCGGTCGTCAAGCGCGCGTGACCCTGGCGGACGTGGCGGCGCATGTGGGAGTCGACCCTTCGGTGGTCTCTCGCGTCATCAACGGCGACCCACGCCTGTCCGTTCGGCCCGAGACACGCGAGCGCGTGGTCGCCGCCATCAAGCAACTCCGCTACCGCCCGAACGCCGCCGGCCGCAGCCTACGGACCGCGCGAGCAGGCATGCTCGGACTGTTCATCCCGGATTTCGCCAACCCTGTCTACGCCGAGATCATCAAGGGCGCTCAGGCAGCGGCTGCGACGCTCGGATATGTCTTGGTCACCGGCAGCGCTACGGGCGACAAGCCCGGGACACGCCAGTACATCGACCTGCTCGGCCAGGGCCGGGTTGACGGGCTCCTACTGGCAGGAACCGACACCGACAAAGCGCTGATCGACAGACTCAACGACGTCGCAATGCCCTGGCTCCTCGTCAACCGGCGAGCAAGCTGGGCGCGACGTTGCGTCATTCTCGATGACGAGCGCGCCGGTGACCTAGCAGTCGAACACCTGGCGGCGCTCGGGCACCGCCGCATCGCACACCTGGCCGGCCCGACCGGGGAAGACACCGCCCTACGCCGCCGCGCCGGCTATCTCGCCGCGATGGAACGAAACGGGTTGCCTCACGAGGACGGACTCATCGTCCACGCCGACTACGCCCACGCCGGCGGCGCTATGGCCATGGCCGCGCTACTCGCGCTCGACGAGCCTCCAACCGCAGTGTTCGTGGCCAACGTTGCATCGGCCATCGGCGCCCTCCACGCCGCCCACGCCGCGGGCGTCGAGGTGCCCCGCGACCTGTCGGTGGTGGCGGTACACGACCTCCCGCTGGCCAGCTATCTCACACCGCCGCTCACCACCGTGCGGATGCCGCTGGAGGACCTCGGCCGACGCGCTGTCGAACTTCTGGCAGGCAGCAGTCCTGACGACCCCATCGAGGAGATCGTGGACGACGCGGTCGAGCTGATCGTGCGCGGCTCAAGCGCACGCGCCCCACGACGCCGCGGGAAGAAGCCCTAGCTAGCTAGTGCCGGATCAGGCAACGTTTGCCCTGTTGTGATGTGACGCGCCGTCCGGGTGCTGTAGTGGACGGCGCGTGGGCATCATTCTGTCCGGGTGCCAGAACGAGTGCGTGTCCGAGAGATCGATGATGATGAGGGGCGGCGACTGCTGCGGATTATCCGCAGAGGCGCCGGGTCGGTGGTGACCTGGCGGCGGGCCCAGATGGTGCTGCTGTCCGCGCAGGGCATGCCGGTGGCGAAGATCGCCGAGGTGTCGTTCACCAGCGACGACCGGGTCCGGGACGTGATCCACAACTTCAACGCCGACGGCTTCGACTCTCTGTATCCGAAGTACTCCGGTGGCCGGCCGAAGACGTTCACGCTGCCGGAGCGCCGTGAGATCAAGAAGATCGCGAAGTCGAAGCCGACCGAGCACGACCTGCCGTTCTCGACCTGGAGCCTGACCAAGCTGGCGGACTTCCTGGTCGCCGAGGGGGTGGTCGACGACATCAGCCACGAGGGCCTGCGCATCCTGCTCCGCGAGGAAGGCGTCTCGTTTCAACGCCTGAAGACCTGGAAGACCTCACGCGATCCGGACTACGCGGCCAAGAAAGCGCGGGTCGAGCACCTGTACGCCATCGCCGACGGCGAGGTTATACCCGAGGACGGCGAACCCGAAGTCATCTTCTGCATGGACGAGTTCGGGCCGCTCAACCTGATGCCCCACCCGGGCCGGCAGTGGGCCGAGCGCGGCGGCACACACAAGGACCCCGACCGTGAACCGCGCCGACGGCGACGAGCGACCTACAACCGCTACGGCGGGGTGCGACACCTGTTCGCCGCCCTGGACCTGGCCAAGGACAAGCTCTACGGCCACATCAAACCGGTCAAGAAGCGCACCCAGTTCCTGGAGTTCTGCCGCTACCTGCGCAGCCTCTACCCGGACACCGTCCGGATCGCGATCGTGGCCGACAACTTCTCCCCGCACCTGACCACGAAAAGGTGCCAGCGGGTCGGCACCTGGGCTGCCGCGAACAACGTCGAGATCGCCTACACACCGACCAACTCCTCCTGGCTCAACCGCATCGAGGCCCAGTTCACGGCCCTGCGCTACTTCACTCTGGACGGCACGGACCACGCCGACCACAAGGAACAGGGCAGCATGATCCGCCGCTACATCATCTGGCGAAACCGCCATGCCGACGACCAGCACCTACAAGCCGTCGTCGACAGGGCAAACGTTGCCTGAGGCGGCACTAGACATACGCCGCCGCGACCGCCTCGGCGGCACTCTCCACGAATACCAGCATGCAGCCTGACCTCGGTGGATGAGGTTTTCGGCAGGGGCAACGCCGCCGTGCCCATAAAAAGGTCCTCAACCACCAGCATCAGGGCATGTGGGTGCACTTCAGAGCCTGGTTCGGGTTCACCGGAGCAGCCGGCAGTTCTGACGACGGCCGGATGCGCCATATCTCCGAACACCTGCCCACCGCCTACGCGGCCCGGCTGTTCCAAGCCCGGTACCGCAACGGGGACGAACACGAACTCCGCACCATCGTCGGAGACGCCGTCGGCGAGGCCTATTTCAAGGTCTCACCCACCGGCGGCCTACACATGGTGCAGCTCACTGACATCGACTACATCGAGTTCTCCTACTGATAGTTGAATTGCGCTGATATGTGCCCAGACGCTCTGAGGGCGTCGATGACGCGCAGCCCGCGGCCGCTCGTGCCCAAGGGTGTGGCACGTGAGCCCAACTGGCCACCGGATCCGTCATGCTGCTGGTTGCCCGGACCTCCAGAGCCGCTCCCTTTGGTGTCAGGTGAGGTCGCGGGTTTCCCAACCGGGTGGGAGTTTGGGCAGGCCAATGAGTGCGTCGATGCCGAGGTGCTCGAGGAGGAGGGCTTTGAGGTGGCGGCCGTCGATGAGTTCCATGCGGCCGGTGCGGTGGGCGAAGTCCCAGCTGGCTTTGCCGAACCATGCGGTGGTGACGACGATGCCTTTGGCGGCGGCTTTGTCGTGCATGACGCCGGCGAGTGCGCGTACGGCTTCGGCGGGCACGGCGTTCTTGGAGCGTTTGGCCTGGATGATGCACAGGCCGCCGATGAGGGGTTCCTCGTTGACGGCCACGGCATCGACTCCGTCGTCGCGGGAGGCCTGGGTGACCCAGGACTTGAGGCCGATCTTCTCGAAGAGACGCCGGATGAGGTGCTCGAACTCGATGGGATCCAGCGTGACGAGGTCGGGCCGGCTGTCCAGCCCGGCGACGACATCGCGCTCAGGAGCCAATTTGTACTTGGCGAGGTCGAAGGTGACCACGGGCCGGACGGGTTCCAGGTCGTAGGGGTGCTGGGAGACGATGGCGTTGAGGAAGTGCAGGCTCTGAACCGGGTCGAGTTCCGGCTCGTCCAGGACGAGGTCCTCGAACGTGTCCCGGCTCGCCCTCAGACTGATCAGACAGGGCCGGATGGCTTTCCCGGTGGCGCGGTCCTTGGCGTGGACGTGCCCGTTGAACGCCACCACGTCGACCAGTGAGGGCGGGGCCACCGTGAAGGCCTCGTCGATGGCCCTCAAAGCGAGCCGTGCGACGAGGTCTCTATACATGGCCTTGCACTCGGCCTCTTTCCGTGGCTGCGGCACCACTGCCGCAGGTGCGGATGCCTTGTACCGGTACTGCGTGACAGCCGGCACTACCACCTGGCCAGGCAGTTCGACTTCCAGGACCAACTCCCTCGCTTCCGGCGCGAAAGCCACGCGACGCCCACCGCGAAGACCGTCGGGGTAGACAACTCTGCTGAGCGTCTCCTCCACGCAGCCGGTCAGGCCATCGGAGCCACCTTCGCTGAAAGCTTCTTCCACCCGCAGTCGGAGCGTGCGAAGACCACCAGGCCGTGTGTGGAGTACGGACATCAAGCGATCCACTTGTGTCTCGACCTCAGCTGTCTTGAGAGTCGCCTCCTGACGCAGGCGGTCGCTCATCTCCTGCTTCGCACGCCGTTCTGCCGCCGTCCTCTCACGCGCTTCGGCCCGCTTCCTCTGCTCAGCCTCCTTGGCCCGGGCTGCCTCACGCTTCTCCAGATCCCGGACGATCTGCTCGGCCTTCCGGGACTCGGCGGAACGCTGAGCTTCCTTCTCCTTCTGCGTACGGACCCAGGCCTGGGCCCGCTCACGTTCCCGCCTGGCCTCCTCCTTGGCGCGCTGAGCGGCCTCCCGTTCCGCCGCGCGGGCCTGACGATCACGCTCTGCCTCGGCCCGCTTGGCAGCAGCGGCCTTCGCCTCCTGCGCATCCCGATATGTCTGCACCAACTGCGCCGCCAGAGACTTCCTGCGAGCCATCCGCCCCCCTTTGTTACAGACCGAAGAAGGAGAGCTGCCCTGCGGCACGGACCGTCAATCCGAATGACTTGCTTGATGGCTCAAGAGGTGGCTCGGTGGGCGACTTTGAGACACCCGGGGAGCTGAGACCTTCACGTGTCCGCCGACGGATCGGATTCGCATCCCCAACCGAGAGGCCCTGCCCACATGCCCCCGCTACCGCAAGATCACCCGACCACCGTCACAATGACAGCATCCCAACTCAGATATCTGATCAGGCTTGCATGAGGGATGTGTGTGCCGATATCGTCCAGGCACGGCACAGGCACGCGTCCCCAGGGAGACAGGCAATGCTGCTCACGACGGGACAGGCCGCCGAGGAACTGGGCTGCGCAGTCACCACCTTCCGTCGCCTCGTCAATGCAGGCGTGCTTCCCGGTCTCTCCCGCCGCGGCGTCCGTGTGATGACGCCTCTCTGGGTCGTTCAAGCCCTGCAGGAACGCCCCCACGCCCCCTTGCACCACCTGGATGCCAAAGAACTCGGGGTGCTGCGCGTCGACGTGGCACGCCGAGTCGGCGACACCGACCGGCAGTGGATCGGATACGCATCTGCCCTCGGCCCCGAGGATCTCCTCAGGAGCCTGAAAGGCTGGTGGCGCTGCGACGCCGCCAGTGTGGCCGCCGGGGGAGTGCTGCCGGTGACTCTGTCGGGGTACGTCGTGGCCGTCCTGACCGGCTTGGACACCTGGGAGAGAGGTGAGGGCGGACGACACGCATTCCCGGACGCAGTCCTCGCCGGATACCTCACCGACCTGGCCACACCCGTCAAGCACCTGACCGCACCGCAGCAAACCGACCGTGACGTGGCGGACCTCCTCCTGGGCACCCGCCTCACTTCGCACTCGGGCGGCGCCATCGCGTACGTCGCAACCGGTAACCGTTCCGCCAACTGACCTGCAGGCACAAGGGATCGTGATGGACGCAAAGACCTACAACGCGCAACTCGCCGACTTGCGCGCCCTGCGCGACGACATCAAGAAGACCCAGGCCGCGCTCGCGAAACTGGAAACGGACCGCGCCCGGCAGATCACCGCGCTGGCCGGATACGAGAAGGCGAAAGCCGAACGCATCGCACCCGCAGCCGGGCTGAGCCTCGCTGACGTCGTGGCGATCGCCCCGATCCTTGCCCCGAACCGGCTCGCCGGCAACGTATCAGCAGCGGAGACCGCCACAGTGCCTCCGGCCCCCGAACCCGCCGCCGAGACGGCACCGGTCAACGTCGCCGAAGAGGAACCCGCCCAGACCGGCACAGTTGCCCCGGCCATGACCCGCCCGGTCCCCCAGCCGGCGTCGGAGCCCGAACCACCCTCAGCACCCCCCGCTGCTGCTCCGCCAGCAGCGGCACCGCAGACTGCGCCGACTCCTCCCAACCGTACCGGGGAGCAGCGCACTCTTCCCGGCATCCCTCAAGGCCCCGACGGCGACCGGTGGTTCACCCACACAGCGAACCTGGCCTCCACCCACCCGAACTTCACCCAGCAGGCCCGCAGCACCGTCTTCCTCGACACTGATGCGGGCGTGCTGGTCCACCGCGACCAGACCTTCCGCCTGGACCTGCCGACCGCCAGTGCCGCCGAAATCCTGAACACGGTCTTCCACGCTCTGCCCGGCGGCGTCGAACGGATCTACATCACCGCCGGAACTCCCTGGCACCACCAGGCCGACCAGCACCCCTTCCTCAAGGACGCAGTCGCCGCCTGGCTGAACGCCGACACTCCCGGGTGGCGCACCGACACCGGCCGCGGCAAGGACCGCATGGCCGGACACTTCGTCCACCCCCGCAACCCCGTCGGCCGCTACCAGCGCGCCGACGGCGAACACCACGTCGAAATCCGCTCAGCGGGGGAGTGGTTCGACACCGAGGGCGCCGAACCCGCCATCATCCGGGACGCGTTCGTCCTGCTGTGGAAGGCCCTGCGCCACCACTGGCCCGACGCCGTCATCATGGGATCCCCCTCCCAGACCGGCCGCGACCTGTGGACCCGCACCATCCCCACCAAGGGCCAGTACGCCGACGGCTACCCCGTCCTGTCCGAAGAGCTCCGCGGCCTGTTCCACGCCACCGCCGGACAGGGCCGCACGGAACTCATCACCCCGCCCCGCGTCCCTGAACAGCTTCCCGGCCTGGCCGAGTACGACCGCACCTTCGCCTACGCCAAACACACCTGGAAATCCGGCGTCGGCACACCCCGCCGCGTCACCGCCGCCACCTTTGCCTCCTGGTCACAGAAGGAACAGACCAAGGCCCTGTTCGCCTGCGGCCACTGGCACGTCCGCGTCACCGTCCCCGACACCTGGAACCACGTCGGGATCCTCCCCGCGCCCGCCCCCGGCGACCGCGCCTGGCACTACCCGGCCACCCCGGGAACCACGTTCACCACCTGGGCCGGCGGACCCGAAATCCACACCGCCCTGTCCAACCCCCGTGGGCCGTGGAAGATCGAAATCCTCGACGGCATCCTCTTCGACGACGGCAAACCACTGGACGACTGGTCCAAGAAACTCAAAGAAGCCTGGGCATCCCTCACCGCCCAAGCCGACCTCAACGGCGACCCCGCACAGCGCACCGCCGCCCACCTCGCCTCCCGTGCCGTCCGCGCGATCCTCCTCTACGGCATCGGCGCCTTCGCCCAACGACCCCGCACCGTCACCGGCACCACCCCCCGCACCCACGAGCGCGACGTCCCCCCGGACGCCGAAATCATCGGCTTCGACAACGACACCATCACCTGGCAACGCCCCACCGGCTTCACCCGCGACCCCAACGCCCACCCGGAATGGGCCGCCCACATCTGGTCCTCCGCCCGCGTCGCCCTGCTCTCCCAGCGACACCGCGACGACGACACCTACGCCGGGGCCCTCCACGCCCCGCCCGGCACCGTTATCGCCTTCCGCACCGACGCCGTCTACCTCACCCAGCCCCAGAACTGGCCCTACCACGGGCAGCCCGGCGACTACCTCCACAAAGGCCACCTCACCGGCCCCGTCCCCGCACCCACCACCGAAGACGAACTCCTCGCCCTGCGCGACCACGCCCGCACAGCCCTCCACCAACCCCGCACCAACCAGGAGGCCTGATGCCACCCCGTGCTCGACGCCGGACCCCGGAACCACAACTCAACGAAGCAGCCCGACTCGCCGACCAGCTCCAGGCCCACGGCTACACCAAACGCGACATCGCCCGCATCATCAACCGAGACCCCTCCCTCGTCTCCCAGTTCTATACAAAACACAAAGGCGCAGCCTTCGTCCCCGCCCTCACCCACGTCCTCGCCGCCGTGCAAACCGCGGGCATCACCGACACCACGGAACTCGCCACCCTCGCCGCACGACACATCACCCGCCGCACCACCGCCACGGGCACCAGAGCCCGCGTCCGCACCAAAGCCGTCCTCATCACCCCCACCGGAACCGGCACCGGCCGCGCCGGCGCACAAGCCATCGCCTCCGGTTCCGCCCGCCTCCGCCCACTCATCGCAGAAGCCGCCAACCAAGGCCTCCGCATGGCCTTCACCGTCCGCATGGCCAAGACCAGCTACCTCCACGCCTCCGGCAGTCGCACCGACTCACCCGGCATCCGCCGCGACGTCATCCAACGCGCCGACCACACCGAAGAACGCTCCTACGGCTCCGCCACCACCGGCGGCTTCGATGCCGCAGACTTCGCCCACCGCGTGGACCAAGCAGGCGGCGACGTCACCTCAGCCGTCCACCAATGGCTCGTCCAAAACGGGCGCATCCACCCCGACGCCCACATCACCCACCTCGAGATCCGCACCTGGCGCCCCCGCTGACCAGCACGGAGCCTGGCAGCCACTGGTCGCGACGCTGAAGGAGCCGCTAGGTCTGCATGCCCATCAGCTGCCCGGCACTCCTGCCGAAATTCAGCATCTACACGCCAGCGCCGGACCTGGGCCGCGAAACGAACCTCGTGATCACCCCAGGCCCTGCCCCTTGTCCCCCCGTCCACGGCGAGACGGCTTCCAGCGGCTTGTCGTAGACGCGGTGCAGCGGGGGTGGGCCGCCTTGCCCGGGGGGAATGCGTCTCGGCGCGGACCGCAATAGACTCTTTTCAACTTGAAGGGGCACTCGCCACATCATGGCCACTGCCCCTCTCTTCTTGCCCGCATACCGCTCCAGCGGTCTTTGAGTCTCGGGTGTGCACGGTATCCGCGACGGCGCAGGCGGCTAGCACTCGGGGGCCGTGGATGGTGACAACACGGGCCCTTGTTCCGGCCCGGGGCGCCGTCGGTCCGCGGCCTAGCGGCGATGAGATGGGCGCTCCTGAGAGTGCTCAGCCGGCCACTGCCTCCTGCTGGGAGCCGGCCGCAGCAGCCTCCGAGGCGGCCGTCGCGGTGTAGAAGACGGACGGGCCCTGCTTGGTGCGCTGAGCCTGGCTCTTGGCGACCAGTCCTTCGAGGGTGGTACGCACCGCGGTGGTCTTGACGCCGCGGTCAGGGTGGGCCTGAGTGAGCGCGGCGGAGATCTCGGTGGCGGACCGCGGCTCGTTCAGGCGCGATCTGCAGGAGACAGTCAGAGCTATGGCAGGGCCGCACATGGATAGTGCGCGCTGTACTTTTCCCGTTCCGCTGCGCGGACGGGGGCCGGAACGGGCGCCGGGGTCACTCCTCGGAGCGGACCTCGTCGCCCCGCGAGGTGCGCACGCGGGCCAGGAGTCCGCGGAGCACCGCGATCTCCTCCGGGGACAGGTCGCCGCAGAGGCACCGCTCGACCTCGTCCACCGCGGCCCGGGCCTCGGCCAGGACGCCGCGCCCGCGGTCGGTGATGGTGACGATGTGGCGGCGCCGGTCGGCCGGGTCGCGACGGCGCTCGACGAGCTGCGCGGACTCCAGGTCGTTGAGGATCGCGACCATGATGCTCGGATCCACCTCGAGCGCCGCGACGAGACCTTGCTGCCCCATGGATCCGCATCCGCCGAGCAGCATCAGCGTGGCTCCCGCCCGCGGCGCCAGGCCGCAGGAGTCGAAGGCGCGCTGGACGCGGCTGTTGGCGATGGCGCCGTGCCGGGCCAGCAGGAAACCGAGCTGCTCCAACGGGTCGCCGCCGGCAGCACCCTCAACCGTGATCTCGTTCACTGCCATACCTCCACCATAGCACGACGACAACCATCGTGAGGGTCTGGTAATCCATGACTCTCAACGATTTTCGCGCGCGCGAGGACGCGATGATCCGACGCGCCCGCTCTCCTCGGCGGCGGATGTTCAGGCCAGGTTATTCCACTTCTCCGGATTCCTTGCGCGAGGCGATGGTCACACCCCATAAACCATTGACCACCATCAACCATCTGTTAGGTTCCATTCAGCAGCGATTCACAGCAACGCCGGCCCTCACGGATCCAGCGCCTGCGAACCAGGAACTCCGCCCCGGCGGCCCCGCGGAATCGCCCCCGCACGACGGGGACCGGCCCACCGGCCGGACCGTCGTCCGACGCCCCGCACACCGGGGCACAGCAAGGAGAGAACCAGTCATGAACAAGTGGACGCGCATCATCGCCACCTCCACCGCCTCGGTGGCGCTCGCCGGCACCGCCCTGCTCGGCGCCACGGGCTCCGCTTCCGCCGCTCCCCGGCCCTCCGGCCAGGACCGGCAGACCGTGACCGTCAGCAGCACGGCATGGGACAGGAACGCCGATCGCGCCGGGAACGACAGCCGGCGCTGGAACGACGACCGGCGCTGGAACGACGAGATCCGTCACCACTACGACTACGGCCACCACGGCGTGCAGTACTGGCACGGGTATGACGGCAAGCTCTACCGGTTCGACGGCCACCGCCTGGCCCGCTGGAGCCACGGCCACTGGGTGACCGTCTGGCTGTCCTACGGCCACGGGCCCGTCCGCTGAGGCGCGACCGGATCCGGCATACCCCGCCGGACCACGCGCGCCCCGGCGACCGGACGACGACGTCCCGGCCGCCAGGGCAGGGAGCCTCGCCGGTGCCGAGCCGTCCCGTCCTCGCACGGCCCGGCACCAGCCGGCTCCCGCCCCTCGTCCTGCCCCGATACCGCCGGCACACCGAAAGACCCGGAGAACACCATGCTCAAGACCATGCCGACGACGAAGTCCGGCGGACTGCTCAACAACGCCTTCGTAGCGGTGCGGCGCCGACAGTCGGCCGCCGCCTCCAGCACCGGACGGCACCGCGGCCGGCCCGCCAGTGAAGGCCTCACCTCCATCGCCGCACCTGGCCTGGGCGCCCACCGCCGCCCACTCGACACCCCCCCCGCGGCCGCTCAGGACTGAAGCACCGCCAGTGCCGCTCCACGACACCAAGTCCCGCGGACGGCTCCGACATCGACGAATCACCGGTCCGCGCCCTGCTGCGTGACCTGCATCCGGGCCCCGTCGACCTGCGCTGGGTCGACGCCGGAGGGGGCAACCAACTCTGGCGCTTGCGAGACGAGTCGGCCGTGCGTCTGCCTCGCACACCGCGCGCCCAGCGCTCCTGCGCAAGAACAGCTCCCGTCCCGGCTCAGAACCTTTCGCTCCCGGTGCCCCTCCTCCGCACCGCATTCGGCGCGCTCCACGACGCCCTCGGCCGTGACTCACCAACGGGTCGGGCAAGGCGGCCCACCGCGAAAGCGAGCTCTTCGAGTCGATGGCACCGTGACGAAGATCATTATCACGGAGGGGCCGTAACTTCGGGTGCCCCTTCCCGACCGCACCGGTAGCGTGCGGCGGCATGACATCGGACGTGCAACGCCCGCCCCCGCTCCAAGCGGGAATGCACCGCGGTCATCGGTTGGCTGGACCTGCAGCGGCAGATCCTGCGCTGGACATGAGGGCCTGAGCGACGAGGACGCGCATTGCCCGGTCCTCCCGACCTCACCGGTGATGACGATGGCCGGTCTGATCTCCCACATGCCTGGAAGCCCCGCAGCAGCTACGGAGTACACCAGCCGCTCACTGATAAGGAGGTGCGCAACGCCGAGCGATTGCTCGGTGTCACGCTCCCGACTTCGCTTCTTGACCTGCTGCGCACTCAGAACGGGGGCGAGTCCGCAGCCGACCGGAACGCCTTCCCGACAGTCAAGCCGACTTCCTGGAGCGCCGATCACATCCCTTTCGACCACTTGATGGGCATCGGCGACCGCGAACACGCGGTCTCTCTGCTGGACAGTCCGTACCTGATCGAGGAATGGGGTCTTCCCGCGCCTGCCGTGCTCCTCTCCGGCGGCGGGCACTACTGGATTGCGCTCGACTATCGGTCATCCGGCCGACATGGGGAACCATCGGTGACGTGGTTCGACGCCGATCGCAATGAAGAGCTGGCCCTCGCCTCGGATTTCCGATCCTTCGTCGAGGGCCTTACCTCCGCCAGTGACTTCGACAGCGAAGACATACCCACGACTGATGTCTGACCGGGGAAGGGTGGAAGACAGCAGCTGAGGGTGGCACGTCCCGAAGGACACTCCCGCGGCCGCCTCAGTACTTCCGCTCAAAACCCGCTCGCCCTCACCGTCGAAGCAGACATCACCCCCGGCAGCGGCTTCCTGCACTCACACGCTGGAGCGGCCTATCGCGTGGACGCCACCGGCGTCGACCTGACCCACCTGCGCCGCATCACCCTGTGACTCCGAGCGGACGAGCTCGTCGACGAGCACCTCTCCCCGGACGCCGGATACCCCCTCAAGATCGGCTCCAGCATCAGCCGGCAGGCCGGACCAACCCACCGTGAGTACATCGTCGAGATCGCCGATGTGCAAGCGGTCGACCGAACACGCGTACGAGCCGCGCGTCTCGGTCGAGGGCGGTCTGTACGGTCCAGCGTCCGGTGCCCTTCTGTCCGGCGCTGTCGGCGACGATGTCGACGAAGGGGAGCCCGGTGGAGCTGTCCGTGTGGGCGAGGACTTCGGCGGTGACTTCGATGAGGTAGGAGTTGAGGCGGCCGGTGTTCCAGGTCCGGGAGATCTCCGCGATCTGGGACGGCTCGTATCCGGCGGTGTGCCGCAGCAGATGGTAGGCCTCGGCGATGAGCTGCATGTCGGCGTACTCGATGCCGTTGTGGACCATCTTCACGAAGTGACCGGCGCCGTCGGGACCGAGGTGGGCGACGGTGCGGGCGCTGTCCGGGGCGGTGGCGGCGATGTCTTCCAGAAGGGGGGAGAGCAGCTGATAGGCCTCTTCCGAGCCGCCCGACATGATGCTGGGGCCGTGGAGGGCGCCTTCCTCGCCGCCGGAGATGTCCACGCTGGCGAAGTGGATGCCGCGGGCGCGCAGGGCCGCTTCACGGCGGCGGGTGTCGGCGAAGTGGGCGTTGCCCCGTCCACCAGTACGTCTCCGGGATCGAGCAGGGGTGCGAGTTCGTCGATGACTGCGTCGGTGGGTCTCCGGCCTGCACCATGATGATCAGGCGCCGTGGTCGCTGTAGTGAGGCGACCAGCTCTCCTTCGTGGACTCGGCCGGGACGAACGTTCCTTCGTCGCCGAACTGCTCGACGAAGGCGTGGGTCCGCGCCGGGGTGCGGTTGTGGACGGCCACGGTGTAGCCGTTGCGGGCGAGATTGCGGCCCATCACGGACAGGCCGGGGACGCCGACGTGCGCGGTTGCAGTCATGGCTGTTCCTTGTCTGTGGTGGCGGAGTCGGGGATGGCCGCGTGAGGGTGCGGGCAGCTGCGGGGGACCTGTAGGCCTGGCCGGCAGCTTCGTGCCGTGGCGGAAACGGCCTGCAGCGCGGACACGGTGCCGGGGAGGCGGATCCGGCGCAGTCGGGCAGGGGGAATGGTCGTGCAGGTGATCGGCATGGACGTGACTCTCGGTGTTGCTCTGCGGTGGGTCATGGGCTCGTCGCCGTTGACGAAGCTGGAGGCGTCCGAGGCCAGGTTTGAGGGGGTGTGGTGAGATTTGGGCCTGGCCTCTGTCGGCGAACCAGTCGTCGCCGTTGACGAAGCTGGAGGCGTCCGAGGCCAGGTTTGAGGGGGTGTGGTGAGATTTGGGCCTGGCCTCTGTCGGCGAACCAGTCGTCGCCGTTGACGAAGCTGGAGGCGTCCGAGGCCAGGTTTGAGGGGGTGTGGTGAGATTTGGGCCTGGCCTCTGTCGATGAACCAGTCGTCGCCGTTGACGAAGCTGGAGGCGTCCGAGGCCAGGAACGTCGCTGCGGCGAACCGCCTGGCGATGGCGAGCCCGATACCGCTGTTGGCCCCAGTGACGACCGCCACCTTGCCTGCGAGTACTTCCGTCAGGCTGCGCCCACTCCTCAGTTCTTGACTGGATCGTCCATAAGGCTAACCATTGTGGACGAACCAGTCAAGTATGCGTAGGCTTGCCCCCATGGCACGACCTCGAAAGTTCGACGAGCAGCAGGTGCTGGACACCGTCCGGGAGCTGTTCTGGGCGGGCGGGTACGCCGCGACGCGCATGGACGACATCGCCGCGGCGACGGGCCTCGGCAAAGGCAGCCTGTACGGCGCGTTCGGCGGAAAGCAGGAGCTGTTCCAGCGCGTGTTCGAGGAGTACTGCCGCGCGATCGTCGACGCCACCGCCCAGCACCTGCGCGGTGACGACAAGAACGCGTACGCGCGGCTGTCCGCTTACGTCCACGCGGTGGCGGCGGCCACCGCCGCAGACACCGCTCAGCGCGGATGCCTCCTGGCCAAAGGCGCCGCCGAGCTGACTGAACACGACAAGACGGTGGCCAAGCGGGCGCACGCGGCCATCGAGGCACTGCGCGCACTGCTGGAGGACGACATCGCCGCCTGCCAGCGCAACGGCGACCTCGCCGCGGACGCGGACCCCGGAAAGCTGGCCGCGCTGGTGCTCGCCGTACTGCGCGGCATCGAAGCACTGGGCAAGGCCGGAGCGAACGAGGAGACGCTGACAGACATAGCCCGCACCGCCCTCGCCGTACTGCCCCGCCCCACAGGCTGACGGCCCCGCCACGCCACGCCGTCAGGACTGCAGGTAGGGCCTGACGTGCAAGAAGTCCGGGACGGTGTGAAGTAGCGTCGACGTAAAGTCCCGAATCCCTCCACCAGGGGTGTCCAGGGACTCCAGTTCTTCGGGCTCGGACGCAGGCGTTCCAGACGGTGGGCGCGGACCCTTTGCGGGTGCTCGACTGAGCACCTGACCTGACCGGCATGACTCGTGCGCCGGCGATGATCGGGTCTCGCCTGTGAGCCAAACGTCTGCCGCGCACGGCAGCATTACGGAGGGGGGCTCACCGAAAGCTGTGGCAATCGACCCACCGACTCCACCCTGAAAACCTCAGCAGTGCCGCATCAAGCAACGTTCGCCCCACCCTGCCGGACGGGTCTGCGGCAGGTAGCGGTGGGAAGCGGTCCGCGTAGTCTCAGCTTGTCCTACCTTCCAAGCGTGGGTCTGAGCTGGTCCTTCGTAAGATCAGCGGGCCCGGGGGTTCTGGGTATGGCTGTGAGCTTGTCGCCGTTCCATGGCTCAAAGAACTTGGCCGCCCGGAGCCCCGCGACGACTCGACCGCTAATTGGGATACGCGACTTGATCGCTGTGTAGGACAACGTCGGCGAGGTCGTCTGCGGGTCCGTGTGTGACGACGAGCTGGCGGAGGTGACCCGTGCCCCAGATCTGGGCCGGAGTGGACATCGGCAAGGAACACCACCACTGTGTGGTGGTCGACGAGCGAGGCGAACGCCTCCTTTCCCGCCGAGTTTTCAACGACGAACAGGCTCTGCTGGAGCTCATCGCAGACGTACTCGCGCTGTGCGAGGACGCCCTGTGGGCGGTGGACATCAACCATGGCGGCGCCGCGCTGTTGATCGGCCTTCTGCTCAACCACCGGCAGCCGATGGTCTACATCACCGGCCTCGCCGTGCACCAGGCGTCGACGGCCTACCGGGGTCAGGGCAAGACGGACGAGAAGGACGCGTTCGTCATCGCTGACCAGGCACGTATGCGCCAGGACCTCGGTCTCCTGCGGCCCGGTGACGAGATAGCCGTCGACCTGCGCACCCTGACCGCCCGCCGCCTTGACCTGGTCAACGACCGCACCCGTCAGACCAACCGACTGCGAGCTCAGCTACTTGAGTTCTTCCCTGCTCTGGAGCGGGCGTTGAACTTGAGCAAGAAGGGTCCGGTCGTGCTGCTGACCGGTTACCAGGCGCCGGCCGCGATCCGCCGCAGCGGGGCCAGCCGGATCGGAACCTGGCTGAAGAACCGCAAGGTGAAGAATGCAGCAGCGCTCGCCGAGACGGCCGTCGAGGCGGCCAAGTCGCAGCACACCGCACTGCCGGGTGAGACTCTCGCGGCCGCCATGGTGGCCCGGATCGCCAAGGGCGTGCTGGCTCTCAACGAGGAGATCGCCGAACTCGACGCGCTCATCGAGGGCCGGTTCAGCGAGCACCGACACGCTACGGTGATCCGGAGCCTGCCTGGCATGGGCTCCCTCCTCGGTGCCGAGTTCATCGCCGCTACCGGCGGAGACATGGAAACTTTCGGCACGGCCGACCGCCTGGCGTCCTTCGCCGGCCTCTCACCCGTGCCGCGGGACTCCGGACGCGTCAGCGGCAACATGCGCCGCCCACGCCGCTACCACCGAGGCCTGCTCCGGGCCTTCTATCTCTCCGCGATGGCCAGCCTGAGAACCTGCTCCGCCTCCCAGGCCTACTACGCACGAAAGCGCAACGAGGGGAAGGGCCACAAGCAAGCCTTGCTCGCTCTGGCTCGTCGACGAGCCAATGTCCTGTGGGCCATGATCCGCGACGGAGCATGTTACGAGGCCCTACCAACCGTCACGGCAGCGGCTTGACATCGTCATTGGGAAGTTCTTTATCTCTCGCCCTTGAATGGCGTCTCGAACTGGGTCGCTCACCTGGGGATTCGCCGGACGTGGGGGCGGCCTTCGTCTGATCATGTGCTCCGACCAAGGTGCACGTGACCAAGACGAAGGCCGTGAGGTGAGTCTGCTGCCTGATGCTGTCCGGAGGGACGTTCGCGGAGGTGTCACGCTTCCGGGGAGAGTTCTACGAGTGTCTGACCGCTCGGCGGACGAGTTGTTCGAGCTGGTGGACGCGGTGCTGTGTGCGGACGGTGCGGTGAAGTCCCCGGTGGACTTGACGCTGCTGCCCGAGCATCGTCGTGGGCACGGAGCGATGTACGGCGGGCTGAACCATGGCCGGATCGATGTCGGTCGGCTGAGGACAGTACTGGCCGACCTGTCACTGCCGCGTTTCGACGGCGGGCGCCTGGTTCTGGCGGTTGATGTGTCGCCGTGGCTTCGCTCGGACGCGCCGTGCTCGGCAGAGCGGCTGTTCTGCCACGTCTACGGCCGTGCGAAGTCGGCATCGCAGTTCATTCCGGGCTGGCCCTACTCCTTCGTCGCCGTGCTAGAGCCGGGCGCCACGTCCTGGACCGCGATCCTGGACGCGGTCCGGCTCGGACCGGCGGACGACGCGACCGCGGTCACCGCCGCCCAGCTGCGGGGCGTCGTGGAGCGGCTCATCGCCGCGGGCCAGTGGCAGGCCGGTGACCCTCATATCGTGATCGTCAGCGACGCCGGCTATGACGTCACCCGCCTGGCCTGGGTCATGCGTGACCTCCCCGTCGAGCTGGTCGGCCGGGTCCGCTCCGACCGCGTCTTGCGTCTGCCGAGGCCGCCGAGGATGCACGGCGTCAACGGCCGTCCGCCCAAACACGGCCCGGAATTCCGCTTCACCGAGCCGAAGACCTGGCCCGAGCCCGCAATCACGACCGTCACTGACACCACCAACTACGGCAAGGCCGAAACCCAGGCCTGGGACCGGGTCCACCCAAGGCTCACTCACCGCTCTTCCTGGCTCGACCATGACGGCGAACTACCCCTGATTGAGGGCACGTTGATCCGACTGAAGGTCGAGCACCTCTCGAAGGAACGGGACGCCCCGCCGGTGTGGTTTTGGTCCTCGAAGACCGGCGCTACCCCGGACGACGTAAACCGCTTCTGGCAGGCTTTTCTCCGTCGCTTCGATCTGGAGCACACCTTCCGCTTCGCGAAGCAGACCCTCGGCTGGACCACCCCGAAACTCCGTACCCCCGAAGCCGCGGACCGCTGGACCTGGATTCTGATCGTCGCTTACACCCAGCTCCGACTTGCCCGTCCGCTCGCCGAAGACCTCCGCCGCCCCTGGGAGAAAGCCGCCGCACCCGACCGGCTCACCCCGGCCCGAGTCCGCCGCGGGTTCAGGAACATCCGCGCTCATCTCGCCTGCCCGGCCGTTGGCGAGAACTCTGTTTGTCCTGGGCCGCTACAGTTTCAACGCCTCCGTTCCGTGCGTGGGTCTACGTCCGCTGCGTGACCCGGATGCGATCGAGCTCGACGAAGACGGCGCGCAGGAGTGGAGCCCTCAACCAGGTCGGGCCGATCGGCCTGGTAGGGGGCGTGTCCGTTCCTGTGCCTGTCGGGGCCGGGCCGTCTATCGCGAACGCCTCGGTTCCACGTCCGGCAGCGGCCCTGAGTCGTATCGGTCGAGGGCGTGGCTGCGGCTGGTCTGCAGGATCTCGTCGGAGAGCTCGGGCTCGACGTGGCATACGGCGCGGGCGAGCATCAGCGCGCCGACCATTTCGCTGAGCAGGCGGATGGCCCTGTGGCGGGCCTCGGCCGGGTCGGGCTGGTGGCCCTTGTCCTCGGTTTCGCGCAGGAACTCGGCGGCGAAGCCGGTGAGGTAACCCTCGACGCCTTCGGCGTATGCGCTCTGTACGGCTTCGCTGTGCCGTCCGGCGTCGGTGACCAGGGAGGCGGAGGGACAGCCGCCGTCCGGGGCGTCACGGTGCGCGGTGGACAGATACCCGGCCACGACCCGCTCCAGCGGAGAGCCGGCCTGGCCCGGACCGTCCTCGATCGTCCGGGCCAGGCCCCCGAGCGAGGCGGCGTAGGAGGCGCCGCACACCTCCACGACCAGGTCGTTCTTGGAGGCGAAGTGGTTGTAGAAGCCGCCGTGGGTGAGTCCGGCTTCCTTCATCAGCTCGGCGATGCCGACCGCGTCGATGCCCTGCGAGCGAAACATGCGGCTCGCCGCTTCGAGGATGTTCTGCCGGTTGCGGGCCTTGTCCTCCTTGGTGATCCGCGGCATGGCCGTCCTCTCGCGTCGCTCTCGATTTGACATTTTTAATGATGCCTCTCATCATAGCAGGACAGTTTCAATGATGACCATCATCAATAGTTCGGAAAGAGAGCGTCATGCGCGCCATCGCCTACGACCGGCACGGAGAAGCCGGGCAGGTACTACGCCTGAGCGAGCAGCCGGCCCCTGCTGCGCCCGCGGCCGGGCAGGTGCAGGTGCGGGTGCTGTCCCGGCCGATCCACCCCGGCGACCTGGCGGGAGTGGAGGGCCTTCCGGGTGGGCCGCGGCAGCGGTTCGCCACGCCACGGATTCCCGGCGTGGAGGGAATGGGCGTCATCGAGACCGTCGGCGTGGGTGTGCAGGATCTGCGGCCCGGTCAGCGGGTGGCGTTCTTCCCGGTGCCGGGCGCGTGGAGCGAACTCGTCACGGCGCCGACCGATCTTGTGGTGCCGGTGCCCGAGGACCTCAGCGACGAGACCGCGGCTTTGATGCTGGTCAACCCGCTGACCCTGCTCTCCTTGCTGCGGGCGGTCGAGGACGCCCAGCACGGCCAGGCCGGTCCGGTGGTGCAGACGGCCGCCGGTTCGTCGGTGGGAAAGCTGGTCAGCGCCGCAGCACTCAAGCACGGCATCGAGCTGGTCAACCTGGTACGCAGTGCCACGGGGGCGCAGACCTTGCGGCAGCGCTTCCCCGGACTGCCGACCATCTCGACGGCCGACGCCAACTGGCGCACTCAGGTCCAGGACGCGACCGGCGGCCGGGGTGCCCAGGTCGTACTGGACGCGGTGGGCGGATCCCTGACCGGTGAGCTGGCCGGGCTGCTCGCCGACGGCGGTACGCTGATCACCTACGGAGGGCTCGGTTCCGGCAGCACGCCGCTGGAGTCGCTCGCGCTGACCCCGCGGGCTCTGACCGTGCGGGGCACGTCCATCTTCCAGTGGATGGCCGCCCGCACGCCTGAGGACCGGGCCGAGGACGTCGCCTTCGCCGCCCGTCTGGCCGCGACCGCCCCGGAACTCTTCGAGGTCGCCGCCAGCTACGACCTCGCCGACTTCGCGAAGGCCATCGACCATGTCCGCCGCCCCGGCAAGAGCGGAACCGTCCTGCTCACCAGCCCCGCACCCTGAACCCCACGAAGGGCACCGCCATGAAGATCGGAACCCTGGGCGCCGGAACCGTCGCCCAGGCCATCGCCCGCCACGCCGTGGCCCACGGCCATCAGGTCGTGCTGAGCAACAGCCGCGGCCCCGCCTCCCTGGCCGGCCTCGCCGACGAACTCGGACCGCTCGCCCACGCCGGCACCCCGGACGAAGCCGCCGCGGCGGAACTCGTCGTGCTCGCAGTCGGCTGGCCCCAGATCCCGGACGCGGTAGCCGGCCTGCCACCCTTCGACGGGCGCATCGTCATCGACGCCACCAACCAGTTCGCCTCCCCGCCCCCGCCCATGATGATCGCCGACCTGGGCGAGCTGACCGGCAGCGAACACGTCGCCTCACTGCTGCCCGGAGCCCGCGTCGTCAAGGCGTTCAACACCCTCTACGGCCAGTACATCGCCGCCGACCCGCGCCACCGGGCCGGACGCCAGGTGCTGTTCCTCGCCGGTGACGACGCCGACGCCAAGACCACCGTCAAGGACCTCACCGCCGCCTTCGGCTTCGCCCCCGTCGACCTCGGCTCCTTGCGCGAGGGCGGACGCCTCATGCAGCTCGGCGGCCCACTCTCCGGCCTCCACGCCCTCAAACAGGACTGAGCCGGGCCCTCGCCCATTCCCCGCTCTCCTCCTCATCCACCCCCCTCAGTGCTCATCCACCCCCCTCAGTACAAGGAAGTTACTCATGACCACCACCCAGCCCCTGCTGCAGCCCGTCCGCCTCGGCGCGCTGGAGCTCCCCAACAGTGTCGTCATGGCCCCCATGACCCGCGCCCGCGCTCAGAATGCCGAGCTGGCCCCCACCGACCTGCACGCGACCTACTACGCACAGCGCGCCGGCGCCGGCCTGATCGTCACCGAGGGAACCTGGGTCAACACCGACGCGATCGGCTTCATCAACGTCCCCGGCATCTACAGCGACACGCAGACCGCCGGCTGGGTGAAGGTCACCGAAGCCGTCCACGAGGCGGGCGGGCGGATCGTCTCCCAGTTCGGCCACGTCGGCGCGGCCTCCCACCCCGACCACTTCGGCGGCCGCCTGCCCGCCGGACCTTCGGCCATCAACCCCGGCGAGAAGTCCTTCACCCCCTCCGGGCCGAAGGACACCGTCACCCCGCGCGCCTACACCGCCGCTGAGATCGCCGCCACCATCGCCGACTACCGCCGTGCGGCCGAGAACGCCCGCCGCGCCGGCTTCGACGGCGTGGAAATCCACGCCCAGCAATCCCAATTGATCCCGCAGTTCCTCAACCCCCGTCTCAACCAGCGCACCGACGCCTACGGAGGCAGCAGCGAGAAGCGGGCCCAGTTCCTCCTCGACATCCTCGACGCCGTCAGTGACGTGTGGGGCAGCGACCGCGTCAGCGTGAAGATGTCCCCGACCTGGGACAACGGAGGCACGTTCACCGCGGACGAGGAGGCACTCGCCGACTACGACCAGCTGTTCAAGAAGCTCAGCGACAGCAACCTGGCCTACCTGCACCTCCTGGGCACCCCCGGCACCATCGAGGAGCGCATCGCCCTCTTCTCCCGCTACCGCGCCCACTACCAGGGCAACATCGTCGCCAACCTCGGCTTCACCCAGGCCCTCGGCAACGAGATCCTCGACCACGGGATCGTCAACGCGGTCTCCTTCGCCGAGCCTTTCATCGCCAACCCCGACCTGGTCGAGCGCTTCGCGCAGGGCCACCCGCTGGCCGACGGCGACCGGGGCACCTACTACGCCGGTCACAGCGAGGGCTACACCGACTACCCCGCCTTCACCGCCAACTGAGCAACTACGTCTTCCTGCGCCTTTGACGGTTGATCGGAGGCCCGCCGCGCCCGCTCCTCGCCACAGCGAGGAAACGGCGCGGCGGACCTCGGCGCGGCGGCTGGAGGTGACTTGTGCACCCTGGCTCAAAAACCGTGCGCACGGACCTGTTCGGTCCGGTCGACGAGACGGTCGGCGAGCACCTGCGGGGCGGCCGGATCCACGATCCCGGACAGGACCACCAGGGCCTGCTCAACGGCTGGAAGGGCTACAGCCCTTTGGCCATCGCGGAGTTGCCCCCACAGGTAGGCCACCGGAGCTAGAGCCACCTGCAACCGAGGGTCTATCAGGAATGAGGTGTGATTCGTCTGATTGGCCTACAGGTTCTTCGGTGGGCTGATTGGTCTACACCCGTCCGGCGGTGAGGCGGCCGTCGAAGAGGAGGTCGAACTCGTTCAGCGCGCTCTTCCAGCGGTTGTTCCAGCGCTGGCGGCCGCGTCCGGTGGGGTCGAGGGCGAGGGTGGCCAGGTAGAGGCGCTTGAGGGCGGCGGTCTCGTTGGGGAAGTGTCCGCAAGCTTGGGCCGCGCGTCGGTATCGGGCGTTCAGCGACTCGATGGCGTTGGTGGTGTAGACGACCTGGCGGATGGCGTCCGGGAGGCCGAGGAAGGGAACGAATTCGCTCCAGGACCGTTCCCAGATCCCGGTGATCGACGGGTACTTCTTGCCCCATGTGCCGTCGAAGTCGGCCAGTCGCTGCCGGGCCTGCTCCTCGTTGACGGCCGTGTAGACGGGCTTGAGGTCGCGGGCGACGTCGGCCCAGTCGCGGCGGGACGCGTAGCGCAGGCTGCCGCGGATGAGGTGGACGATGCAGGTTTGCACCACGGTCTGCGGCCAGACGGTGTTCACCGCGTCGGGCAGGGCGGAGAGGCCGTCGCAGACCAGCATCAACACATCGCGGACGCCCCTGTTCTTGATCTCGGTCAGGACGGTCTGCCAGTACTTGGCGCCCTCGCCGCCGTCGCCGGCCCACAGTCCCAGGATCTCCCGGTAGCCGTCGGCGGTGACCGCGATGGCCACATAGACGGGTCGGTTCGCGACGTGCCCGTCGCGGATACGGACGTGGATCGCGTCGATGAAGACCACCGGATAGACCGCGTCGAGCGGGCGGGTGCGCCATTCCGCCATCGACTCCAGAGCTTTGTCGGTGATGGTGGAGACGGTCTCTTTTGTGGTCGTCATCCCGTACACCTCGGAGAGATGGGCGACGATCTCGCCGGAGGTCAGGCCCTTCGCGGTCAGCGACAGGACCATCTCGTCCAGCGCACCCGTCCGGCGGGCGTACTTGGGCAACAACCGTGGGGTGAAGGTGCCCAGGCGGTCCCGGGGGACCTGCACGGTCACCGTGCCGACCTCCGTCATGACTTTCTTGGCCCGGTAGCCGTTACGCATGTTGCCGCCCGAGCGTGAACCGCGGCCGCCGGCCCGCCCGGCCTCCGCCGCGAGATGCACATCCATCTCGGCCTCCAGGGCGGCCTGCATCAGATGCTGGGCCAGCTCGGGCAGCAGCCCGCCCTCGCCCATCAACCGCAGCCCTCCTAGGCGCACCTTCTCGGCCGCCAGCGCGGCCAGCTCCTCCAGCAGCTCGCTGGACAGACCATTCTCGGATACCGGCATCGACTTCACGTCGGCACCCTCGATGCTCTCACCAGCCACGGCAAGCGACACACCGTCAGCGGCCTCGATCAGGTGATCCGTCGTCGTACTCATCAGGTGACTCCTTCGGGGAAGCACACACCTGATTCATGACACTCCCGCAACCGAAGATCGTAGGGGTCGGCCTGGCGCTGCCTTCAGCCACGATGAGGTGCACGAAGGGTGCTGTCGCTGCCTGTACCGCTTCGGCCGGCGAAGCCGGGCGACGTGCAGAGCCGCGTGCTTCTGCCGGATGGAGATGGCGCGGGCACCGGAGTCCTTGGGCATGCCCGAGGCCAGGGTCACCCACCCGCCCTCATCGAGCGGCGCGTTGATGTCCAACTGTTCGTAGCCCGGAGTCACGTTGGACGTGTCGGTGGGTCAGGGGCGCTGCTCGCGGCAGTCCTCTTCGGTGCACTCGAGAGCGGTGAGGGTCTGGTCGGCCTGCTCGCTGGTCAGGGGAGGTTCGGGCAGTTCGTGGGCGCCCTGGGTGCGGAAGGCGTCGAGCATCAGGTGGAGGTGGCGGCGCCAGGCCCGGGGGGCGATGGTGCGGGTGGCCTGGATGATTCCGGCCTGGGACCAGATCACGAAGGCGATGTCCTGCGGGGTGACGTCGTCGCGCAGGGCGCCCTGTTCCTGGGCGTTGCGCATGATCTGGGTGCAGATTTCCTTGGCGCGTTCGTGCATTTCGCGGCCGGTCGCGTGGAGGGGGAGCCGTGCCGAGACCAGGTCGTTGAAGGCGCGGTCGCAGGCCTGCAGCTGGCAGAGTTTCTCCATGTAGCGGCAGAATCCCTCCCAGGCGTCGTCCATGGCCGCGGCCTCTTCCGCGGCGATGAGCAGTTCCGTGTACTTCACGTTGAAAAGCGTTTCGACCAGGGCGAGGCGGGTGGGGAAGTGGCGGTAGAGCGTGCCGATCGCGACGCCGGCCTCGCGGGCGACGCCCTCCAGGGACGCTCCGAGGCCCTGCTCGGCGAAGGCGGTGCGGGCGGCGGCCACGATCGCGTCCCTGTTGCGCTGTGCGTCACGGCGCAGGGGTTTCGCCGGGGTGTCGCTCAGGGACGGGGCGTGGTGCTGGCTCATGGCTCGACAGTAACATGAGGCACCCCTCCAATTGGATGGTTGTTCTGTTTCCGATCGCAATCTCGTGCCTCCGACGTGCTGTGATGATGCTCACTGCAAACATGAGGCGCCCCTCGGGTACGGTGGCGGAGTCGAACGTGAGGCACCCCTCCGGATGACCTTGAAGCCAGCCGACTGACCCGGGATTTCCGGATCTCGGTTCACATGGAAGCGGCGCCCGCAGGATCGGCGAAGCCGCGGCAGTTTTGTAAGGGAAATGACCATGAGCAGCATGACGAAGCGCCTCTCGATCGCACTCGCCTCCACGGCACTGGCCGGCGGAGCGCTTCTCGGGGCCGGCGGCTCGGCGTCGGCAGCCACGGTTTCGGTGCCCGTGCAGCACACGCAGCACGTGTCCGCCACCTCCGTGACCGGCAGCGAACGAGTCGGCCGCTACGCGGACCACGAGGCCGAGGCGGCGTCGTGGCACGGTGTCAGTGCCGCTCGCTGGTACGAGGACCAGGTCGACGAGGCGGCGTCGTGGCACGGTGTCAGTGCCACCCGCTGGTACGAGGACCAGGTCGACGAGGCGGCGTCGTGGCACGGTGTCAGTGCCGCCCGCTGGTACCAGGACCAGGTCGAGTGGTCCCTGAACCACAGCTGACGCGGCCCGGACCGCCCCACTCCGGAACGGCGGCACCTGCCCGGACAGCAGCACGGCCGCACCCCCGGCCGACCGGGATCCCGGACCGCGCCCCCACGGCGCTCCGCACCCGCATCGGGAAGACCACCGCACGCAGGACGAAGGCACTCCGGCCCCCAGCGCCCGCCAATGCCGACCACGGCCAGGCCTGCGCCCGCGCATGAACCCCACCGGCCGCATCCCCGGCCGACCGCTTCCCCGCACACCGTGACACCCGGCCGGACCAGGCAGGTCCTCTCCACACGGGGACGGTCACCCGCGACGCGAACACCACGCCACGCCCGGTTCCTTTCCGCCGCGCTGGTCGTGAACTTCGTGATCGTGCCGCTGGTCGTCGCCGCGATATTCACGTTCCTCCCCGCCGACCAGACCGTCCGGCTCGGTGTCCTGCTGGTGCTGCTGTGCCCGTGCGTGGACTACGTGGTCGTCTTCTCCGGCCTGGCCGGCGGATTCAACCGTCGGCTGCTGGCCGCGACCCCGCTGCCGCCCGTGTTCCTGTACCTCTTCGTGGGCTCCGAGCTGGCCGACATCGTCGAGGTCAAGCCGTTCCTTAAGGCGTTCCTGATCCTGATCGTCATCCCGCTCGCCCTGGCATGGGCGTTGCAGGCGTGGGCGGCGCGTCGTGCCTCCGGGCAGAAGGTCTCCGACGCGGCGACGACCATGATGGTGCCGCTGATGGCCGCCACCCTGCTGGTCGTGGTCGCCTCCCAAGTCCCCAAGCTCGGCGACAGCCTCACCGCCGTCATCCCCTTCTACGCCGCCTTCCTGATGGTCATGGCGTTCGCTGGCAAGGTCATCGCCCGCCTCTTCCGACCCGAAGCCCCGGCCGGCTGCAAAGGCGGCTACGCGTCAATGACCGGCCCGGTGATCGACGAGACGGGCGCCCGGCCGCGGGAGGACCGGCTCCTGGCCGAGCGGATCCGCGAAGTCCATGGCGAGTCCAACAGCGCTTCCGGCTCCCCGCGGGTGACCGCGAGCTCCGGGAGAAGGGCCTGCGGGTCAACGAGAAACGCGTCGCCCGCGTGATGCGGATGTTCTCCATCACCGGTATCCGCCTGCGCAGACACGTCCGCACCACGACCCAAGACTCGGCAGCCTCCCAGGTCCCGGACCTGTTCCAGCGGGACTTCACCGCCACCGAATCCGGCCTGAAATACATGGGCGACATCAGCGGAACGAGTTGCGCAGGAGGTGGACCACGCAGGTCTGGACGGTCGTGGCCGGCCAGACGGTCTCGACTGCGTCGGGCAGGCCCCTGAGGCCGTCGCAGACGAGCATGAGGACATCGCCCGCGCCGCGGTTCTTGATCTCGGTCAGGATGTTCAGCCAGTGTTTGGCGCCCTCGCCGCCGTCTCCGGCCCACAGGCCCAGGACTACACGGCCGCGACCGAAGACGCCGCCCTGGAGCGGTTCGCCGAATTCGCCGACACCTGGGGCAAAAATTATCCGGCGATCGTCCGGCTCTGGGAGAACGCCTGGGAGGAGTTCATCCCGTTCCTGCGGTTCGACTGCCGCCCGCCAGGACTGGGACAAGATCGCCAAGGCCCTCAAGCCCACCTATCTCCCCCTGGAAGACGGGGAGTTCCTCTATCTCGCGACCGTGCTCGACTGCTTCAGCCGCAAGGCCGTCGGCTGGTCCATCGCCGACCACATGCTTCCTAATATTGTTGTCAAACGGCTGTGGTCGCAGGGGGTGTGACTTCGTAGCACCGTCGGTCACGGATCAGGGCCCACAGGACGTTGACGCGTCGGCGGGCAAGGGCGAGCACGGCCTGGACATGCTTCTTGCCCTCGGCGCGTTTGCGATCGTAGAATTTCCGCGAGTTCGGGTCGAACTGGACGCTCACCAGCGCAGAGGTATAGAAGACGCGCTGGAGTCTTCGGTGGTAGTTGTTCGGCCGGTGGAGATTGCCGCTGACCTTGCCCGAGTCACGAGGCGCGGGAGCGACGCCGGCGAAGGCCGCCAGCGCGTCCGGGGAGTCGAACCCGTCCAGGCCTCCGCCGACCGAGGCGAGGAACTCCGCGCCGAGCACAGCACCGATACCCGGGACGCTCTGGACTATGTCGGCGAGTTCGTGCTCGCGAAACCGGCCCTCGATGAGCTTGTCCATCTCGGAGATCTGCCCGTTGAGGGCCATCACCTCCTCGGCCAGGGTGTGGACCAGCTTCGCGATGGTCTTTTCTCCGTGGACAGCTGTGTGCTGGCGCTCGGCGGCCTCGACGGCCGTTTCGGCAAGGGATCGCGCGTTGCGGACCTTGCGATTGGCCAGCCACTTCGTCAGCCGCGCGGTGCTGGCGCGGCGGATCGAGCCCGGGGTCTGGTAGCCCGTAAGGAGCTTGAGCGGGCCCATATTGGTCACGTCCAGTGCCCTCTCCAGGGCCGGGAACATGCTCAGCAGGGTGCCGCGCAGACGGTTCACCGCGCGGGTGCGGTCCTCGACCAGGTCGCCGCGGCGGCCGGTCAGCAGCTTGAGCTCGATGGCGGTTTCGTCGCCGGGGCGGATGGGCCGCAGGTCGCGGCGCATCCTGGCCTGGTCGGCGATGATGTAGGCGTCACGGGCGTCGGTCTTTCCCTCACCTCGGTAGCCGTCGGAGGCCCGGTTCACCAAGCGGCCGGGGATGTATAGGACTTCCTGGCCATGGTTAATCAGCAGGGCCAGCAGCAGCGCGGGCTCCCCGCCGGTCATGTCGATGGCCCAGGTGACCTGATGGCCGTCAGCCAGCTCCAGAACCTCACCGATCAGCTTCAGCAGCTCGGGCTCGTCGTTGGCAACTCGCCGAGACAGCAGTGTCTTTCCGCCGGCTTCCAATGCGAGGCCATGGTGGTGGCCCTTGCCGCTATCGATCCCCGCCCATATCCGGCTCATCGCGCTCCTGACGTGCTCGTTCGTACAGGTCGTACCACGGACGACTTCGCCGGCATTGCTCTACTCAGCGACTTGTTCGCACTTCCTAATCGGCGGCCGAGTCGTCGTGGGGAGCCGGGCGGCCAAGCATGTGGAGCCACAAGGCGGCAGCGCACCGAGAGCCACACCCGCCTCCCCTGGGTGCCGCAACCCTACGAATAGCTGGGGCTTCCCAGGAAGAAGGTAGAGCGCACCGACCTGGTCGCCGACGCACTGCGGATGGCCGCCCGAACCGGGGGCAGCCTCGACGGGGCGGTATTCCACCGATAGAACTCAAGCGGTCTATCCGGTCGTCTGGTGCGGTCGCCAACCGTCCGGTCTATGTGGCCCTGGCCGTCACCACGGAGGGCCGCCGGGAAATCCGAGATCCGAAGGATCGTCTGCACGACCAACGCCATCGAGTCCGTCAACGCTCGGATCCGCCGGGCGGTCAAGGCCCGCGGTCACTTCCCCAACGAGCAGGCCGCACTGAAATGCGTCTACATGGCGATCATGTCGCTGGACCCCACCGGCAAGGGACAAGCCCGCTGGACCAGCCGCTGGAAGACCGCTCTCAACGCCTTCGACATTACCTTCGACGGCCGACTCAGCGCAGCACGCCACTAACCACAACAACCCCAATTACACCGTTGATTGGACAGTCCCTCCGTGGGCTGCAGCGCCTAGTAGGGCTTGGTCAGGTTCGTATGGGGGTGGGTATGTTGCGGTGGCAGGTGGGGCAGGCGCCGGCCCATAGGGCGAGGAGTGTCTGGAGTTCGTGGAGGACCTGGTAGAGGCTCAGACCTGCGCTGTGTCTTTTGGGTGGTGTGCCAGTCGTTGCAGGGTGCAGAAGGCATGGGCGGCGGAGACGAGGGTGACGTGGTGGTGCCAGCCGTTCCAGGTGCGGCCTTCGAAGTGGGCTAGACCCAGGGCCTGTTTCATCTCGCGGTAGTCGTGCTCGATGCGCCAGCGGAGTTTGGCCAGCCGCACCAGCGTGGCCAGCGGCATCCCGGAGGGCAGGTTCGAGAGCCAGAACTGCACCGGCTCGGGCTCGGTGGCGGGCCATTCGGCCAGCAGCCAGCGCTCGGGCAGTTCCGGACCGTCGCCGGCTGTGCGGACACCGCGTCCGGCCGGACGGACGCGCAAAGCAACGAAGCGTGAGTGCATGCGCTTGAAGCCGCTTCGGCCCTGGCCTGGCCGGGAGCCTGCCCGCCAGGACACCGGTCTCGCAGCAGCCCGGCCGGCTGCGATGACCAGGTTTTTCATGGTCTGTGCGGGCTCGGGATACTGCATCTTCGGTGGCCGGCCGGTGCCCGCATAGGCGGGCTGGACGGGCCGGGCCCCAGCCCGATGGGCGGTGTGGCGGGAAGAAATGCCCACCGCATAAGGCAGGTTGCGGTCCTCCAAGCCCAGACGGAAGGCGGCGGCATCACCGTATCCGGCGTCCGCGACGACCAGGGGAATGTCGATGCCCCACGACCGGGCCTCGTCGATCATGTCCAGGGCCAACTGCCACTTCTCCACATGCCCCGCCTGGGCGGGGATGCCGCAGCGACTGCGGCGGGCGACCTTGTCCGCATCCGCCTCCGGCGAGGCCGGATCCCAGGAAGCGGGCAGGAACAGCCGCCAGTTCACCGCGGCCGAGGCATGATTGCGGGCCAGGTGCAACGACACCCCGACCTGGCAGTTGGTGACCTTGCCCGCGGTGCCGGTGTACTGCCGGGACACACACGCCGAGGCGTCCCCGTCCTTCAAAAAGCCGGTGTCGTCGACGATCAGCGCCTCCGCGCCGATGACGTCGTGCATCCTCCAGGCCAGCCGGGCCCGCACATGGGCTGGATCCCACGGGCTGGTAGTCACGAAGTGGGCCAGTGCCTGCCGGTTACCGTCCTCGCCCAGACGCGCCGCCATCGGCTCCACCGACTTGCGCCGACCCTCCAGCAGCAGCCCACGCACATACACCTGCCCCCACCGCCGCTGATCCGCACGGAAGAACCCGTCGAACATCTCCGTCGTGAATGCCTCCAGGTCCTCCCGGACCCCGGCCATCTCTTCAGGTGTCACACCACCTCAACGACACTCACCAACAGACAGACACGCCACCCACGAGTGAAGCTGACCAAGCCCTACTAGGGCGTGTATCGAAAGTGGATCTTGTTCGTGAGATGATCTTGGTTCGTGGCGCGTGGAGATCTGACAGACGAGCAATGGGCCGCGCTGGAGCCGCTGTTGCCGAAGGGCAAGAAGCCCGGCCGGCCACCGACATGGACCCGGCGGCAGCTGATCGACGGCATACGCTTCCGGGTCCGCACCGGCATCCCGTGGCGGGACTTGCCCAAGGTACGGGCCGTGGGGCCGGGCGTATGACCTCTTCCGTCGCTGGCAGCGCAACGGCACCTGGCAGCGCATCTTCACCCAGCTCCAGGCCCAGGCCGATGCCAAGGATCTGATCACCTGGGATCTCAACGTCGACTCCACTGTCTGCCGGGCCCACCAGCACGCCGCCGGAGCGCGAAAAAGGGGGCGATGCAAAAGGAGCCGCCCGGCGGCGTCGCCACGGAGCCCGACGACCACGGCCTCGGGCGCTCGCGCGGCGGCCTGACCACCAAGCTGCACCTGGCCGTCGAGCAGGGTCAGAAGCCCATGTCCATCGTGGTCACCGCCGGGCAGCGCGGGGACTCACCGCAGTTCGAGGCCGTCCTGGACCGCGTCAGGGTCCCCAGACTGGAACCGGGCCGACCGCGCACCAGGCCGAGGCGGGTGCGCGCCGACAAGACATCCCACGCCGATAAGCGTCAAGCCGCTGCTGCAGCAAGTTCGGGTGACGGCTGCGGGAAGGCGATTGCTTCGTCGTAGATGTGACCGTTCTGGAGGCAGTAGAACAGCATTCCCATGAAGCGGTTGAAGAGGTTCCTCTGTGCGGCAACGTGGCGGTCGCCGGCCGCTCGGCGGCGGTCGTAGTGGGCTCTGGCGCCTGGTGAGCGGGTAAGGGAGACGAAGGCCCAGACATAGCCGACGGCAGCCAATCTCTGATTCTTGATCCTCCGGCTCATGACCATGCAGCTCTTGCCGCTGGACCTGGTGACCGGGGCGCTTCCTGCGTAGGCCTTGAGGGATCGGGCGTTGGCAAAGCGGGTCCGGTCATCGCCGATCTCTGCCAAAATCCGGGCGCCGGTCAGTGAGGCAAGTCCGGGAAAGCTGCGGATGATCGGGGCATCGTGATGCTCTGCGAAGGCTTGCGTGACGGCTTCTTCGAGCTGTTCAGCGTTGTCGCAGGCGGTGTTCAGCTGCCTGAGCAGGGCGGATGTCTGGTGCCCGAGGGCTGTTTCGACCTGCGGGAGCTGGTGGAGATACTCCCGCTTGAAGACTTCGTGGAGCCTTTCGGCTTCGGTCTGGATGCCGCGGACCCGGCCGGCCTGCTTGAGCAGGGACTGCAGGCGTCGCCGTGTCAGCTTCGCCGCCATGGTCGGGGTCGGGGCTGCAGCCAGGATGCTGCGGGCTTCTCTCGAGCACAGGCCGTGTTTGTGCTGGGCGTAGGCGTCGAGGATCGCCGGGTAGAACTCCCTGAGCTGAGAACGGAGCTTGTTCTGGGCCTGGCCGCGGGCCCAGACGGCGTCCTGCTGGGCCCGTGCGAGCACGGCGATGGCCTGCACGAGCTCGGAGTCCGCGGGCAGCGGCCGGTGGGCGGCCATGTCGGTTCGCAGGATGTTGGCCAGGGCCGCGGCGTCGACGGCGTCTGACTTCTTGCGGGCGACGGAGTGACGGTCCCGATAGCGGGCGACTGCCGGCGGGTTGATCGCGAAGACCGGCCGGCCGGTGGCCCGCAGGCAGGCGACGAGGAGCCCGCGCGATGTCTCGATCGCCACGGGGATCGGGGCGTCCTCGCTATCGCCATGTTCAGTCAGCAGGGCCGTGAGCTGGGCGAACCCCGCCGCGTCGTCACTGATCCGCACTTTGGCGAGTTGCTTTCCCCGGCCTCAACCAGGGCTATGTCGTGGTGGCCTTCGGCCCAGTCCACCCCACAGAAAACTGGCGTCGGTAACCCGACGATCTCCATCCGGCTCTCCTTCGTCGCGGCTCTTTTCCCAGGCCAGAGCCTGTGCAGGGTGCGCGTGCTCCCTAATGGAAGTGCTCATGGCACGTCATCCCACCAGCCGTTCGCAACCCCAGCGAGTCATACGGTCCTCGATCTGTGTCAGAGCTGAGGGCTCAGGCAGAGGTGAGAGGTGATCCGCATAACCGGCTCGGACTACGAACAGCAAACCGCGGAGCAGTCAGATACGGGCCTGCCTGCACAAACGCGACCACGTGAATGCCGTCGGAGACGGATCTGTACCTGTTCTTGCCCACTTGAGGTCCATGCTGCTGGGCGCGAGCCAGCCTCGTCTTGTCAATAGGACTCTGAGGTCCGGGCGTACACAAAGGCTCGGCTCGCGCCCTGAAGATCAGCTCCCGCCGACCTTCGCTTCCCATTAGGCGTACGCCTCCCGCAAGAACCGCGCCTACCTACGCAGACGCGGCATACGCTGCACCATCCCGGACAAGGCCGATCAGACGCGCAACCGAAAGAAACTCGGCTCCCGCGGTGGCCGCCCGCCGAGGTTCGACCCGGAGGATTACAAGGCCCGACATGCGGTTGAGTGCGGCATCAATCGTCTCAAAAGGCACCGCGCAGTGGCCACGAGGTACGACAAACTCGCGGTCCGCTACGAGGCGACCGTCCTGGTTGCAGCCATCAACGAGTGGCTGTGACCGAGCCCTTCGCTCACCTCCTCGTTAGTCTGAGCGATTGTGAACAGACGGCGGCAAAAGAAACTGTCGGAGCGTCTCGTCGGGGCAGCGACCTTCGGCGACAGCGCCCATATCAATGCACTGCTGCTAGCCGGGGCCTGCCCGGAGACAAGCAACACCGAAGGCACCACGCCTCTATACGCGGCATCAGTCCACGGAGCCACCGACAACGTCCTCTGCCTGCTGGCAGCCGGGGCCTCGCCCAACACCGAAAGCGGACGCGGCGCGGAAGGCACACCCCTGTGCGCGGCAGCATGCTGGGGCCATACCGAAACGGTGCGTGCACTCCTCACCCACGGCGCCGATCCCAATCTCCACGAAGATCACGGCATGGGCCGTTCGCCGCTTCAATGGGCGACGACCGGGCCCTACCCCGAGACGATCGCCGTGCTTCTCGCGGCAGGTGCCCGACCACACGACCCAGCCACGTGACCCATCCCGTAATTCCAGGTCTCGCCATCCACTTTCGATACACGCCCTAGCTTGATCTTTAACATCCGACGTCGAATGGTGCCTCGAACTTGATCACTCGGTTCGGTAACTGCCGTACGCCAAAGCGGCCTTCGTCTGAACATGTGCTCCGACCAAGGAACACACACGTTCAGCACGAAGGCCGTGAGGATGAGTCTGCTGCATCGCGATGCCCGGCGAGAGCCGTTGGCCCAACTGTCATGCTTCCGGGGCGAGTTCTACTCCTGTCTCACCGCTCGTTCGGATGCGTTGTTCGAGCTGGCTGATGCCGTTCTGTGCGGTGACGGGCCGGTGAGGTCGCTGGCCGAGTTGTCGCTGGTGGGTGAACACCGCCGCGGCCATGGCGGGCTCTACGCCGCTGTCGCCCGTGGCCGGGTCGATACCGGCCGGCTGCAGCGGGCCCTTGCCGCGGTGGCACTGCCACGGGCTGTCGACGGCCGGCTCGTCCTGGCCATCGACATCACCTGCTGGCTGCGCCCCGACGCCCACACCTCACCGCAGCGGATCCTGTGTCACACCTACGGCCGGGGCAAAGACCAGCACATCCCTGTCCCCGGCTGGCCGTACTCGATTGTCTGCGCGCTCGAGCCGGGCCGCAGTTCATGGACCGCACCCCTGGACGCACTCCGCCTGGCCCCCGGGGGATGACTCCGCTACCGTCACCGCCCGACAACTGCGTGATCTGCTCCATCGACTGATCACCGCCGGGCAGTGGCAGGAGGGCGACCCGGACGTCCTCGTCATTGCGGACGCCGGATATGACGCACCCCGCCTTGCCTTCCTGCTGAAAGACCTGCCGGTCCAAGTACTCGCCCGGATGCGCTCGGATCGGGTCATGCGCCGGAGTGTCCCGCCTCGGCATCCACACACGATGGGCCGCCCACCCCGGCACGGCAGCGAGTTCGTCTTCGGACAGCCTGACACCTGGGGCACCCCGGACACCGAAACGGTTACCGACACACGTCTCTACGGCACCGCCAGGGCCCGTTCCGGGACCGGCTCCACCCCAAACTGACCCACCGCTCCTCCTGGGCCGCAACCGACGGCACCCTCCCGATCGTCGAGGGCACCGTGATCCGCCTGGACATCGACCACCTGCCCAGCGGAGCAACACCGAAGCCGGTCTGGCTGTGGTGGTCAGGCACCGACGCCACCCCGGCGGACACCGACCGCCTCTGGCAGGCCTACCTGCGGCGCTTCGACATCGAGCACACCTTCCGCCTCTTCAAACAGACCCTCGGCTGGACCTCCCCGAAGATCCGCACCCCCGAGGCGGCCGACCGGTGGACCTGGCTGATTCTCGCCGCCTACACCCAACTCCGTCTCGCCCGCCCACTCGCAGCCGACCGGCGCCGCCCCTGGGAGAAGCCCAGTTCCCCGGACAGGCTCACTCCCGCCCGCGTCCGCCGCGACTTCCGGCACATCCGCCCACAGACCGATTGCCCAGCCAGAGCACCGAAACCCTCCCGTCCCGGCCCCGGACGACCACCGGGCCGAAAGAACACCCGGCCCACACCCCGCCACGACGTGCACACAGCCCAGAAAACACAGCCAGCGAAACGACGAAGGAAGAAGTCAACCACCCCGAATCCCCGCCGCACAGGTTAAAGATCAAGCTAGAGCTTTACGGCACATGGCGAGTGGGACAGCCGCCTGAGCAAGTCCGAGAAGGATCAGCCACGAACCCGCGGACAGCGGATGGGGCGTGAGGAGTTCCCTGCCTGGCCAGGGCTGCAGCGTCAGCGGCGCGAGGCTGAGCGCAAGGAACAGGAAGCGGCTGCACTTTGCAGCGACGCGTTTTACACCGGCCCTGGCCAGGGCCGTCAAAGCGGCTGAGGATGGTGGGATGACGAGGGCTGTACGGCCCGTCTGGCACAGCGTTGATGAGATGGGGACTCGCTCAGCACCTCGGCCATATCCGATCGTTAGTCCTGAAGTGTGGCGAACAAGAGATTGAGTCCCTCGGTCATGGTGGGGTGAGTGATGATCATGTTGCGAAGGGCTGTATAGGGGAGGTTCGCTAGCATCGCTGTCTGGACGGTGGTCAGCGTTTCGCCAGCCTCTGGGCCCAGCAGCGCAACGCCCAGGATCCGGTCGGTGTGTGCGTCGACAACCGCCTTCCAGACGCCGTCCGTCTCCCGCATGGTGCGTGCCCGGGGAATGGCAGCCACCGGCAGCTTGGCGACCCTTACGTTGTAACCTGCCGCACGGGCCTGATTTTCGGTCAGACCGACCCGGGCAAAGTCGAGGCCGAGGAATGTGGTGTGCGGGATGAGCCGGTCCCTGGTTGACCGTGAACAGCCTGCCAGGTTGTCCTTGAGGATCCGGTAATCGTCCAGGGAGACGTGGGTAAATTGTGGGCTGCCAGCGACATCGCCAGCGGCCCAGGTGTGGGGTGCATCCGTGGCCAGGTGTTCGTCAACGGCCACGAAGCCGTGCTCGGTGGTTCGTACGCCACCGGCGTCGAGGTCGAGTCCGTTGGTGACGGGTTGGCGTCCCGCCGCGACAAGCACGTCGTCGCCAGCCACCGTGGCACCGTCGGAGAGCGTCAAGGTGACTTCTTCGTCTGTGCCCCTCTGGACGGAGGCGACTGAGCGGCCGGTGATGATGTTCACGCCGTGGGCCGTAAGGAGCCCGGCCACCGCTTCAGCGATGTCCTCGTCCTCCCCGGCCAGCAGTCGAGGGCCTCGCGCCACTAGGGTGACCTTGCTCCCGAAGGCCGCGAACATGTCTGCGAACTCCAGGCCGACTGTCCCCCCGCCGACAATCACCAGGTGAGCTGGCAAGCGCTCAAGACGCAGCAAGGTTTCACTCGTCAGCGGGCGCGCCCCCAGCAGGCCGGGGATGTCGGGTACGCGCGGCTCGGTGCCAGTGTTGATAACGGTCTCGGTGCCGCGCAGCAATCGCGTGCCGCCCTCGTTCAGCGCCACCTCCACAATGCGCTCCCCCGTGAAATGAGCCTGCCCGAGGATAAAGTCCATTCCTGAGTCGAGGAATTGTTTGTGGTTGATCGCGACCATGCCTTCGACGACGCCGCTCGTATGGTCTCGTAGCAGTTCGGCGGTGACGCGTGGTACTTCGGCATCTAGCCCCAGTTGTCGAGCGCGGGCAAGGATTCGCGTGGTGCGTGCACTGGTCACCAGAGCCTTCGTGGGTATGCAGGCGACGTTGATGCATGTTCCCCCGATCATGCCGCGCTCCACCATGGCCACCCTTTTGCCGGTCCGCGCCCAGTCCATGGCTAGCGTTTTGCCGGCCTTGCCGCCACCCACCACAAGCAGGTCCACGTTCTCTGCCGTCTGAGCCATGTCAGGCTCCTCACCGTTTCTTCTTTGAAAGCTAAGCCCGCTTGCCGGCAATGCAGAGGGAAATGGCTGTCGGTCGGATGGGAGTTTCCACTCGCCACTTTTCACGCTAGCTCGGGCAGAGTCACGCTGCAGCCGGTAGCTGGTGCAGCAAAGCGCACGGCGGCGGCAGGCCACCGGCTTCGGCCGCTTCCCATCCCGCCACTTCCTCGTCAACGCCACTCGGCGCAACTCAGCCTTGCAGCGATCGACGTTCTCGCCCGGACCCCGTCCTCCTGCTGGACGGCGATCTGCCACCGCCGAACCCAGGAAACTGCGCTACCGAATCCCTAGTAGGACACCGTCTAGAGCACCGACGACCCCGAAAGCACGGAGCCTAATTTTTCTCCCCACCATCCCCGCAGACCGTTCACACCTCGGGGATGGCAGGGACGGCGACCGAGGTGCAGCAATTCGCCGATGCAGAACGCCCCGCGATGGGTCACAGTGGAACGGAGGGCCGGATGACCGGGACAGCGCCTCCTCAGGGCACACACCCCGGAGGTGAGCGCGGCACTCGAGTGATATCGCTAGGTGTCGGAACAGTCCGCACGGCTCAGGAAGAGACCTCGCGTCACCGGACCGGAATGTGCTTCGGAAGGACATCCGGTGTACCGAATACGAATACTTACTACACCGGTGGTTTGTTATTGCGTGAGGAGCGCCAGGTGGAAATCACGAAGACCGACACTGCGGTTGTGTTCATTGACCCACAGAACGACGTGCTGAGCGAGGACGGAGCGAACTGGGACGCGGTGGGAGCGAGCGTCACAGAGAACAGAACCGTCGAAAATATGGAGAGAATCTTCGAGGCGGCGAAGGCGGGCGGATATGAGGTCTTCATCTCACCCCATTACTTCTACCCGACCGACAACGGATGGCGAATGAACGGGCCGCTGGAGACGAGCGAGCTCGAGACCCACACGTTCGCACGGACGGGACAGCTCGATCTGACCGGGTTCCGCAACTCCGGTGCAGACTGGCTGGACCGCTTCAAGCCCTATATCGAAGACGGCAGAACGGTGGTCGCCAGCCCGCACAAGGTATTCGGGCCGGAAACCAACGACTTGGTACTGCAACTGCGCAAGCGGGGAATACAAAGGATTATTCTTGGCGGGATGCTGGCGAACATGTGCGTCGAGTCCCATATGCGTCACCTCATCGAGGAGGGATTTGAGGTCGCCGTGGTCAGGGATGCAACAGCTGGACCCCGACACCCGGTCTGGGGCGACGGCTATCAGGCGGCGATCATCAACTACCGTTTCTTCGCCCATGCGTTGCTGTCGACTGACGAAGTACTCGATCGAATGCCCTGAGAAGTTCGCAGTCGGAAATAGTGCTCGCGTAGTCCGATAGTTGCGCTTTCAACAGGCGCCGTCGACGGTCGCCCTGCGCGGGGAGTGCCGTGGAACATGTCTGCCCGACAATAGCCGGTGCTCGGAACGAGGCTTCGGTAGCAACAGAGGTTGTGGACCACAAACGAGCGGATTCGGGTCGGCGCGAGAGGGCATACCGTGGAGTTCCAACACATCGTGGAGCTGGTCGGTCGAGCCGTTGACGCCGCCGGCGTAGCCATCATAGTCGTGGGAACGCTCTTGGCGACCGTTCTCGCGGCTATCCGGCTCAGTCGCCGACAGGCCGGTGTGTACCGCGGCTATCGCCGTCGCGTCGGGCGGTCGATCCTGCTGGGGCTGTAGTTCCTCGTAGCCGGCGATATCATTCGTACAGTCGCCGTCGCACCGACGTACGCAAGCGTCGGAGTACTGGCCGTGATCGTGGGTATCCGCACCCTCCTCAGCTTTTCTCTCGAGCTCGAAATCACCGGGCGGTGGCCGTGGCAGAAGCCAGTGACCGAAGCCGAGGACTGACCCCGCGTGACGCCGGAGGCCAGCGGAGCGGAGACATCCCTGCCGTGAATTCTTAGTACTCCAGTCAGAATTCGTGTCTACGGGTCCGGGCGAGGCGGACATCGGACGTCACCGGCTGGACGCACGCAGCCCCACCACGGGCCTGATCGCGGCATGTAAACCTCATTTCGCCGAACAAGACGACGTCTTATGAGGCGGGTCCCAGGACACGTCTTCCGTGGCCGGTTCGAACGTCCATGCTCCGACGGCGTTCACGGTCACGAGGCGGTCGAGCGTCGCGGTGAGTATGTTCTGGTCGAGTCCGCAGGTACGGGTCAGGTGATCTGCTTCCATGCTGGTACGACAGGAGCCGGGGGAGCGGTGCGCAGTGAGTACGAGCGAGGTCAGGCGGTCTGAGGCCGGCAAGGCGCGCAGTCGTGGCTGGGAGACCGCACGCAGGGCCCAGTCGGCGGCCTGGTGACGGTCGTGCCGGGCGGGTTCCTGGGTGAGGACGGTTGCATCGAGCAGTTGCGCGGCGGCAGTTCTGTGTCCCGTCTGTTCTGTGGGATGTGGCAGGCGGCGTAGCCAGCGGGCGTTCTCCAGCTCGTCCCAGGGCGCGAGGGTTCGGGCCAGGCGCATGCCGCGGAGCAGTCCGGCCGGGAGATGTACCTGTCCGGATGTGTTGCTGCGCAGTGCGCACTGCAGGGCCAGGAGTCGCCCTTCGGCGCTTGCATCCGGGGGAAGCGTGGCCGCGAGATAGCTGAGCATGTCGCGGACACGATGCGCTGGAAGGGCGCCATCGGGCAGCCTGGCACACCGTGCCCCGGCGGAACTGGGGCCGGTATCGGGCCTTGCTGGGGTTGATGTGATGGCGGTGTCGGGGACGATGGCGCTGCCCGGGGTAGAGCTCGCGCAGGCGGCGCAGGCGTCGGCCAGACGCCAGAGACGACCTCCGCGTTCACGCGCGAGGACGAGCAGGACGGGGCCGGCGCAACCCCGGTGGCGTGGATGCCACCGGCATCCGCGTTCGTGGCACTGGCAGGTGCGCAGGTGCGGGGGCAGCACATCGCGGCGCGCGTGGTGGGCCAGGTGCGCCAGGACCGCGGGCCGGGCCGCAGCCCCTGCCAGGGCGTGACCGCGTGGTGCGCACAAGGCGCAATAGAGCACGGTTTTGCCCTGCTGCGGGCGTAGTTCCACGGTCCAGGTGCGCCGTACTGGTGGGCGCAGGGTGCACAGCCTCATGGGGCGCCCGTTCCTCCTGTCTTCAGCCGGGAGCCGACCCGCCCCTGGGGGTTGTGGTGAGGGGAGGGGTGTCGGCGGCACACCGTAGTGCAGACCTCTGCCCTTCGTGTGGGGCGGTCACCTGCGGAAATAGGGCAGAGGTCTGCACTGACAGGGCAGGGGTCTGCACCTTCGGATGGGGGAGTGACCAGCTTCCCGCCCGACCCGAACCTCACCGCCCTCCGCCTGGAGCTCGCGCGGTTGAGGAGCGAACGCGGCTGGACCTACGACGAGCTCGCCCGCCGCACCGGCCTGGCCAGACGCACCCTCATCGAAATCGAGCAGGGCCGCACCATCGGATCCCTCAAAACCTGGCACGCCCTCGCCCACGCCCTCGACGTGTCCGTCGACCACCTCTTCGCCACCCTCTGCGAAGGACACGAGCGACCCGCCGGGCCCGCCGAATAGCACTGCTGGCCCGGCTGCCGAGGATCACCCGATCCAGTCATCGACGGGAACTCCCGTACGGGAAACTGCACATCAGTCCCGCCCGGTTGAGCCATCCGCAGGACAATCCGGCACGCTCCCCGTGGCTGCGGCGCGGCGCCTGTCACCTTCGCCGTCATGTCCTCCACTGCCTCATCCGGCCGCCGATGGGACGGAACACCCGCCCGCCCCCACCGCCAACGTGCCCTGCGCGTCGCCCCCGACAGCCTCACCCGTCTCGTGCGCAGCGCCCAGTCCAGTCGCTGCCGTGACTGCGGTAACCGCATCGACTGGTACACCCGCACCGACAACCGCCCGGTCAGCCTTCACCCGCACGAACTCGACGCCACCGCCGTTCCGGTAGCCAGCCGCTGGCATGTCAGTTCCGGCATCGCCCACCTCGCCGGCGACGGCACCCCCTGGTGCCGCATCCCGCACCTCGCCCTGTGCCCCGCACGCCCCGCCCCCTCCCCGCTCACCCCGCAGGTCGCCGCACTGCGCCGCCACCTCGCCCTGCACACCCGCCGACTCCTCGACGCCGGCACCCTCACCCCATCCACGCCGGACGCAGCCTCACCGGCAACCGCCCTGGAGTCCTGCCGCCCGGCCCGGCCCATCGTCCTGCTCCTGCACACCCGCTACCTCGCGGCCCAGCCTGTTGACACCATCCAGTGTGTAGCCCAGACCCGCCGACGCCACCGCTGCACCCACCCCGTCCTCAGCCCCAGCGCACCGGCCGGCACGTGGACACTCGTCCCCGCCACCACCGGACGCAGGCAACTGGCCCGCACCGGCGGCCTGATGGCCGCCTACGACCTCACCCACCTCACCTACGCGGAACAGCTGCGCTGGCGCCACCAACGCTGCCCCACCACGCCGCCACCCCGGGCGCAGCCGACCTCGCCCTCGCCGAATGGGAACCCTTCGACCCGCTGCTCCACCACCAGCACATCCACAACCGCCTGCCCACGACGGTCCGACACCGCACCCAGGCACGGGCATGAGAACCGCACACCACCACACACAGCCGAACTTCACGGAGACGGTGCTCCAGGAGCCCGTTGCCGCGCACCTGCCCCGCCTAGACCGTGACCCGGGCGTCGGCAGCGCCGTAGCCGAGCGGCCGCAGGGCGCGACATCGCCCTGGAGCGACTTCCGGCCCATGTCACCTCGCAGCAATCGCCGGCCGCTGCCGCACACAAGCTCACCACCCCCCGCAACCGACGGAGTATCAGGGTGCTCAACCTGAATCCCACCGACGAACAGACCGCCGCCGCCGACGCTTTCCATGCCGGCGACCACCTGGCCCTTCAGGCAGGCGCCGGCACCGGCAAGACCAGCACCCTCGCCCTTCTCGCCCACCACACCCGCCGCCGCGGCCGCTACCTCGCCTACAACAAAGCCATCGCCCAGGACGCCGCTGCCCGCTTCCCTTCTACCGTCACCTGCAAAACCGCCCACGCCCTGGCCTATGCGGCTACCGGCTACCACTACGCCCGGCGCCTGAACGCCCCCAGACGCCCCGCCTGGCAGACCGGCCAAGCACTCGGCATCACCAAAACCATCCGCATCGGCGAACGCGACCTGTCACCCAAGGCCCTCTCCTACGCCACCCTGCGCACCGTGACCAGCTTCTGCCACTCCGCCGACCCCACCATCACCCGCCACCACGTCCCCCGCCTGCGCGGCCTCGAAGACCCCGACCTGCACACCCAACTCGCCCAACACATCGTTCCGTTCGCCCGCCGAGCCTGGACCGACCTCCAGCACACAGACGACGGAGCCGTGCGCTTCGACCACGACCACTACCTCAAGATCTGGGCCCTCACCCAGCCCAAAATCAACACCGACTTCCTCCTCCTCGACGAAGCACAGGACACCAACCCCGTGGTCGAGGAAATCTTCCTCAACCAGCGCAGCCACGCCCAACTGGTAATGGTCGGCGACTCCGCACAAGCCATCTACCAATGGCGCGGGGCACGGGACGTGATGACCACCTTCCACGGCACACGACTGGCTTTGTCGAAATCCTTCCGCTTCGGACCCCGTCTTGCGGCCGAAGCCAACCGGTGGCTCACCATCGCCGGCGCGCCCCTGCGCCTCGAGGGAACCGAGACGATCTGCACCGAGATCGGCCCTGTCGAGCAGCCTGAGAGGGCGGTTTGTGAGTCATTGATGCGTTCTGCCGTCACCTGATGGTGTGGGTGGGGGCGGAATCTGCTGGTCCGTGGCCGTTGGTCTGCTGGGGTGGCGGGGTGAGTGAACGCAAGCCGTACCCGAGCGACTTGTCGGACGGGCAGTGGTCGTTGATCGAGCCGGTGATCACGGCGTGGAAGGACCGGCACCGTTCGGTCAGCGGTCACCAGGGCGCCTACGCGATGCGGGAGATCGTGAACGCGATTCTCTACCAGGGCCGGACCGGCTGCCAGTGGGCCTACCTCCCGCACGACCTGCCGCCGAAGAGTGCGACGTACTACTACTTCGCCGCGTGGCGCGACGACGGGACCGACCAGGTCATCCATGAACTCCTGCGCTGCCAGGTACGTGAGAGAGCCCGCCGATTAGAGGACCCGACCCTGGTAGTGCTGGACACGCAGAGCATCCACGTCGCCGCCGGGGTCCCCGCCACCACGACCGGGCGGGACCCGGCGAAACGGGTGCCGGGCCGCAAGCGGGCACTGGCGGTGGATGTTCTGGGCCTGGTCATCGCCGTCATCGTGCTCGCCGCCAGCACGCATGACAACGCCGCGGGTATCGCCCTGCTGGACCAGGTCGCCGAACGCACCGGCGGCACTGTCAGCAAGGCGCTCGTCGATCAGGGCTTCAAGAAGCAGGTCGTCGTGCACGGCTCCGGCATGGGTATCGATGTCGAGATTGTCGAACGCAACCTGCAGGACAGGGGGTTCGTCCCGCAGCCGATCCGGTGGAGGGTCGAGCAGACCTACGGGATCCTGATACTGCACCGGCGCCTGGTCCGTGACTACGAACACCACCCGGCCTCCTCCGCCTCCCGCGTCTACTGGGCGATGACCCACACCATGACCCGCCGGCTCACCGGCACGATCACCCCCACCTGGCGCGACCCGCAGGCCGTGACCGCATGAACATCCAGCCCCTGCTCGAAGCACTGGATGTCCAGGAAGACGCAGCCCGGACCCTGACCGACGACCTCCGAACCCAAGCCGAAGAGCTACAGGCCCGACTACGGGAGGCCGAGACCCACCTCGAGCACCTCGCGATCACCCGAAAGACCGTCACCGCCCTCGCCGACCGGATCCCTACCCAAACCGCCTCGCCGGACCTGCCCGAGCACCCGGACTACCCCCGCATCCTCGCCGTCTTCAACGAGGCCACCGGCCCCCTCCGCGCCCGCGACATCTGCGATGCCCTCGACCACGAACTACTGCCGAAGAACATCGAAGGCACCCGCGCCAAGCTGAAACGCCTGGTCAAACTGGACATCCTCACCGAGGACGACGCCGGCAGCTTCGCCACGAAGCAGTAACGGACCAAGTACCGCGATCGGCAACGCTGATACTGCCTCACCCGAAAACGACACTCCACGAACAGCCTCATGAAAGGTCGGACAAGGCAGGCGTCGAGCGTTACTGCGCACCGCTTGATGGCGATCGAAAGCGGGCCACGATCTGGTGTGCGTACTGATCCTCCGGGCCGAGGTCCTGGACCGCTAGATAGGCCGTCTGGGCTCGATTTGTCTCGCACAAAAGCCGGACAAAGACGTACAGAGCATCACGGTCACCATCTTTGGCGCGGCTGCGCAGCGCGGCCTCCATCCCCCGCTCGCGAAGCGATCTGTTGAGTCTCCGACGTGCATGGACGTCCGTGCGAGCGAGTTCCATGAGTTCCGGGAGCCGTTCCGAACGGGCGAGCAAATCCATGTGCCACAGATGGTTGTTGTGCATGTAGCGATCGGTGGAGTAGCACTCGGCCTGGGCGCTTACCAACGTGATGGCCGCATCCCAATCCCCGAGTTGTTCCGCTGCCCGGGCCTGCTCGAACCACTCCACAGGACAAGTATCGCGTAGCGCCGCCTCGTACAGCGTGGTGGAAGTGGTCGCCGATGAAGGTCCACCAGGCCCGCGCCCGCCACCCCTCATCAAATACTCTCAAACCGCCCTCTGACGCCGTCTTGTGCCGCACCAACGTCGGCGCCATGAACGAAGTCATGCAGCAGCTTGCGGCGGGCCATCGTGTGGCGCTGGTTGGGGGAGGGGAAGCCCTACGCGCCTTGGCCCACGCCGCCAACGACCTGAAGGAGGGCCGCCGCACCTCGCACCCTGAGCTCGTCCTCTTCCCTACCTGGGGCGATCTGCAGGATTATGCCGAACACGATCCGGCCGGTCGCGAGCTTCAGCCGCTGATCGAGCTTGTCGACACACATGGAACCGGGGCCATCCTCGCAGCCGTCAACCGGCTCGATGACGAATCCGACGCAGATGTGACTGTGTCCACTGCCCACAAGGCCAAAGGCCGGGAATGGCACCGGGTAAGAGTGGCCATCGACTTCACCCCGCCCCAGGACAGCGACGAATACGACGAACATGGCCACCCCCTGCCTGGACCCATCGATGGTGCCGAGGCCCGTCTCGCCTACGTCGCGGTCACCCGGGCCCGCAACCGCCTGGACGTTGGTGGTCTGTCATGGATCAATGCTCATCCCGACGGGCAGACGGCATAAGCATATTGACCCGCCATTCGTTTGGACCATCTGATCGTTGGTCTGCGCATGCCGTTGGCCGACGCGCGGTGTGCGCGGATCGAGCCGTTACTCCCGGACCGGACCCCGAAGCGGGGCGGGCGGTGGCGGCACCAGGGTCGCAGCGGGTGCACCTGTACCGCGGGCCGGGCAGGCAGCGGGCCCTCCTCGGCTCAGCTGCGTGCGAAGTCGAGCAGGTCGCTGTTGAACTGTTCGGCGAATACGGGCACCATCGACAGGCCGTGAGGGGCGCCGGGGTAGACCTTGAAGGTTGCGTCCTTGACGAGCTTGGACGACTTGTTGCCCGAGGCCACGATCGGAACGATCTGGTCGTCGTCGCCATGTGCGATCAGGGTGGGGACATCGAACTTCTTCAAGTCCTCGGTGAGGTCCGTCTCGGAGAATGCCTTGATGCAGTCGTAGGCGCCCTTGATGCCCACCGACATCGACCAGAGCCAGAACTCGTCGCGGGTGCCCTGGGTGACGGTCGATCCCTCGCGATTGGCGCCGTAGAACGCTGCGCTGAGATCCTTGTAGAACTGTGAACGGTCCTTCGCGACGCCCGCTCGGATCTCGTCGAAGACCTCGATCGGCAGTCCTTCGGGGTTCGCTTCGGCTTTGAGCATCAGCGGGGGAATCGCGCTGAGCAGCACAGCTTTGGCCACCCGGCCGGAGCCGTGCTTGCCGAGGTAGCGTGTGACCTCGCCCCCGCCGGTTGAGTGTCCGACCAGGATGGCGTCGCGCAGGTCGAGCGTTTCGATGAGCGATGCCAGGTCGTCGGCGTAGGTGTCGAGGTTATTTCCGTCCCAGGTCTGGCCGGAGCGTCCGCCGCCGCGCCGGTCGTGGGCGATGGCCCGGAAACCATTGTCCGCCATCAGTTTCAGCTGGGGGTCCCACGCATCGGCGATCAGTGGCCAGCCGTGGGAGAACACGACCGGCTGGCCCGATCCCCAGTCCTTGTAGAAGATCTCTGTTCCGTCTTTGGCGGTGACGAAGGGCATGGTGCGAGTCCTTTCGGACATATCCAGAACACGGTGCTTCGGCGGAGTTCTATGCCAGGCCTGAACATGAACTTCCTGCCCACTGTGCCGTGATCGCCGACCAGCAGTAGACGTACGGAGAATCGACGGGGATGGCAGCAGCGAAAGGTGACCGGAGGAGGATGTCGTCCCAATCACGCTACCCGAGAAGCGGTATATCGGCGCGCCGCCCAGACCAGTGTTCCCCTGCCACAGGACATCGAGCGATTGCGTTCCCGCAGCCGCGTCGCGAGGCGGCGGCCACCTTGTATTGAGGGCCAACATGTTTCTTGCCCAAGGAACGCACCCTCCTTGCCGAGGTCTTCCCGAATGGGGCCCCCGCCGTGTGGTCGGCTGGACGACCGCCGAGCATCTGAGGCTGGGGATCGACTTGGTCGCCGACGCTCTCAAAGCCGCATCGCCGCTAGCGCCGCGGGGTGAGGGCGACCATGGCTGCTGAGTGGGCGGTTGGAGCTGCAGCAGGCGTTGCGGAAGATGCGCCAGCGTTGTAGAAGTCCGCCACGGTCCGCCTAGTGTTGTCCTGCTGGTTTGCTCCCAACTTCGTCGGGCCTCACTACTTCGATCGAGGCGCTCTCACGCCGTCTCCCTGGAGAAAGCAAGCCCGTTGAGGCGCCTTGGTTGCTAGGACCTGGGAATCAGGTCCAAAGGCTGATCGCGGACATGATCATTGACGGACACCTGGCGGCGGATGCTCCAGCCGATGGCGATCGCCGCAAGGAGAAGTCGCGAAAAGCGGCAGACGTGGGCCCTCAACACCACTTGAACGGTCCCGCTCTGATCGGCGGGTGGCCCTGCGACCCAGGCCCTATGCGGTTGACTCCCACACGCTCGGCGCGAAAGACGTCGGCAATGGCTCTGCACGCCCCACGGGCCAGGGTTGCCGCTCGTCGCGGACGGGGTCGAACACGCCGAACATCGCGCCGCAGGGCGGCCTCACGCGCGTCGGGTCAGGGGCGAGGGAGGCTCAACAACGCGGTGCGGCCGATCTGCATGAGTGCCGAGGCGTCCATGTCGGTCTTGGCGAGGAACTCGATTCCCTGTAGGACCGCGAGCAGCAGGTTGCCCATTTCCTGCGGATCGGCACCTTTGGCCAGGTCGCCTTCCCGTTGTGCATCCTTCACACAGGCGGCCAAAAGGTCTTGTGCCTCCTGATAGGTCGCCCGGGCGCGAGAGACCACTTCGGACTCCTGGCCGTGCAGTTCGGAGGTGCTGTTGGCCAAGAAGCACCCGCGGCGGCAGGCATCATTCGCGTAACCGCCAGCGGCGCCGTCGAGGAGGCGCCCTAGGCGCTCCAGCCCCGAACCAGGTCCGGTGAGTATCTGCCGGACGCTGTCGAGCTGCTCCCTGCGATAGTCGTCCAGTGTGCGCAGGAAGAGCTGGCGTTTGTCGCCGAACGCCCCGTACAGGCTTCCTTTGCCCAGTCCGGTGGCTGACATGAGGTGTTCCAGCGATGTAGCCGTATAGCCCCGGTTCCAGAACTGCTCGCGCGCGGACTGTAGAACCTGGTTCTCATCAAAGCTTCGGGGGCGCGCCATCCGCCCACTCTAACAGTTCTTGACTTTTCAGTCCATTTGCATGAGGGGTCGCTCCCGAGGGTTCCGGTCGGTCGCCCGGCATGAGTTTCCACGGTGGTTCGCCGACGGCGAGGGGATGAAGGATCTGCCTACGACTCGGTGGTTCTGCCCTTATCGGCGGTCTACCGGTGCCTTCGGCGCGCGGTCACCTCCCAGATCGTGATCAAGAGGAGGAAGGGCTGCTGGGAGCCCGCTGTGGAGAGGTGGAAAAGATGCCGGGGGGCAACGTGGCGATCAGTGGTTGGCCTGGGCGTTTCCGAGTGCGATGAGTACCTCTCGCGCATGGGCCGTCTCAGCAATGTCGCTTAGCGAGAGAAGTCTCACGAGATGGCCGTCGTCCACGACAGGTAGACGGTGCAGTGCATGGTCGCACATCAATGCAGCGGCCTCGCAGAGAGTGGTATCGGAGGTGACGGTTACCAGGGCTCCGGACGCGGCTTGTTGGGCCGTTGCGCTTCCCGCGATCACACCTTCGGCAGTGACGCGGACCGTGATGTCGCGGTCCGTGATCAAGCCGTGAAGAATGCCGTCATGGACGACGAGGACGCAGCCCACGTTGGCGTCACGCATACAGGCGGCAACCGAAGTCAGAGCGGTGTAGGGCGGTACGGTAACGACGTCGCTGGTCATCGCGTCTCGAACCAGGTTCACAGGCTCCTCCTGTCGTAAGCGGTTTCAACCACGATGTGGCACACAGGGATGTCCTGAAGTGTGCGGGTATCCGGCGGCCTTCGACGGAACTTTCCGGCGATGATCCACAGGGGGGCACCGAAGTCTCGGCTGTCTGGACGAGAGAAATCCGAGGCAGAGTTTGCGATGCGACGGTCCGGCCATGGTCGCTGGCTTCGCGATCTGTACGACGTGTAAACCGCGAACATGATCCCCGGATCGCTGTGCAGGGCCGGTCATGCTTGCCCCTTTGCGTCGGCTGCACCGACATAAGCATCCTTGAGCGGGCAGGGAGCCCATGACTCTTGCGGTCAACCGAACTTCCCCTGGTGTTTGCCATGTTGGCCGAACAATGTACTTGCATTCCGAAGGAAAGCTTTCCCAATTTTCCCACTGTTGCTGAGGTCTCGCCATGTGTGCCCCACTTGGCATCAATAGCGCTGCGTCCACGATCAACAATCTTTGGAGTTGTTCGGCGGCGGATGCCTGCAGGTCGGAGTGGAGTCGCTGGGGAGTAGATGCTGCAGTCCGTGCGGGGCGGCGCACTTGGCTAGCCGCTACCGTTCTTGCTCCCCGCTGGGCCGAATAGGACGCCCAAACCACCGACCACGCACCGGAATCGGCGGTCAGATCCCAGTCAGCCGCATCACCAACCTGCCCGGACAACACACCTAGCCTCGCCGTTTCACTTGGTGTGGGGCCGGGTTCTGTGCGGTAACGCGAAAGTGCCTTCTGAGCTGGGACGATGAACCTTGTCGAGGGGTTCTGTCGGTCCAGGCGGAAGGCACTTTCTGCGTGCAGGTGCGACACGAGGTCGCGTGTGTTGAGTGGATGCTTTTGGAGAGGGGGTCGGCGATGTTGCCGACAACAGGGTAATCCCGGGTTCGTGTCCGATGATCCGTTCCCACCTGGACGTGCGTCGCTGGTAACGGCGGGGTGCGAAGCTCCGGGGAGAAGCCCAAGCGCCGCCGTTCCACCCGGTGGCAACAGGCAAGGGAAAGACCGGGCGGGCGAACACCCGTGAACCCTCGATGACGTCTCGTGAAGAAAAGCCCTGCCGGTGGGACGCGACAGCAGGGTGCAGGGCGGGCCGCTGAAACGCGGCAGGCGCCGGGCGGATCTGCATGCCGCCCGGGAGGACACCGCCGCCCCGGGATATAGAGGGCGCCCAATCCGGTCGCATCTCGCACACGCGGAACGTGGAAACCCCGACGGAGGCCGCCGCTCTCGGATGGGCGGCGGTGGGCCGACCGTGAGGAAGGCTGATGTCTCCGGCGGGACAGGACGGCTCAAGAAGCGAAGGCCGGCAGGCCGAAAGGTCAGAGGAAACCGGGACAGCACGAGTGGCGGCCTCTCCGCCACCATCCCGGCCAACTCGCCGGATACCGGGCAGGTTTCCGGGTCCGAAAGGACGCTGACGTGAGCCGGGTGAGTCTGTGAGGAGGGACGATGACGACAGGGACAGCACCGAAGGACAAGTTGGACGCCGCGGCCACGGCTGGGGTGAACGGACCGGAGGGCGACTTCTTCGCGGACTGGGACAGTATCGACTGGGACCAGGCGGAGAAGAACGTACGCCGCCTGCGTCAGCGCATCTTCACGGCATCGAGGGACGGTGACCTGGCGAAAGTCAGGAACCTGCAGAAACTGATGCTCCGGAGCCTGAGCAACACGCTGGTCAGCGTGCGCCGGGTGACGGAGGTCAACGCCGGACGGAAGACAGCGGGGATCGACGGTCAGGTCGTGCTGACCGCCCCGGGCAAGGCAGAGTTGGTGCGCTTCATCCAGCAGCGCGGAAGTATCTGGCAGGCCCGTCCGGTCCGGCGAGTTTTCATCCCGAAGGCAGGGGGACGCAAACGGCGCCCACTAGGAATTCCCGTGATCATCGATAGGGCTCATCAGGCCCGCGCGTCGGCGGCGCTGGAACCCGAGTGGGAGGCACGCTTCGAGGCGAGGTCATACGGCTTCCGCCCGGGCCGGGGCTGTCACGACGCGATCGGGGTCATCTACAACACGCTCAACGGCAAGAACCCGCAACGCGTGTGGATCCTGGACGCCGACCTGGCGGCGGCATTCGACCGCATTGACCACGACCGGCTTCTGGCCCGGCTCGGCACCTTCCCCGCACGGGGACTGGTCCGGCAATGGCTGAAGGCCGGGGTGGTGGAACGCGGCCGAGTCACTGCGACGCAGGAGGGAACTCCTCAAGGCGGGGTGATCAGCCCAGTGCTGTTGAACGTTGCCCTGCATGGGATGGAGGCGGCTGCGGGTGTGCGGTATTACCCTCCGGGCCGACGGCCCGGAGAGATCATGCCGGACGCCCCGGTGCTGGTCAGATACGCCGACGACCTGGTGGCGATGTGCCACAGCCGCGAAGCGGCTGAGCAGGTCAAGGCCCAGCTTGCCGATTGGCTCGCGCCCCGGGGGCTGGTCTTCAACGAGGACAAGACACGTATCGTCCACGCGGAGACCGGTTTTGACTTCCTGGGGTTCAACGTGCGCCGTTACCGATGCGACAAGTTGCTGATCAAGCCCAGTAAAGCAGCCGTCAGGCGGATCCGGGCCAGGTTGCGCGAGGAGGTCCGTGCCCTGCGGGGCGCGGAAACTCTCGCCATCTTGCGGGCGGTCAACCCGATCGTTCGCGGGTGGTCGGCCTATTACCGGACGGTGGTGTCCAAGGAGGTCTTCGCCTCACTGGACTCCTATCTGTGGCAACTCACCTACCAGTGGGCTCTGCACAGGCACCCGAAGAAGTCGAAGCACTGGATCACCAGCCGGTACTTCGGCCGATTCAACACCGCCCGGGAAGACAGATGGGTATTCGGCCACCGCGACAACGGTGCCTACCTCGTCAAGTTCGCCTGGACGAAAATCATCCGGCACCAGTTGGTGAAGGGCACCTCGTCCCCAGACGATCCGGCCCTGACCGACTACTGGGCCAACCGGCGGCGCAGAAGCGCACCGCTGCCACTGGACCGGGCCACGATGCGTCTGCTCCAGACGCAAATGGGCCGCTGCCAGTGCTGCGGGCAACTGCTTCTGCATTCCGACCAGCCCCCACAGTCCCCAACCGGGTGGGAGCAATGGCTCCGCACCACCCGGAAAGCGATGAAGGCACGACACATCGCCTACCAGGGGACGAAGACGCCGGACGGGGCTCAACTCCGCCTTGCTCATGCCTCATGCCTCCGACGCCGGAAGGTGTCAGGCAACGGAAATTCTGCATAGTCCCAAGAGCCTTCAGGACTTGCTTGAGCCGTATGCGCGGACAACGTGCACGTACGGTTCTGAGGGGGCGAGGGCGCCGAAATGCGCCCTCGCTACCCGACGGTATCGGTTCGCGTCCCAAGCTCCATGTCTCTGCTGACGGTGCCGGGGTGGTTGGTCACGCCGGGGCACGGTTGCTGGCTGATCTCGCCGATGCCACCGAACTGACCAGCGCGTACTCCACCGCGTTAGGACCACTTCGGCGACGCGGCACTGGTCACGACCCGGGCCGGATCGCCACCGACCTCGCGGTGATGCTGGCTGATGGCGGGGAAGCCATCACGGATCTGGCCGTGCTGCGGGACCAGGGCGAGGTGTTCGGCCCGGTCGCCTCGACACCGACGGCCTGGCGGCTGCTCGCCGACATCGACGAGACCGGACTCGCTCGGCTGCGAGCGGCCCGGGCCCAGGCACGGGAAGTGGCCTGGCTGCAGGCCGCCGAGACCCGCTGCGGAATACCGGCGGCAAAAGCCGGCGGACGAGAACTGCCCGGCCTGGTCCTGGACCTCGACGCCACGCTGGTGACCTGCCACTCCGAGAAGGACCAAGCCGCACCCACCTATAAAGGCGGCTTCGGATTCCACCCTCTGGTGTGTTTCCTGGCCAACACCGGCGAGGGCATGTCCGGGCGGCTGCGGCCCGGCAACGCCGGAGCCAACACCGCCGCCGATCACATCGCGGTGCTGGACGACGCTCTCGCGCAGATCCCCGACAACCACCGGCACGGCACCGACATCCTCGTCCGCACCGACAGCGCCGGATCGGCGAAAGCCTTCCTCGCCCACGTCCGAGACATGCGGATACGAGGAATCCGCACCTTCTTCTCGGTCGGATACGCGGTCACTGAACCGGTCCGCCGCGCGATCCGGGCCCTGCCCGAACAGGTCTGGCACCCCGCCCTGGACCAGGACGGAACACTGCGTGCCGGCGCCACGGTTGCCGAGCTGACCGGCATGGTCGACCTTGCCGGCTATCCGGACGGCACCCGCATCATCGTGCGCCGCGAGCGCCCGCACCCCGGAGCCCAACTGTCCCTCTTCGACCAGGACGAGGGCCTGCGGCACCAGGTCTTCCTCACCGACACACCGTTCGCCAGCGGGGGCTCCGCCCAGTTTCTGGAGGTCCGCCACCGCGGGCATGCCACCGTCGAGGACCACATCAGGTGCGGCAAGACCACCGGCTTCGGCCGCTTCCCCTCCCGCCACTTCCTGGTCAACGCCGCTTGGCTCGAACTCAGTCTCGCGGCGATCGACCTTCTCGCCTGGACCCGCGTCCTCCTGCTGGACGGCGATCTCGCCACCGCCGAACCCAAGAAACTGCGCTACCGAATCCTGCACGTCGCCGCCCGGATCACCCGCGGCGGCCGCCGCCTGCGCTTGCGGATCTCGGCGACCTGGCCCTGGAGACATGAACTCACGGCCGCATTCCACCGCCTGGCCGCCCTGCCTCGCCCCGCCACCTGAGCGACCGCCCTCTGATCACCCGCGACCCGAAGGACCTTGGAGAACCCGGCCCACCGCGCCGGGCCCTCACCATGCCCACCGACCGACACCGCTCCAAACGACCCCGCTCAGCCAGCCATCAGCCGCAACTGAAACGGCGAGGCTAGACGGCCTTAGCTCGGCAGGCGAGCCTCACCGAGGTGACAACCGCTTCAGTCTTCTTGTTGGGCACAAGTGGTCTTGGATGGTGCCCGTGAAGCTTGCGGCACCCTGATCTCCGCACGGAGCCGCCATCGCCATGGTGCTGTACGTCATGACATCTCAGGTGTGACGGTCAGGGCGGCAGAGGCGCTGTCGGAGGGTGTGCTGCGGGGGGTCATACGCAAGGCGGTCAGTGCGCCGACGAAAGCCACGGCGGCAATGGTCCACCGCGCGAGCGTGAAGGCCGCGTGTGTGGCGGTATAGGTGTGGGGGACACTGACAAGCGCGATCAAGATGCTTACTCCCAGGACTGCTCCCAGTTGGCGGCTCATGTTGACGATTGCGCTGCCGGTGGCAGCACGGTTGTTGGGGAGGTCGGCCGTGGCCGCGGCCAGGATGGTGGGCAGGGCCAGACCCACGCCCATGCCACTCAGCAGCCAGCCCGGCAGCGCCTGCGTGAGGTAGGCAGGCTGAGCGCCCAGGCTCAGTTGCAGCACGATGATGCCGGTGCCGAAGAGGGCCGATCCCACCGCGGTGATCCAGCCGGCCGGCACTTTGTGAGCGACAGCTTGGGCGAGGGAGGCGAACAGCGGCACCATCAGGGGTCCCGGGGTGATTGCCATGCCGGTCCTGAGCGCCGAGTAGCCCCATACCTCTTGCAGCCACATGACGGTGGCGAGCAGGCCGGCGGCGAACGCGGCTGTGAAGGCCAAGGCGGTGGCGTTGGACCAGGCGAATGAGGGCACGCGCAGGAGCGCCGGTTCCACCACGGGGGAGGTGTGGCGTAGGGAGCGGCGCCAGAAGACAGCCATGCCCGTGAGAGTCAGCCCCAGACATACAGCGGTCCTGGGGCTGTCCCAGCCCCAGGAAGGCGCTTGGACCAGCCCGAGAGCTAGGACGCTGATACAGGCCAGAAGAACAGCGGCGCCTGGGAGGTCCGGCAGCCGGGTGTCCACGTCGTGTCGGCTGGCGGGCAGCGAAGGAAGCGCCAACAGGAAGGCAGCAGCGCCGATCGGCACGTTGACCAGGAAGATCCAGCGCCACGAGGCCTCGGCAAGGAGGCCTCCAACGACAGGTCCTGCGGCGGCCGCGAGACCGCCTGTGGCAGCCCAGACGCGCACTGCTCGCTCTTTCCGGTCGGCGGGCGTGGCAGTGAGGAGCAAGCCGAGGCTCGTGGGAGTGAGCAGGGCGGCGCCCATTGCCTGTATTCCCCGAAAGGCGACCAGGGGCCACAGACTGTCGCTCAAGGCGCATGCGGCGCTGGCGGCGGTGAATACGGCCAGGCCACTCAGGAAGCCCGCCTTTTGCCCGAAGCGGTCAGCCAGGCGTCCCAGGGGAACCAGAAGGGCCGCATACAGGATCGCGTAGGCGTTGAGGATCCAGCTCAGGTCGGCCAGCGAACTGTCTGGGAACTCTTGCCCGATGTCCGAGAAGGCAACGTTGACGATGAACAGGTCCAAGCTGGCCATGAACGCGGCAACGCAAAGCACCGGCAGTACCCAGGCGGTCTTGCCCGTCTGGCTTTGATTTTCCATAGCCAGACGCTACCCATCCGGCTATGGCCGACGCAAGCCAGATGGGTAGCGAACTCGCTGTCCGCTCGTCACGTGGACGGCTCAAGGCGCCGCCAGCTGGCCGGCCCTCTCCCCGCGCGCTGAGTGCCTCGGTACGCGGGACGCCGATGTGTGGCCTTCCCGGCCGGTGTGACGGTGGTGGCGTGGTGTTCGCCCTTGCCGGCGTCCAGGCCGAGGAAGACGTCGGTGTCGCCGGTGTCGATCACGTGCAGGCCTCTCCATCGCGCCCTCGTCTGGCCTGCCACGGCACCGAGCTGCCACATCCACGTTGCGGAGAGCTCCTCCGGCCTGGGTGAAGCCGGTGCTCAAGCCCCTCATCGGCGGTCCGTCGATGCTTCGGACCCGGCGGCACCCCCCTGGATCATCAACAACAGGAGGGGGAAGTCACGCCGCACCCGAAGGCCGGAGGCGCCATTGCGGAGCCACGAAAACGGTAACGGGGGCCGTACCCGACTCGCGCCGGATGTTGCCGCGGCGATCGAGCACTGCCAGCCGGTCTTCTGGAGGCGGTCACGTTGGCCGCCCACCGTGCAGGCTGCGCGGCCAACGGGGAGCGAGGCGTCCGACGTTGCCGAAGGCAACGTTGACGAAGGCGGCCGTGTGTAACACCGGTAGATCCCAGCCAACCATGTTTGGCTTCTGCTATCCATGGCCAGGGCGCTAATGGCCTGAGTAGGGAAATCTCAAGCCAGCGTTAGTCTTGGCGCATGTCGACAGAAGCTGCACACCTAGACGGACCGGTGGCGGACCGGGACGGCTGGATCACTGACCGTTGCTCCCTTGACCGCGCTGTGCGCGCGGTCGGCAGTCGCTCCGCAATGCTGCTGATACGCGAGGCCTTCTACGGCACTCGGCGCTTTGACGACTTCGCGCATAGGGCGGGCATTTCCGAAGCTGTCGCTGCCTCGCGCCTGCGCGAACTCGTGGCTGTCGGTGTTCTTGAGCGTCGCCCCTACCAGGAGCCTGGCACGCGCACCCGACATGAGTACGCGCTCACGAAGAGAGGCCGCGACCTGTTCCCTGTGGCCTTGGCTCTCATTCAGTGGGGCGACCGTTACCTCGCCGACCCGGCCGGACCACCACTCCTTTTCACTCACCACAACTGCAGCACGCCGCTCAGGGCAGGCGTCACCTGTGAGGCGGGGCATGAGGTTCCACTCGGCGAGGTTGGCGTCGCCTTTGCGCCGAACAAGTTGAACGGATCAGACCTCAGCTCTGCTTCCACGCTCTCGGAGGGCGGGGAGACGGCAAACGACGATTAGGCCCTATTAGCTGTCTTCAAAGATCATGCGGGTGGTGGATTCTGGTGTGGTACGTCGACATGAACTCACAGACCAGGAATGGGAGTTACTGGCTCCCCTCGTACCCCTGGCCGTGACCGGAAGGCCTCGGGTTGACGACCGCCAGGTCATCAACGGCATGGTCTACAAGATCCGCACCGGCATCACCTGGCGTGACTTGCCCGAACGCTACGGCTCGTGGAAAACGGTCAGTAGTTCATTGAGGGTGATTGCCGGGTCCACAAGGTCTCGATTGCCGCCTGGGTCTGTTGACCGGCCGACGGGTGGGTTGGGACAAAAACCCGATGCAGGGTGTCGGACGGTGTCCGGCCCTTGCCTGCCTGAGTCGGCGTCTTTGGGCGGCAGGGCCGACCCGTCACATTGTGGCGTCCACTGCCTCCCTCGTCAGAAGAGGTTGAAGCCGTGGGCATGTGCCCAGTTGGTGGCCCGGCTGGTGAAGGCGCGGGCGGCGGCACTTTGGTACGTGCTTTCACGATGCAGGAGTGTGACGGTGCGGGAGGGGAGTGCGGGGGAGAGGGGGATGGGGGCCAAGTGGGGATGGCCGCGGGTGATCGCGTCGGGTAGGACGGTCGCGAGCGGGGTGCGGGTCACGATTTCGGTGAGTGCGTTGATGGAGTTGGCCTCCAGTGCGATCCGTGGCTGCACGTGGTGTTCCGCGAGGTGCTGGTCGATGTGCTGGCGGGTGGCGAAGTCACCGCTGAGCAGGGCGAGATGGCGTTCGCGAAGGTCGGTGATGGGCAGGGGGCCGCGCCTTTGGATGTCGGGGTGATAGGGGCCGACGACGAGGCTGAGGGTCTCGATGAACAGTGCGGTGGCCTCGATGCCCGGGTGATGGGCGCCCAGGAAGGCGATGCCGAGATCAATCCGATCGCCGAGCAGGTCGGCTTCGATGCGGGTCTGGGGCATCTCTCGCACGTCCAAGGTGATGCCCGGATAGCGGGCATAGAAGTCGGCGACGAGGGGGCCCGTGAGGTAGGCCGTAAAGGTAGGGGTGACAGCGAGGCGTAGGTGCCCACGGGAGAGGTTCTGCACGTCCAGCACCGCCTGCTCGCCGGCCGCAAGGTCCTGTAGCGCGCGCTGGGCGTAATGGGCGTAAGCGGTCCCGGCGTCAGTGAGGCGTACTGTGCGGCCAGTACGGTCCAACAACTGGACACCGAGGGCTTTTTCCAGCTGCCGGACCTGCTGAGACAGGGTGGGTTGCGAGATGCGCAGGCCCTCGGCGGCGCGGGTGAAGTTCCCGTGCTCGGCCACTGCGAGCAGGTATCGCAGATGGCGCAGTTCAGGCTTCACACCCATCATTATAGATGCGGTCGATGGAACTCAGTGGTAATGAGTCTTGGACGCTATAAGGGCAGCTCGTGCACAGTGAATGGGGTAGACCTCATCGGCAAACCACCGGAAGGAGCACGGCATGCGTCATCTCGCCGAGGGCATCACCCGCTTTCAGCGGGAGGTCTTCCCCGCCAAGGCAGGGCTCCTCGCTCAGCTGGCCACCACCCACCAGCCCAGCACGCTGTTCATCGGCTGCTCTGACGCCCGTGTCATCCCCGAGCTGATCACCCAGGCCGATCCCGGCGAGCTGTTCGTCATCCGCACTGCCGGCAACCTCGTCCCCCTCTACACCTCCGGCGCCGACGGCATCGTCGCCAGCATCGAGTACGCCATTGCCGTCCTGGGAGTGAAGGACATTATTGTCTGTGGACACTCAGCATGCGGTGCAATGACCGCTCTCGCCCAAGGCCATGACCTGACCGACACCCCGGCCATCGCCGACTGGCTGCGCCAAGCGGCTGCCGCCCGGGACCTCAACGCACCCGCCGGAAGCAGGCAGACAGTCGCCGCATTGGTACGGGAAAACGTCGCCGTCCAGCTGGCGAATCTGGCCACACACCCCTCGGTGGCTCATGCGCTGGCCAAGGACAGTGTGCGGTTGCACGGCTGGGTCTTCGACATCCCAACTGGAACCGTCGAGGAACTCGACGCCGGGCCGCACCGCTCCCTCGTGGCCTGACCCCCCGGCCCAGTCTGGCCGATCCACGGGACCATTTCTTCCGCTCTTCGCACTTTCATGGGGGGACCGACTGAAAGGAAGCAACGTCATGATGCACGCCCAACTCGACAACACCGCCCGCCAGCAGCTCGCGGTCACCGCGGTCGAAGCCAAGACCCGCAAGGACCTCACCTGGCAGCAGATCGCAGACGCTGCCGGCCTGTCCGTGGCGTTCGTCACGGCCGCCATCCTCGGCCAGCACGCGCTGCCGGAGAAGTCGGCCGAGGCCGTCGCCGAACTCCTTGGCCTCGACGACGATGCGGTGACACTGCTGCGCAGCATTCCCACTCGCGGCTCCATCGAGGGCGGCATTCCCACCGACCCGACGATCTACCGTTTCTACGAGATGATCCAGGTTTACGGCACCACGCTCAAGGCCCTGATCCACGAGCAGTTCGGTGACGGCATCATCTCCGCGATCAACTTCAAGCTCGACGTAAAGAAGATCGCCGATCCCGAGGGAGGCGAGCGCGCCGTGATCACCCTGGACGGCAAGTACTTGCCCACTAAGCCCTTCTAGTGTCGCCTGCGCCGGAAATCACGGACTTAGTCTCTTGCTGGTTTTCAGTGGCTCGTGGAGTCACCTTGCTGAGGTAGTCGGCGAGGGATTTGAGGATCTCGTCGGCTGCCTTGGTCCAGGTGAAGGGCCTAGGGCCTCCACCGCCTTCCCGGTGCGTCGTTCCGGCCAGGTGTCGGAGAGCGACGGCGCAGGTCTGTATTCCTTTATTTAGGAATGTCGAGCCACACTGTCTTTCCTCGACCGTGGGGAGAATTTCCCCACGCGGAGGAAAGGATTTCCACAATGCTTAGCCCCCTTCCGTGCTCCGCCGCGGCGTTCGCCTCGTCGGAGTCGGTGATGGATGTCGGCACTGGAGGCTTGGCGTCGGTGTCACGGACCTCGAAATGAATGCGGTCGGGGTATTCGCGGAGCCATACCTCGACATCGCTGTCGGCGTGAATGAGGGCATTAGTGACGATTTCGGAAGCCATCACTTCCATGTCGTCGGCAAGTCTCTGCAGGTCCCGTCTGAGCAGGTAACTCCTCACGAACCTTCGCACGGACCTCACGCCCTGGATGTCGTGCCTCCGTATAGCCATCCGGTCGACCCTGCGGACCGAGCCGAGAGGATTACCCTCGTATAGAGCGAACAGGAGTGCCATGTCGTCCCGCTGGCGCTCGGGGCGCTTCGACGCGCCCATGAGGAGCAAGTCCGCAATCTTGTGCAGGGAACGGGCTTCGACTCTGTCGGCTGAAGCGAGAAGGCCGCGTGCGTCGACCACCGGGTCGCCGGTGGGGGAGTTGACGATTCCATCCGTGTAAAGCATCAGTAGTGTCTCCGGGCGGATGGTGAATTCCGTGCTGCTATACACATAGCCAGGCTCCACGCCGAGCGGGAGGTTCGGCGGAGCGTCCGGCGCTATGATCCCGGCCTCGGGGCAGCGAAGGAGCGGAACCGGGTGACCGGCCAGGGCGATCTCGACGACCCCGCCTTCCGGATCGAGTCGGACGAAACAGCACGTGGCAAAGAGATCGGTGTCGAGTTCGGCGAGCAGTTCGCTGGATCGGGCGAGAACATCGGTGGGCTTGTGTCCTTCCGCAGCATACGCGCGCAGTCCGCTTCGGAGCTGTCCCATGATCACCGCGCTGTCGATGTTGTGGCCCTCCACGTCGCCGACCACGAGACCGGTTTGCCGACCCGGCAGGGGAATGACGTCGTACCAGTCACCGCCCATCCCCGAGGGGGCGGACGCGGACAGGTACCGAGCAGTGATCACCACCTCGGGGAGTTCGGGCAGTGAGCGGGGGAGTAGCTTCTTCTGCAGCGCCTCCGTGAGAGCGTGCTCGCTCTCGGTGAGTTGGGCACGCTCCATGGCCACGGCGAGCTGGGCGGCCATCATCAGCAGGACAGCCTGTTCTTCGGCGCCGATCCATCGCGCGGTCTCAAAGCCGAGCAGGCAGCTGCCCCGGAAGTTTCCGCTGCCCACCAGAGGTAGCACCGCACATGCCTGGATGTCAGCACTCTCCAGAGTGGGGTAGGCCGCTAGCAGTGCCGCGCGATCGGGGAGGAAGAGGGGTTGTCCGGTGCAGAGCACATCTGCACCGGGGGTGCTTCTGTCCAGGGGCGCCCCGTGGACCATCCGCACCAGCTCCGCAGGCCCGCTGTGCCCGGCCACCCGGAGTCTGCCCTCTTGAGCCACCGCAGCCACGAATGCGCCGGCGCCGAAAGGCAGCATGATCCGTTCACGCGCAGCTCGCATGACGTCGACCAGCCCCGGCGCCTCGTTGAGCGCGGCGGAGAGTTTGTGTACTTGGTACATCTGCGAGAGAGCGGCTGATCCGGGAAGGTCGGGCAATCCCCAACGTTGCTTCACCTCAGCGGTGGGGATCCCTTCATCGTCCGGGCTTCGGAACATGGGGATGATCAGGGGAGATGCGGTCGGCTTCATGGTGTGATCAACCTGAGACTGGTCGACCAAACCGGACGTCAGCAGTTCCCCCAGCGTAGCCATCCGTTCCTGCAGTCCCTCGCAGGTCTGGCTTGGCGGTACCCAAATCCCGGTCAGCACTCCAAGCTTCTCGTCCCCGGCGATGAGGGGTGCGGCCACGACCGAGTATGGGTAGGGAATCATCCGCAGTGCGCGCTCTTCACGGGAGATCGCATGGGCAGCGTCGGAGGCCACGGTGCGGCCGGTGCGGTAGGCGGCAGCCGTTACGAGGGGGCCGTCGCACGCAATGACCTCGGGGATGGTGAAGACGGCTGGCGGGGCCCCGCCGACTGCGGCTGACAGCAGGTGCGTGCCATTAGCATCATGTGCAGCCAGGTAGACGACGCCGACATAGGCGCCGAACTCGAATCTCATCTGACGGAAGACCTCGGCAAGCAGCTTGCTCCGGTCAGTGGGGGCCGGAGGGGGGTTGCCGGTGGTGTCAGTTCCGTCGTTGGCTGTCCGGGAATCTTTCACGCTTTCCCCACACGGTGCGGCGCGCTATGCGGCTATAGGGCGCGGATTGCGTCATACGGCGACTACGTCCCCGGTTCCTATGTGATGGCACTCATTCAAGTCATCTCACCCCGGTGACTCTGGTGCAACCGCGGCGCGGCGATGCTCTCGCGTCTTGTCTTCAGCATTGGGAAGTGTGTCCGCCTCCCGCAAACCTGCGGGGCCGGTCACGACGGTGAGACCAACGGTTTCGCGGTGAAGGGCGGCGCACCGCGCACCGCCCAGTAGGTGGGGGGAGGGTGCTCGTTGTGGTCCGCTTGTGGACGGCAAGGTCCTGCTGTGCGGGGGTCCCGTTGACGGTGAGCGCGTGGTCGAGGGCCTCGCGTCGGATACTGCCGGTGATCCTTCTGCCTGGGGGAGGTGGGCGCGTGATGTTCCTCGGGCGGCTCGCGGCGTGTCGTGCCGGTGGACGGGCGTCCAGGTCCGGGCGTGGACGCCTCCTTGTGACGCGGTGGTTAGCCCGACGTCGCCGGGGCGGCCTTCAGGAGAGGTTCGCACGGACTGTCTTGTCCGCATGCACCTTGGTCTTCTTGCCTGCGGTGGCGTGGCCGGGGCGCTCGCACGCAGGGTGTGCTTGCCCGGGTTCGCAACGAACAGGGTGAAGAGACCGTCGCCGGCCCGAGGATCGTCCGGCGTCGCGACGGTGACCGCCGTGCTGACCGGATGCTGCAAGTCGGTGATAGTGGCGCCGACCAGGCCCGCCCTGGAGCTGCTGTCACGGACGGTGTCGACGGTCAAGCCGCCAGAGACCGGCACGAGGGTGCGCGTCCCGACGTACACGTCCCCTGGCGTCGCCGCTCGAGGAGGAGTGACCCAGGTCGTCTCCCAGGTCGTGCCGCCGTCGGTGGCGACGTCCACGCTCATCTGCTGGTTGTGCGGTTTCTCCGCCGACTGTCCGCCGGAGAAGTCGTAGACCGGGCTGATCAGTTGGCTGACCGGGTGCGGGCCGATTGGTCAGTTGTCGCTCTCGATGACGGCGAACGAGCCGCTGCCGCCGGTCGCGTCGCCGCGCTGGATCGGGTTGTCGAATTCCCATCCGTTGTCGGTGCGCCGGGAGCGTTGATCACGGTCCAGCCCTTTCGGAGTCGAGCTGGTGGAGTCGACGTTCCCGTCGCGCCGTCGCGTCTGAGTATGTAGCCGACAGCCGTGGCGGTGTCGAGGTCCGTGGTCGGTTCCTGGACGACCGCATGGCTGTAGCCGGGGCTGCTCCTCAGTCTGGCAGTCCCTGGTAGCCACGCAGCTTGCGATACAGCGTTGCCCGGCCGATGCCCAGCGATGCCGCCGCGCGCGCCTTGTTGCCCCCGTGGCGGTGCAGCGCGCCGAGGATCGCCTCGCGCTCGGCAAGCGCCATTGGGCTCAGCTTTCGAGCGGCGCGTGTCTCCCGCACAGCGTCGGGAAGTTCGCCACGGCGCACCGGCCCGGAACTGCGCCGCTGCTTCGCCACCGCCCTTACAAGGTGAGCGAGTTCGGTGATATTGCCGGGCCAGGAGTGCTGTTCGAGCGCTCGCAGCGTGTCGAGTGTCCAGGTCAGCGGCGGCTGCCCGGGCTCCGGCCGGGGTGCGAGGATGGGGAGCAATTCCCTTATGTCATCGGCTCGTTCACGCAAGGGCGGCAGTACGACGGAACGTGCCGCCAGTGTGTCCAGCAGCCGCTGCAGACACGGGCCGGGTGCGGTCCCTGGTGTGTACGTCGCCACGAGCGGCAGCTCCGGTTGCTCGCCGAGCAGGGCGATCAGTGCGGCCACATCACGCTGTGCCAGCTGCTCGGTGTGGCGCAGCAGCATGGGATTGGTCAGAGCGCCCTTACCACCCAGCGACTCGCATTGAGCGGCTAGTTCGCCGTCTGGTGCCTGGGCGGCATCGACGATCAGCGGCCCGATGTCGTTGCGCCGGGCGAGTAGGGCCAGAGCCAGCGCGGTCTTCCCGGTGCCGCGCTCGCCGGTCAGTAGCAACGGCTGCCCGGACTGCGCCAGGTCGAGCGCGAGGCCCGCTGCATGCCGCCACGGCACGGAACTCCCGGCCAGCCTGACCAGCTTGTCCCGCCCAAGCCGTGGTTCACTGAAATGTTCCTTACGAAGGCGGTCTGGCTCACCACGTCGACTTGTCTTTTCGGACAAGTGTGAGGGCGGGGAGAGCACGGCGCTCAGCTCGCTCGGTTCCTCGACAACGGCGAGCACACCACCCGTCCGCAGCGGAGTGACCCGGGCGACACGCCCCTCACCGTCCGGCAGTTCGATGTTGTATGCCTCCGCAGGCTCTTCCCATACCCCTGCCGCCTCCCGTTCGAGCACCGCCAGTGCCTGCGGGGACAGCAGCCGCGCCGCGCCGCCACTCACCAGCTGGTTCCGGCCGTCGAGCGCGAGCACCGCCCGCCCCTCGGCGCTCTCCCGCAGATAGGCGTCGAGCAGCAGACGCTCCGGCGGCCGTGCCGCGGCGGCCAGCTCCGCCTCGACAGCCGCTGCCGTCGCCTCGGCGAGTACGGCGCCCGGGTGCGGAACGCAGTCCGCGCGTAGTCCGCCCACGACCGTTACTGTGCCGGCCGCGCGCCCAGAACCAGGTCCACGGAGCGGAACACTGACACAGGAGAGTTCCTGCCACAGGTCGAGAAAGTGCTCGGGTCCGTGCACCTCGGCGCGAACTCCCGTGCGCAGGGCGAGCGCCACGCTGTTGTTGCCGACGACCCTCTCCGACAGATCACGGCGCAGGGTGTTCGAGGACCAGCGGCCACACCACCACAGGACCTTGCAGCGTTCGTCCGTGAGGAGCAGCGCGCAGTCCCCGCCGTCCAGCGTGGCTGCGAGCCGGTCGAGCACTGGGCGGGCCGCGGCGAGCAGCGCCGAGTCCTCGGTGTCATCGGTACCGGGCGCCGTCGCCAGATCGCGCCGTACTCCGTAGAAACGCGCACGCCGCCAGGCCGCTACAACGTTGTTCGGCACGTCGTCGGGCAAGGGCCGACCCTGCAGGAAGCGCTCGCGCGCCTGGCGTATCCGCTCGAGGGAGAACGCTGTGCCGGAGTCGGCTGTGGGGGAGTGCTCGGTACTGGTCACGACGGCCCTACGGTATCCGGCTGCCGGTGTCTCGAATTGAGACACCCATTCTCACGCGGACAGGTTCAAGATCACTAATGAACAAGTTGTGAGTCCATCTCAGGAGCTACGCAGTGCACACCGTCGAGACCGACGTACTGATCGTGGGCAGCGGCCCCGCGGGATCTTCGGCAGCCCTGGCACTGAGCACCTACGGCGTGCCCAATATCGTCGTGACCCGCTATGCCTCCCTGGCGGACACCCCGCGCGCCCACATCACCAACCAGCGAACCATGGAGGTGCTGCGTGACCTCGGTGTCGAGGACGAGGTCGTGGCCAAGGCCACCCCACAGCAGCTGATGGGCAACACCGTCTTTTGTACCAGCCTCGCGGGCGAGGAGCTGGGGCGGCTGCGCTCCTGGGGCAATGAACCGCTGGTGCAGGCTGAACATGAACTCGCCAGCCCGAGCCGCATGTGCGACATGCCGCAGCACCTCATGGAGCCAATTCTCGCCGACGCGGCGGTTGCGCGCGGTACTTCGCTGCGCTTCGAGACGGAGTACCTGTCGCACGTACAGGACGCGGACGGGGTGACAACCACCGTCAAGGACCGGCTGCGCGGGGACACTTACGAGATACGCGCGAAGTACCTGATCGGCGCGGACGGCGCCCGCAGCCGGGTTGCGGAGAACGCGCGGCTGCCGACCGTCGGTCAGATGGGTGTCGCGGGCAGCATCAACATCCTCTTCGAGGCGGACCTCAGTAAGTACACCGCGTACCGGCCGTCCACCCTCTACTGGGTGCTCGCCCCGGGCGCCACAGTTGGCGGCATCGGCGCGGGCCTCGTTCGCTGCGTTCGCCCGTGGAACGAGTGGATGATCGTGTGGGGTTACGAACTCGCGGCCGGCGCCCCCGACCTCACCGAGGAGTACGCCGTGTCGGTCGTACGCCGTCTCATCGGTGACGCCGACATCCCGGTGACCATCACCTCGTCCTCCGCCTGGACGGTCAACCATCTGTACGCCGAGAACTATCAGGACGGCCGTGTGCTGTGTGCTGGCGACGCTGTACACCGCCATCCGCCGTCGAACGGCCTCGGTTCCAACACTTCCATTCAGGACGCGTACAACCTGGCGTGGAAGCTGAAGCTCGTCCTGGACGGCACCGCCGGCCCGTCCCTCCTCAACACCTACACCGCCGAACGCGCTCCCATCGGCAAGCAGGTCGTCGAGCGCGCCAACAAGAGCATCGGCGAAACCGCGCCCGTCTTCGAGGCGCTCGACGGGCTCTCCCCACAGACGCCCGAGCAACTGTGGGCCAATATCGCCGGGCGTAAGGACACCACCGAGGCCGCCGAGAAGCAGCGGGAACAGCTGCGTGAGGCGATCGCCTCCAAAGCGTACGAATTCAACGCCCACGGCGTCGAGATGAACCAGCGCTACGCGTCGGACGCGATCGTCTCTGACGGCACCGAAGACCCTGGCTTCGACCGCGATCCCGAGCTCCATCACCAGCCCTCCACCAGGCCGGGCGCCAAGCTCCCACACGCCTGGATCACCCGCGGCCGCGAGCAGCTGTCCACCTTGGACGCGGCGGGTCGGGGACGGTTCACCCTGTTCACCGGCATCGGCGGAGACGACTGGACGTGCGCGGCCATGACCGCCACCGAAACGCTCGGTGTCGAGCTCGCCACGGTCGTCATCGGCCCCGGGCAGGAGTACGAGGACCCGTACGGCGACTGGGCGCGGCTGCGTGATATCGCCGACTCGGGGGCTCTGCTCGTACGACCCGACCATCACATTGCTTTCCGGCACGCTCACGCTGCGGCGTCCGGTGACGCGGAGGTGCTGCTCACCGCGGCGCTGCGTCAGATCCTCGGACACGGCTGAACCCCTCTCAATGCTTACCCTGCATTTCCACGAAAGGTGAACACCATGGCCTTCGCACTGCTCAGGCGCAGGCGAACCCAGGGCTTCGGCGGCGGCACGGGCCTCGCTCTGCCCCTTCCGCCCGGCGCAGGCGGCCTCGTCCGCGAGGTGCTGGACCCGTTGGGTCACCCCCTCGGCGGCGTTGACGTCACGGTCACCGCGACTGATACCCAGCGGGTCGCGGCACGAGGCACCACCGATCCGTACGGGCTGTTCTGCGCCGCATTGCCCGCGGGCCGTTACAGTCTGCTGATCACCGCGGAGAGCCTGCAGCCGCACCGCGAGACGGTGGACATCGTCGCGGGGGAGTGCGTGCCGCAGGCCAGGACACAGCTGGACATGGCGCGCCAGCCGGAGCTTCCGTCCCCCGGCGTCTGGCTCTTCGACCCGCCGCACACTGCGATCCGCTTCATCGCTAAGCATGTCGGCATGGCAAATGTGCACGGCCGATTCGAGCGCTTCGAGGGCGGCATCCGGGTCCACGAGAACATGGAGGAGTCGCAGGTCGAGGTCAGGATCCACGCCGACAGCATCACCACGGGCAACAACACCCGGGACAACCACCTGCGCTCGGCGGACTTTCTCGACGTCGAGAACTACCCGTACATCGACTTCGCCAGCAGTCGGTTCGTTCACCGCGGTGGCTCCAAGTGGTCGCTGCAGGGCACGCTGACCATGCACGGCGTCAGTCGCTCGATGGCCCTGGACACCAACTACCTGGGCACGGTCAACGGCGGCTACGGCGAGGAACTGCGCTGCGCCGCCTTGGCCAAGGCTGAACTCCACCGTGAGGACTACACCCTCAACTGGCGCAACATGCTGGCGCGCGGTATCGCCGTGGTCGGCCCGACGGTCAAGCTGGAGCTGGACATACAGGCGATGTACCGGAGCCACGACACCCCGACACCGCCCCGGTAGTTCCCGCGCCGTTGAGCCTGCGCGAAGTCACCTTTATGACACCGGGGATGAAGGTGACATGCCTCAAGGCAGGCAACACGACCTCCCGCGCCCCGTTTGGTTGCCTGACCGATCCGTGGGAAGACTTGCCCCGGTCCACGGGGCTCGGACCTGTAAGCTCCGGTTTTAGCAACGTTGCCGGCCATCTCACGCCGACACAGATGCGGCGTCACCCAGCGGTCGAGACCAGCCCGGCGGGACGCCAGGAAGTCGCTTCCGACCGGCCCGAGTGCCGCGTGATGCTCCGGGCCCCCTCGTCAATCCGTTCCGCTCGCCGCTCGGGTGCCGATCACGCCTGAGCGATCGGCGCGATCGGTGAGGTGTGTCAGTCGTGCTGATCGAAGGCCTGAACTCGACGGGCATCGCCCACTTCCTCGGCGGCTTCGACCAGGAGTTGTTTTCGGTCTGCCGCCGCACAACGTGAAGGTGTGCACCCTAGATGTCACGGCCGAGCCCGAATCCCAAAGCGACGGCTTTTAGAGCAGGGGCATTGGACCGAGGTCTCGACTCCCTTTCGTTACTTTCCGCTCATCAAGAGATCAGCCTACGGCCGTGATTCACCTTGCGCTTTCAATCGTGGACAGACGCTTGATAATCGTTTGTCATCTCACGTCTGCCCAGCTCAGACCGCTTCTGCATAGCATCGTTGCAGTTTGAACTATCGATGCGAGAAGGGCCCCTTCATGTGCATTTACGGTGACACTCCGTCACAAGAGTCGATTGGGCAGAATCGGCGAGGCTTTCTGCGCAACGCGGCGCTGGCCGGTGCGGGAGCGGCAGCCGTAGGAGTCGGCGCCTCCGCGCTCGGCGGAACGCCCGCGTTCGCCGCGGACGCCACCAGGAGTGGCAAGACCGGTCCGTGGAGACCGGATCCGACCGCCCTCCAGTTCACCCTCGCGGTCATGCCGGACACCCAGTTCCTGTACTGGGGCAGCCAGGACAGCGTCAACCGGACGCCGCAGGAGGAGTCGTTCCGCTACATCATCAACAACAGCGGGGACGCCACCAACAACATCGTGTTCATGGCACACCTCGGTGACCTGACACAGGATGCCGACGCGTCGTCGTTCCAGCAGGTCGACAAGGCGTTCGCCCTGCTGGACTCGCACGGTGCCGCGTACAGCGTGGTGGCCGGCAACCACGACGTGTCCGGCGACGACAGCCGCGGCGACACGCCGTACCTGAAGACCCTGGGCCCGCAGCGGTTCAAGCGCTCCAAGACGTTCGCCGGGTCGGACCCGACCGGCTATAACACCGCGCACATCTTCCAGGCCGCCGGCCGCTCGTGGCTGGTGCTGGCCCTGGACTGGCGGACCACCGACCAGGGCTTCGCGTGGGCCAACGACGTCATCAAGGCCCACCCGAAGATGCCGGTAATCCTCACGGCGCACGACATCGTCTACTCGGACTACGATGACAACGTTTTCCCCTACGAGTCCGGCGACCCGGAGGACAACGCGGCGCTCTCCGATTACGGCCAGTCAATCTGGGACAAACTGGTCAAGGATAATGACCAGATCTTCCTGACCCTCAACGGGCACTACTGGCCGTCCGGGCGCATGACCAAGAAGAACGCCGCCGGCAACGACGTGCACATGCACATCACGAACTACCAGAACCGCTACTTCGGCGGTGGCGGCATGATCCGCCTCTACCACTTCGACCTGGCCCGCAACACGATCGACGTCGAGACGATCAACCCGTGGATCCTGGCTCAGGAGCCGGAGTCCCGCACCGAACTGGCAGCCGAGCACGCCCGGATCACCGGCCCGGTCGACAACTTCTCGATCCCCGTCGACTTCGAGCAGCGGTTCTCGAGCTTCATCCCGGTTCCGGTCCGGCCCGCCCGGCCCGCCGGCAGAGAGCTGGTGAAGGGCACGCTGGCGTATTGGCGCTTCGACGGGCAGGGCGCGCCCGGCACCTCGCTCTCCGTGGGCCAGACGATCCACGACCTGTCCGGCAAGGGCAACGACCTGACGGTGGTGACCGTGCCAGGCACAGCCGCCGACGCGCTGACCTGGTCCGCCGACCACCACCCCGACCAGCCCGGACATGCCAGCCTGAAGTTCGTCGGCGGCAGGAACCCGGTCCACGGCTCATACCTGACCACCGGGGCCAAGGCTCCGCTGAACTCCGAGACGTTCAAGACCGGGTACACGATTGAGACGTTCGTGAGGATGCCGCTGGACTGGGACGCCGGCAAGAATGGCAACGCGTCGATACTCAGCCGCCGGGGTTCGGCCGGGGCCGCCGGAAAGCACGGCAAGAACACCGACCCGAACGAGCCCGTGGCTCAGTTCGCTATCACGAACAACGGCCGCGAGCCGCAGTTCAATCACTACCCGCTGAACAACACCTACCCGACGACTAACTGGGGTCACGGCTTGGTGGAGCTCAAGTGGTGGCACCTGGCGGTGGTGAACGACGGCCGTCTCACGAAGTTGTACGTCGAGGGCGCTCCGGTCGTCGACAACCCGAACCGCCTGTCGGTCGGCCTCGCCTCGCTCGGGTTGCCCTGGCTGGTGGGCGGCCACGAGTACGCGGGCGCCGTCGACGTCGTCTTCCACGGCAACGTCGGTGACATCCGCATAGTGAACCGCCCCCTGTCCGCGGAAGAGTTTCTGACCGCCAAGTAAGGCTGTCCCTCCCGTCTCCGGCCCACCCGCCGGAGGTGGGAGGCACTCATTCCAGGAGGAGGCGGCGTAGGTCGGCGTCCTCGCACTAGGACAGGGTGAAACCTGAGCTCACGCCGGCTCCGCTGGAACAACATCCCAACGCGATCCGATCTGACGACATCTCCTCAACCAGCGCTTCGCCTGACCAGTCCGTGGCACAGCACCCGTCCCGCACCATGCGGTGCAGGCAGCCCAAAGTCAGCGGCAGCCGGGTGTGCCGCCGCCCGCCTGTGGCGGGCCAGGAGCTTCCCCCTGAGGTGATCCCCGTGGTGTGGACACACCTGACAATGGATCTTGTTGATCCTGGAAGGTGTAGATCTCTGTGGCACGGCTTTCGAAGTACAGTGCGGAGTTCCGGTCCGACGCGATCGCGTTGTGGCGGGCTTCGGCCGGCAGGCGGACGTTCAAGGACGTCGCGGCTGATCTGAACGTCAACCCCGAGACGCTGCGGACCTGGGTGCGTGATGCCGACGGCCGTCCGGCTCCTGCCGGCGCGTCGCAGGACATTGAGGCGGAGTTGGCCCGGCTGCGGGCGGAGAACGCGCGGCTGGCCAAGGCGGAGAAGGAATGGCAGCTGGAGCGGGAGATCCTGCGTCGGGCAGCGGCGTATTTCGCCCGGGAGATGAAGTGAAGACCGCCGCTTGGGACTTCGTCTCCGCCCATGCCGAGGTGTTCGGCATCAAGCGGATATGCCGGGTGCTGGAGGTCTCCCGCTCGGGCTACTACCGGTGGATCGCCGGCGCCGAGGCGCGGGCGGGGCGGCAGGCCGCGGAGGACGTGCTGGTCGAGGAGATCCGCGAGATCCATGCCGAACACCGCGGGAACTACGGCGCGCTTCGAGTCCATGCCGAACTGCGCGGCTTCGGCCACACGGTCAACCGCAAGCGCGTGGCCAGGCTGATGCGCAAGCACGGCATCGTCGGCCGTCACCTGCGCAAGAAGCACCGCACCACGATCCCGGACCGCCTCGCGCCGCCGGTGGCAGACCTGGTCCAGCGGGACTTCACCGCCAGTACGCTGGACGAGAAGTGGTGCGGCGACATCACATACGTGCAGGTCGGAGCCGCGTGGCTCTACCTAGCCTGCGTCATCGACATCCGTTCGCGCCGGGTACTCGGCTACTCAATGGCCCCGCACATGCGGGCCGAGCTCGTCATCGACGCGCTCCAGGCCGCGGTCGCGGCCCGCGGCGGTGACGTCACCGGGGTGATCTTCCACGCGGACAGGGGCTCGCAGTACACGTCCGCCGCGTTCGCCCAGGTCTGCGACCGGTACGGCATCCGCAGGAGCATGGGCAGGGTCGGCTCGAGCTATGACAACGCCCTCGCCGAGAGTTTCTGGCAGGGACTGAAGCGAGAGACGACGCACGGGAAGCTGTTCTTGACTATGCCGCAGGCGAGGCTGGAGATCTTCCAGTGGCTCACCTACTACAACGCCCGACGCCGACACAGCGCGCTGGGTTACCTCTCCCCGCTGGAGTTCGAACAGCAGCACCACCAGACAGCTAAACTCTCCCTCGCAGCATGAACCCCTGTGTCCACACTCCGGGGGTCACCTCACCCCAGAGGTAATCCAAGCATTCGCCCTACCGCAAGAAAGCAGGACGTCGATGCCGGGATTTATGCCAGCCAGGGAAGGCTCCGCGACCCCAATCGATTACCTTGTCAACCATCCGAGCAGAGCCGCTCGAACGCCTTGAGCCCCGGTGGTTCAGCGGAGAGCGGCGGCTTCCACGGGAACCCTGCGCCAGGCCGCGCCCGCCCAAGCAGGCCCGCCTACATCCAGTTCCTGGACGGCATCGCTGCCCGCTTCGCCTTTCCCTAGTCTCCCGCCGCCCCAGCACCGCGGACTCTCTCGGCTCACCACAGCGCAGCCGGCAGCCCGCGCATCAATTGCGGTACCCAAAGCACGGCCTGTGGTTTCGGCTCACACATCAGCGACACTACGCCGCCAACTCCCACGAAGGGCGTGCCCGAAGAAGCAGGCGGCCCAGGCCGACTCGGATGAGTGCCTTTTGTGCGACGGCCGAGGCATCGGCGTCATCGCTGGCCACGGACACGACGCCCAGACAGCGGCCACGGCCCACCAATTACTCGCCGTCCCACACCTGCCTCAACGCAGGCGCTCCACCGTCTGACGGCGTCACCGTCCTGAGTGGGAGTGGTCTGGTTGCAGCGAACGAAGGCATTGCCGGTCAGCGGCACGGTTGGCCAGTGAACAGGACTGGATCGCCGACCGCGAGGAGGAAGTGCAGGTGTTCGACACCGCCTTCGAGACAGGGCGACTGCGCCGCCAGATCGCCGCTGCCTACGGCTATTTGTGGAGCCCTTTACCGCCGGTGGTCTGGAAGTTCGCAGCTACAACTTCCCGCTCGTGGAGCGGATCGTACTCACCGAACGCGTCGCATATGTCACCCACTACCGCTCGGACCAGCACGGCTGGGACACGCTTGTTCGAAATGGGGTGCGTGCCAAGACGATGCTGACCGACGTCGGCTCGGTCGAGATCGCGATCCCGCGGGACCGCGGCGGCGGTTTCCAGCCGCAGATCGTCAAGGCGCTCGCGCCGGCTGACCGACGTCGACGAGATGATGCTGGCCTTGTCCGCAGTCGGCGACTTCTTGGTCTATGGCCGGTTCGACCTCTGCCGGTACGGCCAGGTGATGCTTCCGGTGGTGAGACGCGGGGGTCGGCCGCTGAAGGCTGCGTGAAGGTGTCGGTGGCCGGGGCGAAAGTGAGCACCTCCGGGCTCGAGTGTTCCTGCGGAACGGCCGTACGGTGCGCTCCCCGGCGGTGGTGTCTTCTGTGCCTGACGGACGAGTGCGGGCGACGCCCGGTCATCCCCCTCACCGGTGGGAGATTTGGCTATCTTACGCATGTTAAATGTAGAGTATTATATTGAATGTCTGGTAGCTCATACTAAAGGCACCGCTGTCGCGAGACGCCCCGCGTCGTCAGCGAGTCGGCGCAGGGATCAGCTAGTGCCGCCTCAGGCAACGTTTGCCCTGTCGACGACGGCTTGTAGGTGCTGGTCGTCGGCATGGCGGTTTCGCCAGATGATGTAGCGGCGGATCATGCTGCCCTGTTCCTTGTGGTCGGCGTGGTCCGTGCCGTCCAGAGTGAAGTAGCGCAGGGCCGTGAACTGGGCCTCGATGCGGTTGAGCCAGGAGGAGTTGGTCGGTGTGTAGGCGATCTCGACGTTGTTCGCGGCAGCCCAGGTGCCGACCCGCTGGCACCTTTTCGTGGTCAGGTGCGGGGAGAAGTTGTCGGCCACGATCGCGATCCGGACGGTGTCCGGGTAGAGGCTGCGCAGGTAGCGGCAGAACTCCAGGAACTGGGTGCGCTTCTTGACCGGTTTGATGTGGCCGTAGAGCTTGTCCTTGGCCAGGTCCAGGGCGGCGAACAGGTGTCGCACCCCGCCGTAGCGGTTGTAGGTCGCTCGTCGCCGTCGGCGCGGTTCACGGTCGGGGTCCTTGTGTGTGCCGCCGCGCTCGGCCCACTGCCGGCCCGGGTGGGGCATCAGGTTGAGCGGCCCGAACTCGTCCATGCAGAAGATGACTTCGGGTTCGCCGTCCTCGGGTATAACCTCGCCGTCGGCGATGGCGTACAGGTGCTCGACCCGCGCTTTCTTGGCCGCGTAGTCCGGATCGCGTGAGGTCTTCCAGGTCTTCAGGCGTTGAAACGAGACGCCTTCCTCGCGGAGCAGGATGCGCAGGCCCTCGTGGCTGATGTCGTCGACCACCCCCTCGGCGACCAGGAAGTCCGCCAGCTTGGTCAGGCTCCAGGTCGAGAACGGCAGGTCGTGCTCGGTCGGCTTCGACTTCGCGATCTTCTTGATCTCACGGCGCTCCGGCAGCGTGAACGTCTTCGGCCGGCCACCGGAGTACTTCGGATACAGAGAGTCGAAGCCGTCGGCGTTGAAGTTGTGGATCACGTCCCGGACCCGGTCGTCGCTGGTGAACGACACCTCGGCGATCTTCGCCACCGGCATGCCCTGCGCGGACAGCAGCACCATCTGGGCCCGCCGCCAGGTCACCACCGACCCGGCGCCTCTGCGGATAATCCGCAGCAGTCGCCGCCCCTCATCATCATCGATCTCTCGGACACGCACTCGTTCTGGCACCCGGACAGAATGATGCCCACGCGCCGTCCACTACAGCACCCGGACGGCGCGTCACATCACAACAGGGCAAACGTTGCCTGATCCGGCACTAGTGGAATCTGCACGCGGGCCCACAGAGATGTCAGCAAGGAGAAGACCCACCCATGAACGACAGCGCAACGCGCACTCCTCCGCCTGATGAGCAGGTCGTCATCGTCGGGGCGGGTCCGGTGGGCCTCTGGCTCGCTGGGGAACTTCAGTTGGCTGGCGTGCCCACGACAGTGCTGGAACGAACGCTTACGCGAGTTCCTCACTCGAAGGCGCTAGGGATCCATGCCCGCACCATCGAGGTGCTGGCGATGCGTGGCGCGGAAGGACAGTTCCTGGCACAGGGCAGGAAAGTTCCGAACTGGCACTTCGGCATGCTCGCCAGCAGGATCGACCTCGGCGTCCTCAACACGCCCTACCCCTACATGCTGGGCCACCCGCAGACTCACACCGAGGCGATACTCGAAGAACGCGCCCTCGCGCTGGGAGGCACCGTGCTTCGGGGGCACGCGGTCACCAGCCTGGAACAGGACGCTTCGGCAGTCACCTTGAAGGTCACCGGCCCCTCGGGGCCCTATACCTGCCGCGCTGGATACGTTGTTGGGTGTGACGGGGCTGGCAGCACCGTACGCAAGGCCGCCGGCATCGCTTTCCCGGGCACCGACGCCCGCGTCTTCGGAATCCTGGGCGATGTGGTTCTGCAAGACCCTCCGCCCGGCGGCCAATTCCAGGCGTTCAACGCGAACGGCGCGCTCATCGTCGTCCCGCTCCCCGGCGGGTTCTACCGCGTCACTGGATTCGACCCCTTGCACCAGCAGCCTGCGACCTCGCTGACTTTGGACGACCTCCGTGCCTGGGCAACGAGAGTGGCAGGCACAGACTTCGGAATGACCGACCCCCAGTGGATTTCCCGCTTCGGTAACGCCACCCGGCAAGCGGCCACCTACCGCGCCGGCCGGGTCCTGCTTGCAGGTGACGCCGCCCATATGCACTTCCCCGCGGGCGGGGTCGGCCTCAATGTCGGCGTCCAGGACGCCATGAACCTTGGCTGGAAACTGGCGGCAAAGATCAAAGGACGCGCATCCGCGGAATTGCTCGACAGCTACCACCGCGAAAGGCACCCCGTGGGGGTGGCCCTGGCGGAGCACACCCTTGCTCAGACGGCCTTGCTCGGCAGCACCCTTCCCGAGACTCTGGCGCTAAGGGATCTGCTCAGCAAACTCATCAACGCACAACCAGGACTTTCCACCGGGCTCGCCGGCATTCTGTCTGCGCTCGACATCTCCTACCCCAGCGCTCATCCCCAGGCCCACCCCCTGACCGGTACGAGGGCTGTACCAACTTCGACCGCGGACGGTTCCCGGCCGTTGCTCTTCGATCTCCTACATGACGGACGGCCGCTAGTCCTCAACCTCTCGGGCGATCCTCTGCCCGGTACACACAGACTCACCCGACAATTGGGTTTCCACATCACCTCGATGGCGACTATCGACGCCTCTGACCCGCTCTGGGCGGGCGTCCAGACGGCGATCATCCGACCCGACGGGCACGTGTGGTGGGCCACGGATACCGGCAAGGACCAGCAAGCAGATCTTGACAACACAGTGCAGCACGCGCTGAAGGGACTCTGTGTCTCCTTCGCACCCTTGAAATAGGAACAGCCATCGAGAATGGTCAGCGGTCCTCGCTGCGAGGCCGGCCGACGGCGCTATTGACCTGAGTCGGAGATTCGCTGGCAGTAGGTGGCTACCTTATCGAGGATCTCGTCGGCGGTCTTGTTCCAGATGAAGGGCCGCGGGTGTCGTTCCAGTCTGCGACCCAGGCCCGGATGTCGCGTTCGAGTGCTTGGACGGAACGGTGGACGCCGCGCTTGAGTTTCTTCTGTGTGAGCTCGGCGAACCATCGTTCACCAGGTTCAGCCAGGACGAGTTGGTCGGTGTGAGGTGCAGGTGGAACGGGGGTGGGCCGGCAGCCACTTCTTGACCGCCGGCCGCAGCTTCCCGGCCACCGCTGATGGATATCGCCACCTCCTCCACTGGGCGAAATCGTTCGGCGTGCTTCGATGGGCCGGCGTTGAATGCACCGGTTCCTACGGAGCCGCCTTGACTCGCCACCTGCGCGCCGTGAACACCATCGTCCGTTGCCGCGGTTCGGCACTCACCAGCTGGTTCACGAGTCGCTGAGTCGTCCCGATGGTGAAGTTGTCCAGTCCGGCCAGCAGTTGTTCGTGCCGCTTGGTTAGTACGAGCCGGTCAACGTCGGCGCTGCTGATGAGCGAGTCCAGGCTGTCAGCGGCATGCGTCGCCCAGTCGAGATACGCCAAGAAGCGTTCGTAGTACTCGTGCGGGCCGCTGGTGTAGAGGTTCGAGACCTTCTCGCGCACGTCCACACCGTGAGCACCCGCAGTGATCCGCAAGCACTAGGATGCGGTGATGCGTGCTGCGCAGGTTGACCCGCGCAGCCCACGCCCTCGGCCCGGGCGCGTCAGTCGGACGTCGGGCCGGTGTCGCCTGGGAAGGCCCGTAGGGCGATTTCTGCGGTCTCTTCGAGTTGCTGGCGGTTGGCGCCCGCTGCGGCGTGTACGGCTTGGCCCTCGGTGAAGGCGATGATGTAGCGGGCGAGGGCGTGCCGGGTTCGTATCGGAGGGCAGGTCGCCGTCCGTCACCGCCGTGCGGAAGCGGTCGGCCAGTGCCTGCTCGCCCTCCAGTCGGCTCGCGGCGAGGAAGGTGCAGATCGAGGCGTTGTCGGGGCTGGTGGACAGGCCGCCTTGGATGGACAGGCAGCGGGCCGGGCGGTCTTCCCGGGTGAGTGCCTTGGCGTTCTCCAGTAGCAGGGTCCGGGCGACGGCGGCGGCTGTCGGTTCGGCGAGCGCGGCGGTCCTGTAGCCCATGTCCCGCTCCGCGTAGCGCGCGACGACTCGCTGGAACAGTTTTTCCTTCGACCCGAACACCGTGTACAGGCTGGGCTTGTTCATGCCCATCGCGGTGGTGAGGTCGGTGATGGAGGTGCCCTCGTACCCCTGGCGCCAGAAGACCTCGACCGCGAGGTCAAGCGCTTCTGAGCGGTGGCCGTCGATGGCTGGCAGGCGGCGGACCTTGTGGCGCGGCATCACGAGCGGCCCGATGGCGACTTCCACCATCGCGCCGGCGCGCGAGTCTTCCAGGAGGGAGGGTGGCTCACGGAAGTTCTGGCTCTCTTTTCATGGCGAAGCCGCCTTGGGCGATCGTCGCCAGTACAAACTGTTGGGGAGCCAGATCGAAGCCTCCTGCTTCTACCCTCTCGTCGCCTAGAGGCAGGGAGGGTAGCCACCGCGCCCCGGCCTCGGCTGACGAGGAACGGGCCGCCGGATGAGCCGGGTTCACGCTCACCCGGCCCCATCCCGGCGCCGCCACACAGGCCGCTTGTACCTCGCTTACGCCCTCGGCACAGAGCCCGGTCCTCGGCAGAATCCGGCAGTCGCGATCACCACGTCTTCCACACCCATACAGTCCCGAGAACAGCGGCGAAACCCGCGCCGCCGACGACCGGGGCTCCTCGCAGGCGACACAGAGGTTTGCGTGCAAGACGTCGACCGCCCGCAGCCCACGTCAGCGTTCGGCCCAGCGGCCCTGATAGAGCGGGCGCGCGGGCGGCATCGCCGACGCTTGGCAGTCGAGTATTCGACGCTTTGCACCGTGGCTTCATTGGGGCGAGGTGAAGAAACAGCACGTAGGCGGATACGGGAGCTTCCGTGCCATCCAAAAGCGGTCGACACCGCAACTCGGCCAAACCCGTGTGTCGATTTGTGGAGTGGCTTGCAGACACAGCGTGCTATCGGACCGTCGAGTGGGCAGCCTTCTCGATCAGGCTCGCGACGGCGGCCGGGTGGGAAACGGGGACGGCGTGGGACGCCTGGATCTCGATCGTGTGCGAGTGCGCCCGCTTGGCCATGAACTTCTGTGCCGCCGCCGGGATGTTCTTGTCCTGAAGGGTGACCAGGTCCCAGGAGGGAATGGTCTTCCATGCCGCTGCGGTCGCCTTGTCGGTGAGCGCACTGGCGGCCACCGGGCGCTGGGTTGCGGCCATCAAGTCGGTGGTCGACTTGGGGACGTCGGCTGCGAACTGGTCGTGGAACTTGTCGGCCTTTATGTACAGGTCGCTGCCAGTGCCGCCGTCGGGAAGCGGGAAGGACACGGAGTTGAGAGTTGGGCCGAGTGTGCTCCCGGGGAACTTGCCGGAGAGGTCTGCCGCGTTCTCACCTTTGTCGGGAGAGAAGCCGGCGATGTAGACGAGCGCCTTGACGTTGGGGGCTTCGGCGGCTGCCTGGCTGATGACCGAGCCGCCGTAGGAGTGACCGACGAGCACGACGGGCCCGTGCACGCTCTTGAGGAAACTGCTGAGATAGCCGGCGTCCTGAGTTAGCCCCCTCAGCGGGTTGGCGGGAGCGGCGACCGGGTAGCCCGCGCGCTGCAGGTTGGCGATGACCCCGTTCCAGCTGGAGGAGTCCGCGAAGGCGCCGTGAACCAGCACAACGGTGGGCTTTGTAGCCGGGGAGCGACCCGCAGCGGAGGCCATCCCGGGCGCGGTGGTCGTCAACGCGATCGCTGCCGCACTGGCGCCCAGCACGGTGGCGTAGGTCCAAGGCGAGCGGTGCAGATGCTTGCGGGTCATGGTGGTTCTCCTTTGGGTTGCTGCCTCAGGCCGAAGGCTCCGGGCGGCCCCGTCTGCCGGGCCAAACATAACCATAGCCAACAATTCAGTTGTGCGCAAAGTAATCATGCACGAGACCATTGCCTGCCCTGGAATATGTGAGAATGGTTGCGCCAGCTGACGGCAGAGGAGAAATGCTCGTGAGCAGTAGTACCGACGCCCTCACGCCTGCTGAGTCCCCGGAGCCCTCGCTGCCCCACCTCGAGTACGGACCCTGAAGTCACTGATCAAGCGCTTGGAGACCAACGGCCTGTACAAGCGGCAATGGCGGGCCGACGACGAGCGAGTGGTCGAAGTGACGCATACCGCCCAGGGCGTTGCACTACGTGAGTGCGCCCTCATCATCCCCCCAGCCCTGGATGGCGCCATGGCTGAAACCAGACGAGATCACTGTCGTGCAGAACCTTCTGTGTCGGATGACGACTGACCTCGCCCTGGCCAGCACCGACTACTGAGTTTGCAGCATGGTCTCGGCTGATACCGATTGCCGTCCGTGACATGGGGCAGCTGCCAGCGGGCTCAGAGTGGGGCGCTGCCGACGGGTATCACGGCAACCCACAGGTGACGTCTACCGACCGGGCGGAAGCCGGTATGACCGAGCGGCGCGACTGGACTCGACGTGGCCACGGTCGAGTTCGAAGGCTGGCCTTTCCAGCACGTAGTGATGTGCGAGGGCTACTTCGGGTGCGCCAAACCGGCGCGGTGCGCCGGGCGTGCGGTATCCAAAATTGGCGTGATGCGACCGAGGCGGCATGAAGGTGCTAAGACGATGTCCTCGTCCGGAAGCTGTCCACCTGGGCCTATTCAAGGGCGAGTTGGCAGATCAACCTACCGAACACGTCCTGACCGACGCTATCGAGCACGACCAGCGCCACACCCTGATTCATGCCCTCGCCGAGCGTGGCGCAGGCACGGCCAGGGTTCACGTGTACGGGGCCGCGTCCGACAGCCATCCGCTGACGCCGATCTGGCCCGGAAGCTGGTCCCTGCTCACGGAGGGCAAAGGCCTGCGTCGTCTGGCTCCTCGGCAGCGCCGGCTCCGGACTGGGTACCCAATGGTGGGTCGTAGAGCGTGCGTTCACCACCTGCACTGGTTTGCCGCCTGCGGATCCGCTGGGAGATACGCCACGACATCCCCGAAGCCTTCTTGTCCCTCGGACGCGCACTCTTCTGCAGCGCCTCGTTTGGCATTCCTCCCGGGCTCGCAGCCGAGCAGCTGACGGACCTTGAGGCGGGCGATAAGTCTTGAGAGGGGCGCCAGTTGAGGTCCACTGGGTCTTCCCTTTGAATCATATGGACTACACAATCAATCCACTGATCATGTGGCGGCACGCGTCTGGTGGTGCCCGTGGCCGACGTTCCGAAAAAAGGATTCTTTGTGTCACTTCCCCACTTCCGCAGACCCAGGCTGATAGCCTTGGGGGCTGCCCTCGCGGTACTGGCGGCCATTCCGACGTCGGCGGCCGCTGCGCCGGCGGCCGCGCCTGCGATCCCGCGCGGACTCTCGGGCGCACACTCGGGCACCCCCCGCACTGTCACCCTCATCACCGGTGACAAGGTCACGGTGACCAGCCCAGGCGACGGCCACGTCCTCGCGACCGTGCGGGGCCCCAACGGCGGTCCGGTGGGCGCTCACACCATGAGCGTCGGGAAGGACACCTATGTCTATCCCGACGCCGCGATGCCGTACATCGCCTCCGGCCAGCTGGACGAGCACCTCTTCAATGTCACCGAACTGCTGGCCGACGGGTACGACGACGCACACAGCGAGCATCTGCCGCTGATCGTCTCCTATACCGACGCGGCAACCCGTTCGCGCAAGCAAGCCGTTCCCACCGGGGCGACCCGCACTCGCACCCTGGACAGCATTCAGGGCGCCGCGCTCTCCGCCGACCACCGCCGTGCGCCGGACTTCTGGTCCGCCCTGACCGGCACGGCACCCGCGTCCGTGCACGCCCGAAGCAAGAGCGCCGCACCGGCGTTGACAGGCGGGATCGCGAAGATCTGGCTGGACGGCAAGGTCAAGGCCACGCTCGCCGACACCACCGCGCAGATCGGGGCGCCCCAGGTCTGGCGGGGTGGCGATACGGGCCAGGGCGTGGATGTCGCGGTCCTGGACACGGGCATCGACGCAGCGCACCCGGACTTCGGAGGCAGGATCGCCGCGTCCGCCAGCTTTGTCCCTGGCCTGGATGTGACGGACCGCCATGGTCACGGCACACACGTAGCGTCGACCATCGCTGGCACCGGTGCTGCCTCCGATGGCAAGGAGAAGGGCGTCGCTCCCGGCGCCAAACTCCACATCGGCAAGGTCCTCGACAACGATGGCAGTGGTCAGGACTCCTGGATCTTGGCGGGAATGGAGTGGGCTGCTCAGGATCAGCACGCCAAGGTCATCAGCATGAGCCTGGGATCGGGCCCCAGCGACGGCACCGACCCGATGAGCCAGGCCGTCAACCAGCTCAGCGCCCAGACCGGTGCACTGTTCGTCATCGCCGCCGGCAACGCTGGGCCGGATTTTTCCACCGTGGCGTCGCCAGGCGCCGCGGACGCGGCCCTTACGGTGGGGGCGGTGGACGCCTCCGACCGGCTGGCCGTCTTCTCCAGCCGCGGCCCGCGCAAAGGCGACCATGCGCTCAAGCCTGAGCTCACCGGCCCCGGCGTCGATGTACTTGCGGCCCGCTCCCAATATGCCTCCGAGGGCGAGGGAAGCTACCAGACCATGAGCGGCACCTCTATGGCGACGCCCCATGTCGCCGGTGCCGCTGCCCTGTTGGCGCAGACCCATCCCGACTGGACGGGGCAGCAGCTCAAGGATGCCCTGGTCAGCACAACCAAGTCGACTCCGCAGTTCAGCCCGTACATGGGCGGCAGCGGCCGGGTGGACATCGCGGCCGCCGTCAAGGACTCGGTGGTCGCGTCAGCTTCCGCCTTCGCATCGGCTAAGTGGCCCTACACGCAGGGCCAGGTGGCTTCCAAGGACGTCACCTACACCAACACCGCTGCCGACCCTGTCACCCTGGACCTGGCGCTCAGCACGCCGGGTTCACCGCCGGGCCTCTTCTCTCTCTCGGCCTCCCAGGTGACCGTTCCCGCACACGGCACCGCCACGGCAACCGTGACGACCCATCTGGACCTCGCGTCCGACGACGTCGGCTACAGCGGGATACTCAATGCTTCCGGCCCTGACGGTGTGCTGCGTACTCACACCCTGATCGGTAGCAACAAGCAGAGCCGACGGGTCAACGTCGCGGTGAAGGGGACGGGCTGGCACGGCACTGCGCTGCCGGGGACGCTGATTGTCAAAGACATCGCCCGGGACACGGTGCCCCAGGTCTTCGAAGTTGACGACAGCGGGAGCCTGAACCTCAACCTCGCACCCAGCACGTACTCGGTCTGGATGTACGCGGATGTACCTGGGGTCAACGGCCCGCACTCACTGGGCCGCGCTGTCCTCAGCGCACCGCAGGTCGTCGTCGACAACGACCGGACACTCACGTTCAATGCCTCCGCTCTCCGCAGAGTCAGGGCCGTCACCCCGAAGCTCACCGCGACGAGCTCGGTGCGAGTGGATCAGTACCGGTCGTACAGCACCCTGCACCCGTTCACCGACAGCTACGAGATCGAGGCCGTCTACGACAGCCTGTGGGCAACTCCCACGTCGAAGGTCACCCAGGGTTCGTACACCTTCGCCACGCGCTGGCGTCAGGTGCAGCCGCCGCTGACCGTGGCCTCCTCGTCGCAGTCGTTCGAGGACCTGCAGGTCCAGAGCATGTCCCCCAGCATGGCCAAGGGCACGGGCAACTACGCGACGGTCTACGCCGGAAAGGGCGCGGCATCTGACTTCGCGAAGGTACAGGTACGGGGCAAGATCGCGATCGTTCGCAGGAACGACACGGTGACCGCTCCCGACCAGGCCATCGCCGCAGCTAAGGCCGGGGCCAAGCTGCTGCTCATCGTGCATGACGGTTACGGTCGGCTCGACGCCTGGTGGGACCTGCCGGAAGCCGCCGCGCTGCCCGTCGCATCCCTCTCCGCGGACGAGGGCGAGGAGCTCATCCAGCGGATCCGGCACGGTAGGACACGCCTGTCCGTCTCGTCCCATCCCTACGCCGACTACCTGTACGACTTGGTGCAGCACCACAAGGGAGCCATCCCCACCGATCTCACATACCGGCCAGGCGCTGGCAGCCTCGCCCGGATCAACACGTCATACCGTGACTACAAGCAGGGTCAAGCGGTGGACGTCCGCTACGACCTGTCGCCGGGGTTCGACTTCGCGGTCGGCGGCGCCGCGACGCTGCAGCAGGCCCAGGGGACTCACACGGTCTGGGTCACCGCTTCGCCCGGCGTCAAGTGGACCCAGCTGGCGGCCACACCGGACCTCACCGAAATCAGTGCCGCACGGTCCTACGCGCCGCGCAGCACCACCAAGGAGACCTGGTTCGCTCCCGTTCAGCACGCGCGCATGCTGAACGACAACAAGGTGAACATCGCGCCGTCACGGTTCGGCGACATCATTGCCACCTTCGGAATGCCCGCCTGGGGCGATTCCGGTGGCCACCTGGGAATCGTGTGGGAGGGAGACGTGTCCTGGGCGACAAAGCTCTACCAGGGGAAGACACTGATCGGCGAGGGCGTGGACCATGTCCAGGCGGAGGTTGCGCCGGACAGGCTCCCGTACCGGCTCGTCCTGGACAGCACACGCGGGGCTGGCATGAGTCCGTACGCGACCAGCTCGCACACGGAATGGAAGTTCACCTCTTCCACCGCCGCGGTCGAGGGCGCGTACCTGCCGCTCGTTCAACTGGACTACGGAGTCAGTACGGATCTATCAGGTAAGGCCAGACGTCACGGCGACCTGAAGGTCACGCCGTCGCATCTGACGGGCGGTCCCAGCTCGCATACGATCCGCAGTGTCGCGCTCCAGATCTCGTACGACGACGGCGCCACCTGGCACAAGCTGGCGCTGCGCCACCTTGGCGGCGACTGGAAGGCGCACTTGGCGGCGCCGTCCAAGGCCCGCTTCGCGACGCTGCGTGTGACCGCCGGGGACACCCAGGGCAACAGCGTCAGTCAGACCGTGGTCCGGGCCTTTGGTCTGAAGTAGTCGCCGGTTTCCCCGGGTGAGGTAGCCCACGCACCTTACGACAACACATCCCCATGGAGACGGGGGCGCGACTTCTGCGGCCCCGTCTCCGTATGTGTCCTTGCCCTTACCGCTAAGCACCGGTGTAGGGCAGACCGCGGCCCATATGCGGGAGGCTTTCTTGACGGCACAGGAGCGTGCCCCGCCAGGGCCGACGGCGAGGCACGGAGCTATACCGAGGAAAGGGGCCTTCGCTACTGGAGCTGGCCCGCGAGTGCGGTTCCCGAGCGGGATGTCCCGCCAGGAAAGCGCCCTGACCTGGGCGTACAGGCCCGGATGGTTCATCTTCACGACGGCCACGTAGTGCGCGCCGGGTGTACAGGGCATCGGCGGTCACCACCGTGTACCTCCTGCTGGGACGGGCAGCCTCAGCCGGCGTGGTGATGTCTTGGCCCCGCTGATGCCCTCGCCGACGGTCGAGGACGTCGCCGCCGGGCTCGATGGCGGCGTCCAAGCAGCGGCCAAAACCGGCAACGCGGCCCGGTGCGCTGCGTCGCACGCAGGTTCTTGACCGTATGGTCCATAAAGTGTACTTTTGGATGGGCAGTCTGGTCAGCGTTCGCGAAGTGCAAGGGATCGCGAGGGCTGACACTTGGCCCGGCGAGACGACCGGCCGCGTTCCGCATCACCCGCGCACTCCGTGTGTCGACAGCACGGGGGGTCCTTGCCCCTCACATGCGCTCCTTAAAGAGCCTCTAGCGCTAGGAACTGATGCGCTGGCGCGCCGCGGGAACACCCGCGGTGGGGGCTTCGACTCTTTTGTCCAGCACCGAGTTCCGTCTTCCGAGCTGCTAAGGACCGGCGCAAATTCCTTCGAATTCTCGCGTTGCACCTTCGCGGGTGGTGGACACGTAGGGATGGAAGCAGCGAGAGGAAGCCATGACCATCGACACCGAGGACGAGTTCACCGATGTCTACCGCGCTCACTATGAGGACGTACTGCGCTTCGTCCGTCGGCGTGCTCACCCGATGAACGTGGATGACATCGTCGGTGAAACGTTCCTCGCCGCGTGGCGTCGTCGGAGCGAGTTGCCCGAAGACCCACGTCCGTGGCTCTTCGGCACCGCACGTAAAGCGATGCTTAACGCCCACCGCGGGCAGCGTCGCCAGACGGCTGTCGCGGTGCGTGTCATGGAGAACGGCGGCGACGACAGCTACGACGGGATGATCGAGGCCGAGGACCGGATAGACCTCGTAGCCGCCTGGCGGCGGCTGTCGGCTGCCGACCAGGAAGTACTGGCGCTCCATGTGTGGGAGGGCCTCACGGACCGGGCCGCGGCCACTGTGCTCGGCTGCTCACGCGCGGCCTACACGATGCGGCTCTCCCGCTCCAAACGTCGCCTGGCCAAGCTGTTCGGGCCGACCAGCCAGACCACATCCGCCGCCCCGGCTTTGACGCGCTGAAGGAAGAGACGTGAACGATCGCGAGAAGAATCTCCCTCGGTTGCTGGCCACCCTGGACGCTGCTCCCGTCTGTGAACTGACCGAAACCGAAAACAACCGTAAGGAACATCTGTTGCGTACCGTGATGCATGGCGCCGCTTCCACGACGCAGTCGGCTTCCCCGGCTCGTCGTCGCCCGTTGATCTGGGTGGCGGCTGGCGCTGTCGCTGCCACCGCGGCCGTAGTCGTAGTGAGTCAGGCATCGCAGAGTGTGCCAGGCTCGAGTGGCCCGCTGTCCTCGGTGGAACTCGCGAGCTGGACCGGCACGCCGAGTCAGCTGGCGGCTACCTCGCCCGAGGCCACCGTCGCGGAGAAGTGGTGCGTCAAGGCCCTGGGGAGCGACTACTCCGGCAAGCCGGTCTCGTACAGCAACCTGGACGTGCGCGGCTCGATCACCTCTGTGGTCGTTACCGGCGGGACGACCATCTCCTACTGCCTCACCGACAAGACTGGACAGGGTATGACCGCGGTGATCGATCCGGTCAAGAAGGTCCCCAGCAATGCGATCGAGGTGGACTCGGCAGGTGGCCACGGCGAAGGGAGCACCGGCTTCAACTACCTCGTGGGCTCGGTAGGATCCGATGTCAAGGCCGTGACCCTGCATGACGGCGGCCGCACTATTGAGGCCAACATCCAGAACGACCGGTTCACCGCCTGGTGGCCGTCCGCTGAGCCGACGGGCAGCGCCAGCGGCAAGGTCGTCCTCACCCTCAAGAGCGGCTCCACCCGGACCGTCTCCGGTGACTCCATCTTCCCGAAGGGGTAAGGAGCCAGTGTGGTAGGCGGCCGCTCCAACCTCATGGAGCGGCCGACCGGCTCTTCAGGGGCAGGCTGCCGTTCCGTGATCCTCCCCCTCCTGAAGAGCCATAGCCGTCCTAAAGAGTTGAGGGAAAACAGCAGCGTCCGCCGGGCATCGCTGCCCCCTCTGACCTGCACCGTTCCTGCGGACGCCAAACCAGGTGCCGGCGATTCGCCCCACACCTGGCCACCGTGACGGTCACCGATCACCTAGAGGAGCTGTTCCCTAAGGTCAGTCACCCTGCTGCAGGAAGAACGCGTCCTCACCTATGCGCCGTCGACGAGTCCCTCACCGAGCCCTGGCTCACCCATGGTTACGGCCCACCATCTCGGTGGCGCGGCCCGAGAACGCTGGACGGCCCGCTTCACTGGCCGTCCGGCGTCGTGGCCAGGCACCCGGTGCGACCCGCTCCAGGAGGAGCCGCCTGGCCCGGATCGTCCTCGATCGTCCGGGGTCAGCCTCCGGGCGATGCGGCGAGGGGGCGTCGAACACCTCTACGGCCAGGGGACGTTCTGCGGTTGCGGGGCTGGTCGTCCATGGTGATCCGCGTGGTGATCGGCGGCATGGCCGCGCTTTCGCCAGGGACATTGCGCGATTGAGATTGGTCCGGTTCGCCGGCCTCGTGTGGTTGTCGAGAGCCATGAGAACCGAGCGAGACCGTGCCTGCCCATCGCCCATCCTTTGCGCGGTGGAGCAAGTGGGCTCCCCGACCGATCCCCTCACCGCAAGCGATGTCGCTGACCTGCGGCGTTTCCTGATGCCGGTCGCCGATCCCCGCGATGCGCGGGACTGCCGGTATCCGGCCCTCGTGTTGCTCTGCGCAGCCGTCTCGGCGTGCCGACCGGGCTCTCGCTCGCTCCTTGTCTGTGCGGGGCCGGCCAACGATGGTTTCATGATCCGGCAGGCCTCGCATGGCATGCCACGGGTGGGTAGCTGCAGTGGCCCTCTCGCGGGCTTCAAGCGGTTAGGACCAGGCCGAAGGCGTACGCTTTCTCATATGGGGCGTTGACACAATCGAGCTTGACACCCGAACGAGCCGTAAGTGTTGCCCCCAAATGGCGTCCCGCGGAAGGAAATCTTCTGTGCACCACAGCGTCCGGAGTTGTCGACCGAGTACCAAAACGAGGTGGGTTTCCCGTCCCCCTCGGCATTCCTGAGGGCTGTCCAGTAACCCCTGGTGGGCGCACGTCGACAAGTGTGGTACCTCGCCGCGTTGAACGCCCGCATACGCCTAGCACGGGACGCTCCTCCGCCTTGCGGCGCACCGCATCCGGTGCCGCGCGCTGATCGCCAGGGATTACGGGACAGACCTTAGGAGCCATGCACGCAATGGCCAACGTATTCCCGCCACAGACGGGCCTCACAGGAGCCCACGCGTCCCGATTCTCCGCAATCCATATAGGAAGGCGCGACTATGGCAGCAAGTGTGGATCCTGATCGCTCCGAGTGGGACGTCATCGTGTTGGGCGGCGCCGCGGCGGGCGAGAACGCGGCTCAATACGCCACGCAGTTCTCAGGTCTGGACGCGGTGCTGGTGGAAGCGGAACTGCTGGGTGGCGAGTGCTCGTACTGGGCCTGTATGCCCAGCAAGGCTCTGCTGCGCCCCGCCGACGTACTGGGAAACGCAGAGCATGTGCCCGGTGTGTCCTCGCTGTTGACCGGACAGCAGTTGGACGTGCCGGCGGTACTGGCTCGCCGGGACACTGTCGTAAACGGCCTCGACGACTCCTCGCAGATCGGCTGGGCACTCGGCGTCGGCATCGACGTTGTACGCGGGTACGGGCGGCTCGATGGGGAGCGCTCGGTGGCGGTGGAGATGACAGCGGGCGGTACCCGTGTGCTCACCGCCAGGCACGCGGTGGTGATCGACACAGGCTCCTGCACCGCCGTGCCCCCGATCCCAGGCATGAGCAAGGCCCGCCCGTGGACCTCCCGCGATGTCACCAACCTGCATGAGGTGCCGCGCCGTGTCGTCGTCTTGGGCGGTGGAGTGGTCGCGTGCGAGGCGGCGACCTGGTTGCGGGCGCTGGGCGTGGCCGAGTTGAGCGTCGTGTACCGGCGGTCTGAGCTACTCCCGCGAGAGGAACCGTTTGCCGGACGTATGGTCGGTGACCGGCTTAGGGATGCAGGGGTGCGGCTGCTTCCCGGAAGGTCGATCACCAAGGTGGGACGCGACGACCCGCGCGACACGGGAGTCGGGCTGCCACATGGCGGAGAGGTAACCGCCTGGCTGGACGACGGCAGCACGCTCGTTGGTGACGAGTTGGTGCTTGCCACCGGCCGTACGCCGAACACTCAGGACATCGGCCTGTCGTCGGTCGGATGCTCCGACGACGGCTTCCTGGAGGTGGACGACGAGCAGGCTGTGCAGGCGGTGAGCGGGCATTGGTTGTACGCGGTGGGTGATGTCTGCGGACGTGCGCTGTTGACTCACATGGGCAAGTACCAAGCGCGGGTCGCTGGTGAGGTGATTGCCTCCCGTGCCACGGGGCGGCCGACGGCCGATGCACAGAGCGGTGCGTGGGGCGCTGCCGACGGACATCGCGGCAACCCGCAGGTGACGTTCACCGACCCGGAAGTCGGATCAGCAGGTATGACCGAGCGGCAGGCCCGCACGGCAGGACTCGACGTGGCAACGGTCGAGTACGACATGGCTGCCCTCGCCGGTACGTACGTGATGCGTGAGGACTACCTCGGGCGCGCCAAACTCGTCATCGATCGGGTGAGCGACACGGTGGTGGGCGCGACGTTCGTCGGATCGGGCGTCGCGGATCTCGTCCACTCCGCCACGACGGCCATTGTCGCCCGGGTGCCGCTTTCCGTGCTGTGGCACGTCGTGCCCAGCTACCCCACCGCCAGCGAAGTTTGGCTTCGCCTGTTGGAGACGTACCGAACTCAGCGCTATGCCTGATCGCGAAGGGGCAACGCCGGAGAGGCGATTTCGCCGGCACGGGTGCCGTGCGTCGCCCCGCACAGCACAGAAACTCGGGAGACGGAGCAGCATAAACGCGCTAAGAGCCGTCCGAAGCAGCCGGGGCCACCGGGGGGTTGAACCGTGAGTACTGCGGTGCCGACCAGCTCAAGGCGTCTTCAGAGTGGTCGATCTGGATGACCTTGGTCACCCTGAATTCCACCGTTCTTTCCGCGCCGGGAAATCTGGCAGCGGCGTGCGCACTCCAGTTGACTGTCGCCGTACCGGTCAGCTGCACGGTCGCACCGCGCTGCCAATCGATGAACACCAGACCTGCTGCCGGATTGACGGTGAGGTTTCCCAAGGTCATCAGCATCGTGTTCCCCTCGTAGTCCGGCCACTGGATCCGGTCCGCGGAAAGACTGCGGACGAAGCCGGGGTTACCGCCCCGATGGGAAGCGTCGGCGTCTCCTGCAGTGGAGGTTGAGGCGACGAAGAAGGTGTCTGCGGTATCGATCACCCGGCGTTGTTCCGCAGTCAATTCGCTGCCTTCCGACACCATTCGCGTCGAACGAGCCGGACCGGTTTTCTGAGGTGATCTGCGCTGGATGTACTTAGGGCAATTCCCGTACGCCTGGTCCACGGACAGTCGGAGCCCGTCTTGTGAGGGCGTCACCCTGCCGTTGATCCGGAGCCGTCGACGGTTCGGAAGGTCGATAGCAAGAGTGCCCACAAGCGTGGGCTGCTGCAGGACCGCCGCCAGTGGGTCCACCTGTGTAGGCCGGGCACCGATGTACACATCACGGGAACCGAGCACGTGCAGAAAACCCGGTTCTCCGTAAAGAACGGATGCCCATACCTGCCCATCCGGAGAGGCAGCACCGACTACGAGAAATCTGAGCTCGGCCAAGAAACCTGCCGCGCCCTGCGGAAGGGACTCGCCGATGATCGGCCGCAAGCGGTCGGCACTCTCACGAAAACCTGCAAGATCCTGTGCTGCCAACTCGCCTTCGTGATAAGAGGCCAGGTGAGATCGGCTCCCTCTCATACTCATCTTCCCCTGCCGTCGTTTCAACGGTTTGTTAGCGATGACCGGTTTGCTAGAGACGACGCACCGACGACTGGAAATATTCCCATCTGCCCTGTCTTCCCTCGCTCGCGCCAACCGCCCTGTTCGAGTGCGGCCGTAGCCCTGCACGCCACCTTAGACCCGCAAGCTTTTCGATGAGGCGCCCCGGACGCCCGGATGTGCCAACGACGCCGGATCGCAGATGAAGAAACATTCGAGAATACATCTGTGCAGTTCGGTGATCACACTCTGCTATCCGGTCGTTGCGGCGTTGCTCGTACTGGGGGTCGGGGCTAGCGTTGAAATGGTGGCGTCGTGCACCGGCCTGCCGAAAAATGGCAGGACGCTGAGGGGAAAGAGTCCCCGCCTCCGGTGACGACCGCCCCATCCACCCGTATCGAATGGGCCACCTGCGGACGGATTTTTGACGCAGATTCCGCGCTCTGGCGCTCCCGGAGGTCGACGTGCTCCCTACGCACCACAACACAGCGACTATTGACGGCCAAGAGGTCTTCTACCGCGAGGCCGGCCCCAACGACGCACCGGTCATCCTGCTCCTGCACGGATTTCCCACCAGTTCACACATGTTCCGCCATCTCATCCCTGCACTGGCCGACCGCTACCACGTGATCGCCACTGATCACATTGGCTACGGCCAGTCATCCATGCCCAGGGCCGAAGAATTCGACTACACCTTTGACAATCTCGCCCGTATCACCGCCGCACTCCTCGACCACCTGGACATCAAGCGCTTCGCGGTCTACGTCCACGACTACGGTGCGCCCATCGGGTGGCGGCTGGCTCTCAACCCCTCCTACGAGGTCACCGCAATCGTCTCGCAGAGCGGCAACGCCTACATGGAGGGCTTCGCCAAGCCCTTCTGGGACGACCTTTTCGCCTATGCCTCCGCTCCCGGGCCCGACACCGAGCCGGGCGCACGGGCCAAGTTCTCCGCAGAAACCACCCGTTGGCAGTACCAGAACGGCGCCACCGACAGGAGCCTGGTCAGTCCGGACAACTGGCTTCACGACCAGGCCTTGCTGGATCGACCCGGCAACGACGAGGTGCAGTTGGCGCTGTTCCGTAACTACCCGACCAACATCGACGGCTATCCGCAGCTGCAGGATTACTTCCGCACCAGCCAGGTGCCGACGCTCGCGGTTTGGGGCGAGAGGGACGAGATTTTCGGGCCAGACGGCGCGCGGGCGTTCGCGCGCGACCTGCCGGACGCGGAAGTCCATCTGCTGCCGGCCGGGCATTTTGCCCTGGAGACACACCTGGATGCCATTAGCGGGTACATCCACGGATTTCTCGGCCGTGTCCTCGCTTGAGGTGCCGACGGCACCTACGGATGCCGGAAGGAGGTCTTCCGGCTAGTCGGTGAAGGTGACGCCGACCGTGTCGCCGACGCCTTCACCCGCGGAGATTTCCATTCTGTGACGGCGCGAGCTCTCTGGCGGGGGAGGGCCCCGCATGAGAGGTGACGTGGTGGCTACGTTGATGGCAGTGAACGTCGGAATGCCCCACGACGTGCCCTGGCACGGGAAGACGGTGCACACCGGCGTGTACAAGCAGACCGTCACCGGGGCGCGGATGGTGCGGCGCCTCAACATCGACGGGGACGGCCAGGGAGATCTGGGCGGACACGGCGGCGAGCAGCGAGCCGTGCTGGTGTACCAGACCGACTCCTACCAATACTGGGCGAAGGAGTTGGGACGCGAGAATCTGCAACCAGGCGAGTTCGGCGAGAATTTCACCGTGGACGGCCTTGCGGACAACGAGGTCTGCATTGGGGACCGGTACCGCATCGGCGACGCGCTCTTCGAGGTCACACAGCCGCGCGTGACGTGCTACCGGGTAGGTCTACGCATGGGGGAGCCACAGATGGCAGCGCTGATGGTGTCCCATCGCCGCCCGGGCTTCTACATGCGGGTGATCAAGGAGGGCGAGGTAGAAGCCGGGCAGGAGATCGTCAAAGTCTCCACGGGCCCGGAGGAGATGACCGTCGAGGAGATCGACGGGGTGCTCTACCTGCCGGGACACACCCGCGCTCAGGTCGAGCGGGCGTTGCGCATTCCGGCACTCAGCCCAGGATGGCAGGGCTCCATGCACACGCTCCTGGACCAGGCCGACGGTGACACGGCCTGCTCCTCGGGCAGCGCCGGGCTCACGTCGGCGGCCGGCGCCCCGCCGCCCGGCTGGCCGGGCTTCCGCCCTCTGACCGTCACACACATCCAGCCCGAGAGCCGGAGTGTGTTCTCGCTGTCCCTGGCCTCAGCCGACGGTTCACCACTGCCCGCTGCTTTGCCCGGTCAGTTCCTCACTGTGAAGGTCCCGCTCGAGGGGAACGTGCCGCCTCTGATCCGCAGCTACTCGTTGTCCGGCGAGCCCAGCGCGGGCACGTACCGGATCAGCGTGAAAGTGGAACCGCACGGCGCGGCCAGCAACCGGCTGCGCACCCACGTCCGAGTCGGCGCCAGCCTTGATGCCGCTGCGCCCCGCGGAACGTTCTGCCTGTCCAAGGGCGACAACCCTGTGGTGCTGCTGTCGGCCGGGGTGGGGGTGACACCCGTGCTGGCCATGCTTCACGCGCTTGCGCGCGACCACTCCCCGCGCCAGGTGTGGTGGCTGCACGCAGCCCGGGACAGTACCGAGCATCCCTTCGCTCAGGAGAGCCACGACCTGATCGAAGAACTCGCGAACGCACGATCGACCATCTACTACAGCAAACCGAACGACACCGACCGCCAGGGCGTGGACTACACAGAGGCTGGCCGGCCCTCGGTCGACCGCATCTTCGGTCTCGGCCTGCCGACCGACGCCGACGCCTACCTTTGCGGGCCCGTGGGCTTCATGAACGGCTTCACCACCGCGCTCGTCGACGCTGGGCTGGAACCGTCCCGAGTGCACACCGAGATCTTCGGCGCCGGGCCCTCCCTCACCCCCGGAATGAAAGATTCCTCGACCGTACCCGAGCCCCACCAGCCCGCAGGCTCCGCCGGCACCGGCCCTCCCGTGTCCTTCGCCCGCAGTGGCCTCACTGTCCCCTGGAACAACAATCAGGACTCCCTGCTGGAACTCGCCGAAGCGTGCGACGTCCCCGTCCAGTGGTCGTGTCGCACCGGCGTCTGCCACACCTGCGAACTCGCCCTGATGGCCGGCACCGTCGAGTACTCCCCGGATCCGGTCGAACCACCAGCCGAAGGCAACATCCTCATCTGCTGCTCCAAACCCACCGAAGGCGTCGTTTTGGATCTGTAAGGCAACCGGGATGTCGGTTTGCTGCCAAGCTTCCAGGGGCCCCGGGCGAAACCTGCGGGCGGGAGGAGGCCTGCCGTCCGGCACAGCGGTCCGCGAGCAGCAGATCAGGGCGGGTGCCGTCGGCAGCCGACGATTGCGGCGGTAGCAATGTCACGTGGACCAGCCGCCCGGCCTCATCCGCTCGTAGCTGCGGACCGGCCGCAGGCCAGCCGGGGTAGGCCGTGACTGGCGAGGACGCGGGGGACCGTCGGTTCGGGCAGCCCCAGGTTCGGCCGGTCCTGACCGGTCCGATCCTGGCGCTGACGCAGCTCACACACACCCCGGCCTCGATCGTGGCCGGAGCGCGGAGCGGGGGTGCCCGGGGCCCGCCGGAACGGTCGGGCAGCCCCGCGTCGCCCTGGGCTGTGAACCTGCGCACCCACTGGTAACACCTGGCGCGCGAGGTATTCATCTGGGCGACGGCCACGTGTGTTCGAGGCCGGACGATACACAACAAGCGAGAAGAACCTGGGCGCGAGGGCAGGCTTGTGCGTGCCGACCACGTCAGCGTGTGACTTTCTTGCCGCTGGGCCCAACGGCGAACCATGTTCCGCCGATGCCTTGGCCGTTGAGATCGCCCGGCTTGGTGTCACCGGCGTAGTAGCGATAGACAGGCCAACCACCTACCGCAATTCGGATCCGACCGTCCTGGCGTTGGATTGCCCCTATCCGCTGGGGGCTCACTCCTGCCAGATAGACGTTGCCGCCCTGCTTGATCGTCACAGGAGGCCACTGCGCGGCACAGTCGTCGTTGCAGGCGGACTGCGACGGGCTCGCGGTGTCGTTGTCGAAGCGATAAAGCGCCGCCTGGTTGATGTTGATCAGATGGGGCGAGCCGAGCGGGGGCGAGGACACCGCGGACAACTGGACCCACTGCGGGGGGAGCTTTTGTGTGGCGGCGCCGACCACGGTGCCGCCGGTACCGGTCCTGCCGTCCTGGGCGGCCGTGGTGTCGACAACCTGCAGCGCGGTGTTGCCCGCTGCTTGGCTGGACGGCGCTCCCGAGACGGAAGCCGATGCGGCCGGGCTCGGGTTGTCACTGATCGCGATGCTCTTGCCACAGGCAGACAGTCCTGACGCGGCGCAAGATATTGAGGCCTGGAGCGCGGTGCGTCGCGCACACGGCAGGCTCCGAGGCGCCCGGTTGTCTCAGCGCGGGGCCACTTGGGGGTATCCGATCAGTCGGCGTACGCCTCGGCCACCTTCAGCGTGTCTTCGTAGAGGTAGAACTTGACGATTTTGTCGCCTGCGACCTGAAAGTGCATTGCTATGGGCATGTGGTACGTCCTGCCGGTACTCCTGGCGACACGCGTGAACCGCCCAAGCATGACTGCGTGGTCACCATCGATGAGCAGCCCTTCGACCTCATCGACGTTCCTCTCAGGCAGGATGTTCGACCCCAGCGTCCGCAAGTAGTCGGCCACTTCGTCCCCCTTGGAGCGCCGCCCTGTCCAAGGGAGCGACTTCGATCCAGGGACATACCAGTCGATTTCTTCTGCGAAGGCCTCTGCAACCTTGTCCGGGTCCCCTCCGGCCAACAGGCCGAAGAACTGCTCAACGACGTCACGCGTGGTCATGTCAAATTCCTTCCGAGTCTGGGCCCCCCGACACGTATCCCAGGGAGCACCAAACCGCACCGTTGCCATTGCGGCGCCGCCAGTAGACATGTGAAGAGGGTGGCGGCGGCTCTCTGGAGAAGTTATGGACCGCGCGGTCAATTAAAGGGGATATGGACTGCAAGGTCAAGAAACGCAAGAGGTGATGCCTCCCACAGGCACCGTCGACTGCTCGGCAATCGCGCGGATAGAGCGCAGGGCGCGTGGCTGGCGCTCGAGGAGGCCGGCGAGTGGTCGCATGAGGGCACCTGTCGCATGACCGCCTTCCGGGTGCGGGGGCGTCGAGGTACGCAGCCGTCGGAGGCAGAGGGAAAGCAGCGGCGGCCGCTGCGGTGTGAGCCATGGCCGCCGCAGTTCATCGCCCTGAAGGCGGGGTGATGGGCGTCAGGGCCTGGGGACTGGCGGCGTGGCGCCCGCGCCGCCAGGGCGAATGTGCTCAAGGTGGTCGGGCGCCAAGGGTGAGGCTGACGTAGGGGGCGGCATGCGTTGCCGAGAACCCGACGTCCAGCGCCGCCTGTGAGAACGGATCGAGAGCAGCGAACGCCTGGGCGCTCAGGTCTGGGTGCTCAAGCGGCACGGGGTCAAAGGCTGCGCTCCAGGCGCTGGCGAGCGATGCGGCAGGGGGTGAAAGTGAGATGAACGGCAGGAGAGCCACCGTGTCTGGCAAGCGGGGGCTCCGGCGATGAAACAGGCCGTCAGTCGGAGTAGGCCTCAGACGCCTTGAGAGTGTCCTCGTAGAGGTGCATCTTGACGATCTTGTCGCCTGCCACCTGGAAGTACATGGCGATGGGCATCTCGTAGGTTCGGCCCGTGCTCTTTGCGACGCGCGTGAACCGGCCCAGCATGACTGCGTGTTCGCCGTCGATCAGAGAGCCTCGACTTCGTCGATGTTTTTCTCGGGGACGATGTTCTCCACCGCAACTTCACGTGTTGTCATGATCAAAGACCTTTCCAAAAACGGGAGTCCTGGAGTGGCATTCCAGGATCAGGGGTCGGTGCACAAATCGCCGGGATCGCACGGCCGTTGGTAGGGCGGGAGGTGAAAGGGCCCCATCGAGGAACCCGGAGCAAATTTCTTGTGCCGAGCCAAGCAGAGCAAATGTGGACCGATTGGTCAAAAATTTCGCACGGTCTTCTTCGATCGTCGATCGCAACTGGGCTGAGGAAAAGTGCGGTCACCCAATGCGCGCCTCCAACATAGGGCGCGGCCATGCCACGGCGAAGTTCTTGGCGACGCTTATCCGGGCGAGCATCCTTGGCGCCGGCACACTCAGCGCCCAACCGCACCCACCTGACCATGCCGCTCAGTAAGCAGCCCCGGCTCGCTTGAGTTAGTCCACTGGGCCGGGGGCGGCGAGACGCTGTAGGCGGGCGGCCGTGCCATCGCGACGGGCACGCCATAGCCCGTACTTGGCTAGCAGGCCATTCGAGACCGTCAGGAGGGTCTTGTACGGTGGCGCGGCCAGGCCCTTGGAGGTATGGGGGGAGTAGATGGCGCCTTCATCGGTGACGGTCAGCCAGCCGGTGAGCGTTCGCATGCCCAGCCCGACGCACTGAGGCTGGAAGGCATGAGCGAGGAACCCGGCTCGCCGCCCGCCCGGCGGCAACAGTCCGGAGGGCACGTCAAGGTGCAGCCCCGCATCGTCGTGCCCGGTGACCCTCACGGGGAGAATCACAGGGAAGCCGTCCGCGCCTCGGTAGGCCAGCACCCGGTGCGGCAGTCCGCTGATCTGGCGCGCGACTGCGGGGACCTCGACACGCGGGCCCGTGCCGTTCTTCGGCGGCTTCTGCTCGATTGGCGCCTCTGGCCAGGTGGCGCCAGTGACGGTCATCGCATCCCGGGCCGCCAGATCGGGCCAGACGGTGACACGCTCGATTTCGACGTCGACGAAAACGCGCTCCTGGTGATACTCGCGCAGCAGCCAATCCCATACCGGCCCGCGCTTGGTCTCCCCGAGGAACGGCTCGGAGGCCCGCATCAACTCCGCCAGGCGCTCAGGTGACGGGCGCAGGTCGACCGATGCTGCGCCCTGTGCGAGTACGTAGGCGTTACTTGAGGCAAAGCCGTGCTCGCGCGTGTGGTAGGCGAGCGACACGTGCGGATCCCGCAGGATGCGCTCGAGTTTCTTCGGGAAACCGAGCGAGGTGGTGAAGCCGACACGGCCCACCCCCCGATCTCCGAGGCCTACTGGCGAAACACTGGTGACCACGGCACCGCCGGCCGGGGTGACATAGGCGACCGCAACGGTGAGGTCACCCCTGATCACCGCGTCTGCCGCATCCGGCCACCTGACCGTGGCAGAGGTCATGAGCCAGTCCCGCGGAGGATCTTCAGATCGTCTGTTGCCTGGGTGCGCATGGCGGGGAGCAGCGGGCGCACCGGCTCCGGCAGGCCCGCGAGCACCAGTTCAACCTCCGCGGGTGTGCCGACCTCATCGAGGAATCCGACCATCAGGTGTCCGGCCACGGGCGGCGTGGTCGAGATCACCCGCTGCGCGAAGTCCTTCCATTCCGCAGGGCTGACGTGGTCGCGGAGTGCGGGGAAGAGGATCGGCTCTTCATGGGTCAGGTGGTCATGCACCGTGTCACGTACTGCGACGGCCGCGTCGTGCAGCGCGGCCCGGATTCCCTCACTCGTGGCGCCCTCACCATGGCCGAGGTCTGTGGCGGCCAGCCGGTCGAGAGCGGCGTCCAGTCGTTCGTGCTCCTCGGTCAGTGCGTCGAGCTCGTGTGCCGTGGCCGGCGCTGCCGCGACGATCCGCGGCCACAGGTCGTCGTCCTCGGTCTCGTGGTGATGGCGCAGGTTCACGACGAGGAAGTCGCGCAACTGTGCCAGTGCGCTGAGCGGTACCGAGGGGCGAACGGCCGCCTCGGCCAGCAGGGTGGTAGCCACGCGGTGGACCCCGTGGGCAAGCCGGGTCTCGATGACCGCCGTGGACTCGTTGAGGGAATCTATCGTCATGTAGGGGACAATATTCATTAGATAGGTGCCTTGTCAATATGGTCACCTACTGTAGAAGAGGTAGAATGCGCCGGTGACCACCACCCGGAAGTACAACTCACCCCGCCGCGCCAACTCGGCAGCCGCCACGCGTGAAGCCATCCTGAGCAGCGCACACGCACTCTTTCTGGCCCGCGGGTACGCCGGGGTCACCATCGGGGAGATCGCGGAGGCAGGAAAGGTCGCCGTGCCAACCGTGTACAGCAGCGTGGGCAACAAGCCGGGCATCCTGACGGCCCTGCTAAAACCGGCTCTCACGGACCCGGCTATTGCCAGCACCCTTGCCGCAGTTGAGGCCAGCGACAACCCACGTACCGTGATCGAGTTGACCGCCGAGGGCACCCGGCTTACGCACGAACGCCACTGGGAGCTCGTGTATGGGCTCTTCTATCGAAACCCGCCCGGGGAACCCGCCGTCAAGGCGGTTCTTGACCGGGGGGCGGACGACTACGTCCAAGCCCTGACGCGCGTGGCCGATCGGCTCGTTGCGCTCGACGCACTCCGTGCCGAGGTCAGTCGCGCGAAGGCCATCGACCTACTCTTGTTCTACCTCGGTCCGCATGCGTGGATCACGCTCGTTGGGGAACGCGCCTGGCCGTTTGATCGCGCCCAGACCTGGATTGCTCATTCGGCCTGCCAGGCACTCCTGAAGGACTTCTGAGCCCGAAGGTGATCAGGTCCGGTGCGCCGATCCGAGAATTAGCCGAACCGACGGGCGTCACGGAAGTTGGGAGTTTGGCCAGAGTAGGGCTTCTATCTCTGCTGAGCGAGGACATCCCGCAGCATGTCGGCGATCGTGGTACGAGCCAGCTCTTGCTGCATCTGCTCCTCCAGTCCGCTGTACACCTGCTGCAGGGCCGGCCGGATTCCGAAACCGATCGGGCAGTCGGGGTTTGGCGGAGTGTGGTGCATCCCGAACGGGCCCCCGCCCTCCACGGCGAGGTAGACCCCTAGCAGGGAAGTCTCTTCGGGCTCCCGAGTCAAGATCAAGCCAGCTCCTATGCCCCTCTTGGCCTGAACCAATCCCGCCTTGCGGAGGTCGCCCAGGCTGTTCGCGCAGCCAGATCCGGTCATGTTGCGCTGGGGTGTCCAGCTCGTCGTACCCGAGGTTGCAATGCGCCGCCCAGTTGCCCGGTTGGATGTGCCATGTCCGCGCGGCGCTCTTTTTCGCGAGGGCGCGCGGCCATGCGTTGTGCTGGTGCGGCGGTCGGCTCGGTGACCCGTCATGGTTCCTCGATCCGGGCGGCGGCGAGGGTTCATTCGTCGTGTGCGCCGAGGAACTGGGGCCGTACGCGCGGCGGATGGCGCGCCGGGCGTCTTGGTGGTCGTCGAAGTCAGGGTGTACGGCGACCAGTCGAGTTCTGGGCACCGCGCATGTGACGATCCCGTCATGTCCCCTTGGAGACCTTGTTGTTCGGCCTGAGTGCCCTTCACCGGGCGGGGGAGTGGCGCGCTGCCGCACTCACGTGGGTGCCGCGGTGTGACGGCGGGCGCGCCCCGGCGGAATTCGGGTTAACGCTTGGGCCCCGCCCGGATCCAGGCTCGACACCCGGGCGGGCCGCGGTGTGCAGTCCCGCCCAGGTGACGAGCTTGAGAGTGGCTACTTCAGCCCGAAGGCCCGGGTGATGCTCTGGGTCACGCTGTTGCCCTGGCGGTCATGTGCAGAGGTGCGCAGGGTGGCGTACGCGGTTCTGGCAGGAGCGTGGAGCGTGGTCTCCCAGCCGTCGCCACGGTGGGTGAGGGATGCCTTCTGCCAGGTGGCGCCGTCGTCGTAGGAGATGTCGAGTGTGAGGGCGCCGATGGCCTTGGAGCTCGGCCCTCCGGGGAGATGGGAGGGGGTGACCACGAGTTCGGCGTTCCGGCGTGCCTTGCCCGAGGTGTCGGTGTCGACCTTGTAGTCGAGCTGGATCAACGGCAAGACCGCCGTCGTGCCGGGCTCACCGGCCGCCGAAGTGAAACCCCACTCGGTTCGCGTGCTGGTGGAGTACGGGTTCGCCCAAAAGCCCCGGGAGTTCTCCGAGACCAGCCGGTAGGGAAGACGCTTCGGGTCGAGTCCCGCGACCGCGATCCAGTCGGAGTAGTACTGGCCCAGGGTTGTGTCTCCCTGGTACAGCGTCACCAGATTGTTGACTCCCGGGTTGCCAAGAGTGGTGCCCACGTGACCGCCACCGGAGTCGCCCCAGCCCGGGACATTGGCGTAGATCTCATCGTCGGTCCGCCGCTGCACCCCTGTCTGATTGTCGAGGCGCGGGCGCTGGATCGGGCCGAACCAATGGAGGCTGCTGGTGCTGCCGGCCTTGTAGCGGAGCGTCGCGGAGGACTCCTGGACCTCACCGGGGATCTGGGCCCGCTCCACCCACTGGACGTCCGAGTCGGCAGAGACCCAGTCCGTGCGATCACCCTGGGCGGGAGCCTCGTGAAGGAAAGATGCGCCTATCGCGATTCCCTGCCAGATGTCCGAGCGGTAGTCGGACGCCCGGTCTGGCCGGTGATTGCGGAAGGAGACGTCAACGCGGGCCAGGTCGTCCTTCTCCGGCCGGTAGGTCGGGTCGGCGGGCACCGCGCCTTCGTAGTGACGGACAAGGTCGTAGAGGTAGTCCGTGATGCGGCTGGAGCCCAAGGCCAGCGGGGTCCTACCGTGACGGATCCGGGCGATCAGCTCCTCGCCCTCGTCCTGGGTGAGGGTGGCCACTGTGACTGGCGGCGGGGAGGCGAAGGACTGCACGGCGGTGGGCCAGGGTTGCAGTCGGCCCACTCCGTCGTTGACGACCAGCAGCAGCCGGGCACCTGCCTGGGCGGCAGCGGCCGCCTGTTCCCCCAGCGTCACCGTGTCGTTGCGGCGAACCACGACGATCTTGCCCTGAGCTTGGAGCCCGGCGTAGTCAGCCGCGGCGCCCTGCCCGGCAAAGATCGTGTCGAGGGTCATCCGTCCATCGGGAAGCGGCACCTCGCCCCGCTGGACCCTGAGGTCGTCGAAGCTCCGGTTGCCGGAGACCACCGTCAGTGCGGGCTCCTCCTTGCGCCAGCGCACGCCGAAGGCGAAGTCCCCCTTGGTGACCTTCTTGCCGGTAGGCAGCACCCACATGCTGTCGTACCCGGGCGTGGAGGGGTCAAGGGTGCCCGATGTGAAGTGGTCGGAATCGAAGGCTCGGTAGATGTCCATGCGAACCTCGGAGTCGGTTGTCTCCTTCGGGACGATGGCCTTGACCTGACGGGCCGCCGAGGCATCCAGCATCACCTGGCGATCCCGGTCCAAGATGATCTCAGGAGCGCTCAGCATGGCTTTGCCCAGGGAGCGCGGACCGTGCGTGCCCTGCACGTCGGCCTTGAGCCACACGGCGTACGTGCCGACCGGCATCCGCACGGCAACCGTGCCTGACTCATCGAGCTCGTACTGGTGGAAAATATTGCTTCCCGCCACGGTGAGCTGCCCGGAGAGCGGCTTGCCGGCGCGGTCCTTGGCGGTGACCGAGAGGTTGTAGCGCTCGGCCTCCTTGCCGACCCCGATGAGGGTGTGGGCGACAACCTTCCCGTCGGCGCCGAAGGCATTGATCACGCCGCTGAAGTGGCTGTCCAGGGGGGCATGGTCCAGGTCGGCCGTGAGCGTGACCTCGCTGGTGCCGTGCGCGGGCACGGTGACCTGCGTGGCGGACAGGGTGAACAGATTCTGGGGTGCATCAGGGGCGTTGATGACCAGATTGAGTGTGACCGGGGCGTCGGCGATGTTGGTGTAGGTCACCGCCTTGTCGCCCTTCTCGCCGGGCTGGTGCGGCCAGAGGTGGTAGCCGGAGTAGGCGCTGCCGGTCGCGAACACCGTGTCCCGCACAGCGGCCGCGACGTCCAGGCGGCCGGCGCCAGCCTCATAAGGGGTGTAGTGAGGGGTGGCCTTGGCGGAGCTGATCAGGGCGTCCTTGAGTTGCTGGCCGGTCCAGTCCGGGTGCGCTGCGGCGAGCAGTGCGGCGGCTCCCGCGACGTGCGGGGCGGCCATCGAGGTGCCGCTCATTGTCCGGTAGTGGCCATCACCCTCGGAGAGGTGCGAACGTGCCGCGAGGACATCGACTCCCGGCGCGGTGAGTTCCGGCTTGAGCCCGTAGTCGCCTGCGCGCGGACCCTGGCTGGAGAAGTCGGCGAGCTGGTCCGAGGTGTCCACGGCGCCGACGGTGAGCGCGGCGTCCGCGGCGCCCGGCGAGCCGACGGTGTATGGGGCACCGCTGTTGCCTGCCGCGATCACGAAGAGCGCGCCGGTCTCCGCGCTGAGCCTGTTGACGGCTTGGCTCATCGGGTCGTCGCCGCTGGAGGGGGCGCCGCCGAGACTCATATTGATGATCTTGGCGTGCTGGTCGCGGGCGGCCCACTCCATGCCCGCCAGGATCCACGACTCCCTGCCGTGGGCGCCGCAGCCGAGAACATCGCACGTTGTGCCGAGCACCTTGCCGATGTGGAGGGTGGCGCCGGGGGCGACGCCCTTCTCCTTGCCGTCGGAGGCGGCGCCGGTGCCGGCGATGGTGGAGGCGACGTGCGTGCCATGGCCTGTGTAGTCGTCGAAAACGCCCTCGTCGGGCACGAAACTGGCCGCGTCGGCGATGCGGTCCGCCAGGTCCGGGTGACCGGAGTCCACGCCGGTGTCCAGCACCGCGACGTCGATGCCCTTACCCGTGTTGCCTGCTTCCCATATCTCCGGGGCGCCGATCTGCGCGGTGGTGTCGGCCAGCGCGGCCTCGACCTTCCCGTCCAGCCAGACCTTGGCGATGCCATGAGTGAAGGAAGGCCGGGGGTCGCCGATGGCGCGTTCGGTGCCTCGCGCACCGGTCCTGCCGGTGAGCCCGGACCAGAAGTTGCCCGCTTGGTCGCGCTTTTCGGTCAGCGCGGCGCCCCGGATGCTGCTGAGGGTGCGGACTTTTGTGACTCCGGCGGGGAGTGCCTGGGCGCGGGCGGCGCTGCTGTCGGTATAGCTGACGAGCAGAGGGAGATGATTGGTGTGCGCGTCGTCGTAGCCGTCGGCGAGAAGCCGCGTGACATTGAACAGACTCTTGTCGAGGAGCCCGGCGGAGACGTACGGCAGGGTGGAGTCGGGATAGACATAGGTGTCTTCTCCGACCTTGTTGATCTCGAAGTCGATGCCTTCACCTTCTGGTCCCTTGACCTGTCTGGTCTCGGTACCGTCGGCGGTGACGGTGACGGTGTCCCCGGTGATCAGAGTGACGGTGCGTAGCGCGTCGGGACGGGCTCCAGCGGCATCCGACATGTGTGTCGTCGTCCCGGGATCGGTGGCCGACGCGGTGGCCAATGACGGCGGGACGACCGTCAGGATCGCGAGGGCAGACCCGAGAGCCATCAGCTTCGATCTTCGGGGGGTTGGGGTTGGCAAAGGGAACTCCTTTTAATAAGTGGGGAACAGAACACTCGAGTTCGTCAATTCGCGCTAAACCAGGCGCTGTTGTGTGTTGTCGACCGAGGTGGCACGATCGGCTGCCCCCATGATCACCGTGTCGTCGACGGTGCTACCGCTCGCGGTGGTACGGATAGTGCAAAATTAAAATGTCCGAGAGTTGGCCAGCACGCGACCTTCCGGACAAACGGGTCGCAGAGCCTGACTGGGAAGAAGACCTACGCGCAACACTCGTTGATGGGAGCCGTCGATTACGGCCCGAGTGGCACCGGGGAGCCGGTCGCAGCTCAGCGTGGGGAACGCCGGCCCGAACACCGCGCCGATCAATCGAGGCTGCCCATCTCGCCCTGGCTCAGAGACCCCTCCGCGCTATCGGTGGGGGCGGCAGACGCTGATCCGAGCGGACTCCCGGGCGGCACCCGTGACTTCGCTGTCCTACTCCGCCAGCATGACCGTCACTGACACGATCCATCAGAACGTCCTGAAGATCCCCGCATCGGCCTGAACGCTGGTCGTCGAGACTGGTGGTGAGGTCTGGAACGGTGCCCCTGGGGCGCCGAACTGGTTGATAACGTGCTTGTCGGCTGGCCACAGGTGGCTGCCATCCATCAGGCAGCCTCATCCCGGGCCCAGTTGAGGATCACGGATGCGGACGGCATGCGGGTCATCTGCTCCGCCGTCAACGCCCCGCCCGGCCGATCGCTGCTTACCAGTCCACTTGCCCAGTTCACGACACCTGGCCAGGTCGCCGGCTAATTGCGCTGCCGGTCTGCGGTTCCTGCGGGCCCGCGAACTCGATGCGGAGAAAGCAGAAACGGATACTCCCAGCTCATCCACCACAGCCTCGCCGAGATCAGACGCGTGATCATATTCGCCTCACCCACCGGCAGCCCCCCGCCTGTCGACCACATCCTGCACTGGTCGACATGGCGATGCAGATGACAACACCAAGCCCGCGTCAGCCACCACAAACGACGAGGACTCAGGCCGTAACACCTGCCCACCAGTCAGAGCAAACACCGTTGCAAGGTGGGCCTTGCTCGACCCGGGCGGCATGTGTCCTCCGCCCAGCTCCGAGGGCTTGATGAACGTGGACGTGGTCTGGGCACGCAAGCGCTCCAGGACCCGCGAGCATCGGAGTGTGTGCGCATATGACGGGATCCTGCCTGACGGGCGGTGGGGCCAAACAGATGATCGGTCGCCTTACTCGGCTCGGATGGTCCAGGATTTGGGGCTGACCCTCTCGCCGATAGACATCTGGCGTGGGAGAACGGGCCGTGTGCGGCCGACTGATGCTGGAGCTGCTGGCTCTTGGTAGATCGGGTCAGGCCAGTGAGGCCTCGGGCATAGTCCGCAACGACTACCGGGGAGGACCAGCAAGAGTGCGGCGGCCGCTACCCCAGTGCGACGTTCCCGACCGTGGCTCCCGCTTCGCGAAGTGTCATTGCATGTGCATGCGGAGATGCGAGTCGGCGTGTAACACGCTCCCGCTAACCGACACTTGCGCAACAACCTGGGGTTTGCCGCTGAAGTTGGACGGATGGCCCCTCGCGGCGTCGTTGGTCAAACTTCGGTCAAGCCGTTCGGTGGGGACGAGTGAACTGTGCGTAGCGCCGGACGTAGTTCTACGTGGACACCAAGGACGACAAAGTCATCTTTACGGCGAAATCGGCCTGGTCTGAGTCCGTGTCGAAGATCGAGGAGAATTCCCAAGATCAAACTGCAGGAACCTCTCGCTTTACTGGCACAACCAGGTCGAGGCTAGAGTCGTCGAGGACAGTCTCACTGATGCCTGCAAGAAAGTCGTCGGGCTCGAAGCACAGCCCTCCGCCTGCAAGACGGAGCCGCAGCGCCGTGCGGCCGAGGCGGACACCAACGCCGCCAAGGACCAGGGCGCGGCGAACGAGACCACCGACAGCACTTCCGCCAAGTCCCCCGCCAAGGGGACCAAGACGACTGCGACTCCCACTCCCGGCCCTAGCCTCTCAGAGGAAGGTCCCGCAGTGCGGTGAGCGGCAAGCCGTAGAAAGCTCTCAGCACAATGAGCGTTGCCCCGAACACCACCACCACTGTCGGCACGATCGACGCGCCGAGCCGCCGCAACACCGAGCTGGCGCTGGTCACGTTCGCCGTCCTGATCTCGGTGTTCGCGTACGCCAACGTGGGCCTCGCCCTCAACGGCGAACTCCCCGCCGGCATGCTCGGCTACGGGCTCGGCCTCGCCCTGCTCGGTGGCGTCGCGCACATCGCCGTACGCAGGTTCGCGCCGTACGCGGACCCGCTGTTGCTGCCGCTGGCGACCTTGCTGAACGGTCTCGGTCTGGCCATCATCTGGCGGCTGGACCAGTCGGAACGCTTCCAGCAGACCGCCAACTTCGTCGCTGCCGCCTCCAAGCAGTTGCTGTTCTCGGCCGCGGGCGTGGCACTGCTGGTGGTCGTCCTGCTGGCCCTCAAGGACCACCGCATCCTGCAGCGCTACACCTACATCTCGATGCTGGTCGCACTGCTCCTGCTGATCCTTCCGATGTTCTTCACCCCAGTGAACGGTGCCAAGATCTGGATCAAGATCCCCGGCGTCGGCACGATCCAGCCGGGTGAGTTCGCCAAGATCATCATCGCGGTCTTCTTCGCCGGCTACCTCATGGTCAAGCGCGATGCCCTGGCTCTGGCCAGCCGCCGCTTCATGGGGCTCTACCTCCCCCGCGGCCGTGACCTCGGCCCGATCCTCATGGTCTGGGCCTTCTCGATCCTCATCCTGGTCTTCGAGACCGACCTCGGATCATCACTGCTCTTCTTCGGCATGTTCGTCGTCATGCTGTACGTCGCCACCGAACGGACCAGCTGGATCGTTTTCGGTCTGCTGATGTCGGGGGCGGGCGCCGTAGGCGTGGCCACCTTCGAACCTCACGTGCAGGACCGTGTCACCGCCTGGCTAGACCCGTTCGCAGGCTGGGGCAAGCTCGCGGCCAGCGAGCAGATGGCCCAGTCGCTGATGGCCTTCGGATCCGGCGGGACCCTCGGCGCTGGTCTCGGTCAGGGCAATTCGGACCTGATCGGTTTCGCCGCCAACTCCGACTTCATCCTCGCCACCGTCGGAGAGGAGCTCGGTCTCGCCGGAATGATGGCGGTCCTGCTCGTCTACGGCCTGGTCGTCGAGCGCGGGGTCCGGACGGCGCTCGCCGCCCGCGACCCCTTCGGCAAGCTGCTGGCGATCGGCCTGTCCGGTTCCTTCGCCATCCAGGTGTTCGTCGTCGCCGGCGGTGTCATGGGTCTCATCCCGCTGACCGGTATGACGATGCCGTTCCTCGCAGCAGGCGGTTCGTCCGTCATCGCCAACTGGGCCCTCATCGGCATCCTGATCAGAATCAGTGACACCGCCCGCCGGCCCGCGCCTGCACCCGCACCGTCCCCGGACACCGAAATGACCCAGGTGGTCCGACCGTGAACAAGCCGCTCCGCAGGATCGCGGCATCCTCATCCTGCTCAGGCGCACGAACAACGCTACCGGCGCGAGTCTCGGCAGCCATGGCAGGCAAATCCCGCAGGCCCTTGCACCTGTGACCTGCTGCTCCTCGTGAGGTCCTATAGGTCCCACAGGGGGTCTATCAGGAATGAGGTGTGATTCGTCTGATTGGCCTACAGGTTCTTCGGTGGGCTGATTGGTCTACACCCGTCCGGCGGTGAGGCGGCCGTCGAAGAGGAGGTCGAACTCGTTCAGCGCGCTCTTCCAGCGGTTGTTCCAGCGCTGGCGGCCGCGTCCGGTGGGGTCGAGGGCGAGGGTGGCCAGGTAGAGGCGCTTGAGGGCGGCGGTCTCGTTGGGGAAGTGTCCGCAAGCTTGGGCCGCGCGTCGGTATCGGGCGTTCAGCGACTCGATGGCGTTGGTGGTGTAGACGACCTGGCGGATGGCGTCCGGGAGGCCGAGGAAGGGAACGAATTCGCTCCAGGACCGTTCCCAGATCCCGGTGATCGACGGGTACTTCTTGCCCCATGTGCCGTCGAAGTCGGCCAGTCGCTGCCGGGCCTGCTCCTCGTTGACGGCCGTGTAGACGGGCTTGAGGTCGCGGGCGACGTCGGCCCAGTCGCGGCGGGACGCGTAGCGCAGGCTGCCGCGGATGAGGTGGACGATGCAGGTTTGCACCACGGTCTGCGGCCAGACGGTGTTCACCGCGTCGGGCAGGGCGGAGAGGCCGTCGCAGACCAGCATCAACACATCGCGGACGCCCCTGTTCTTGATCTCGGTCAGGACGGTCTGCCAGTACTTGGCGCCCTCGCCGCCGTCGCCGGCCCACAGTCCCAGGATCTCCCGGTAGCCGTCGGCGGTGACCGCGATGGCCACATAGACGGGTCGGTTCGCGACGTGCCCGTCGCGGATACGGACGTGGATCGCGTCGATGAAGACCACCGGATAGACCGCGTCGAGCGGGCGGGTGCGCCATTCCGCCATCGACTCCAGAGCTTTGTCGGTGATGGTGGAGACGGTCTCTTTTGTGGTCGTCATCCCGTACACCTCGGAGAGATGGGCGACGATCTCGCCGGAGGTCAGGCCCTTCGCGGTCAGCGACAGGACCATCTCGTCCAGCGCACCCGTCCGGCGGGCGTACTTGGGCAACAACCGTGGGGTGAAGGTGCCCAGGCGGTCCCGGGGGACCTGCACGGTCACCGTGCCGACCTCCGTCATGACTTTCTTGGCCCGGTAGCCGTTACGCATGTTGCCGCCCGAGCGTGAACCGCGGCCGCCGGCCCGCCCGGCCTCCGCCGCGAGATGCACATCCATCTCGGCCTCCAGGGCGGCCTGCATCAGATGCTGGGCCAGCTCGGGCAGCAGCCCGCCCTCGCCCATCAACCGCAGCCCTCCTAGGCGCACCTTCTCGGCCGCCAGCGCGGCCAGCTCCTCCAGCAGCTCGCTGGACAGACCATTCTCGGATACCGGCATCGACTTCACGTCGGCACCCTCGATGCTCTCACCAGCCACGGCAAGCGACACACCGTCAGCGGCCTCGATCAGGTGATCCGTCGTCGTACTCATCAGGTGACTCCTTCGGGGAAGCACACACCTGATTCATGACACTCCCCCCACAGGAGCACAGAGTGCGCACTTCAAGCGTGTCGGTCTGAGCGCGGCATCGGCTTACGAGCTGGTGCGTGATTGCGTTGGAGACGTGGGGGCCTGAGCTGGGGGTTTGTGTCAGCCGGTGGTGTTGCGGTCGGAGACGAGGCCGGCGATGGCCCGGTAGGTGGAGGGCAGGTTCTCCCGGCGGTGGGTCCAGCGGACCAGTTGCTTCCAGCGTTTGTGATCGGCGAGGGTGTGTTCGACGGTAATGCGCTTTGAGGAGTGCCGGTGTCTGGCTCGTAGGCGGGCTTCGAGGACCTCGGGCGGGCTGATCTTGTTTCCCTTCCTGGGCGGAGTCACCGCTTGGCCGGGATGATCGCGACGGAGCCCGAGGTAGCCGTCGTCCAGGAGGACCTCCACGTCGCGAAAGTGCTGGAAACAGGTACTGATGCCTTCGTTGCGTGCGGCGGTCGCGTCATGCATCCGCCCTGGTTGCAGGGCGTCGGTCCAGAGCATGCGGCCCTGATGGTCGGCGACGACGGTGGCTTTCATCGTGTTCTGTTTCTTCTTGCCTGACACGAACGCACGGCGCCCACCCCGGCCGGCCGGGGGCCGGCGGACCTGGACTTCGTGGCGTCCAACCGCAGCTCAACACCTTCGGCCTGGGCGTATGCGAACACATCCGCCAGGGTCCGCAGCCGCAGGCCGGGCCGGTCGGGGACCGCGCATCCCCGCTCGGCCAGCAGCCCTCGTATCTCGCCGATCGCACGGGTGATGGTGGAGCGGTCGACGCGGAACAACAGCCCCAACGCCGCATGCGGCAAATCGTGCCGCAAGTGAATCAACGTGGCCACGAGCCGGTCGACGAACACCAGCCGATGCCGGACACCGGCTCCGGCCTCGCGCTTCCTGGCCCCGCCACGAGCTTCGTGACAACGCCCCTCGACCACGGCCTGCCACGGACCAGCCAACTCCTCAACCAGAGAGGCGAGATGCCCACGAGAGACCCCCGTGAACACCTGATGCGCAAGAACCGTCCCACTGAGCATGATCGCCACATCCGGATCATGCCACCCACCAGCAAGAACACCTCACCCGCAATCACGCACCAGCTCGTAAGGAGCAGCAGACGGTGCCGGGCATTCAGCTCGCGCATGCCTACATCAGCCGTTGCTCTTGAACCGCGTGGCCCCCCGGCCGGGAGTGCGGAGGTGCGTGATCAGGCATCGGGGGATCCGGCTGCCGCCGGGTCACGGCCAGGATGGCCATGTCGTCCTGATGGCCACCCCCTGTCCACCGGTTGACGTCCTCGGTCAGCGCATCGACAAGAGATCCCGGGTCCGCGTACTGCCTGCCCCTCAGTCGCGATCGGGCCGGGTCGTAGAACGTGCCGCACTGGTCCCGGGCCTCGGTGATGCCGTCGGTGATCAGCAGCAGCGAAGCGCCGGGGGGCAGAGGCACCGAGTCGACCGGGGCGCTATCACCATCTGCGGCCACTGCGCCAAGGTCCATCCCCAAGGGCAGCTGCCGGACCGTGGCGTCGAGTCGTACCAGCTCCCCCCTGTGGACCAGGTACGGCGCCGGGTGCCCACGGTTGAGCAGGGTCAGCACCTCGCCGTCGGGGGAGACCTCGGCCAGCAGAGCGGTGGTGAAGTCCTCGCCCGGCATTTCCTCGGCCGTCCGGTCGGCCTCGCTGGCCAGAGCATCATCGAGGCGCTGCGCCAGCTCGTCCAGGGTCGGCGTGTACTCGGCCTCCTTGCGAAATGCTCCGATTGCGACCGACACTGCCGCAACGGCCTGGACCCCCTTGCCCCGCACGTCGCCTATGATCATGCGTACTCCGTACGGGGTGTCCTGGACCGCAAACAGGTCGCCCCCGATCCGCGCCTCCGCCTGGGCCGCCGTATAGCCCGCGGCCACGGCGAGCGGGCCGACGCCCGTCGGCGGATCCGGCAGCACGGCCCGCTGCACGGCCTCCGCGACATTCCTGGCCATGGCAAGATTTTGCCCCTGTCGCGCAATGAGCCGATTGACCGCCAGGGCCAGCGCTCCGATCACGCCCACCACGGCCAGATCGACGTACAGTGCCACAGCCTCGCGTCCGTGATAGATGTCCATGCCCACCGTCACTGCACACGTCACGCAGGCGACCGAGGTGGCAGCGCGGAAAGACAGCATGGCGCCGGCGACCAGAGGTGCGGCTGCCAGCAGAGGGAGGCCCAGATACGGCCAGGGCGCAACGAGGTTCAGGACTATTCCGGCTACCAGGGAAAGCCCCGCGAGCAGCCATGGAACCCTCGCCGACGTGAGAGACAACCCATCTATCATCGGATTCCCTGCTGCTGGGTGCCACGCCGTCGCCCGGCACACTGCGTGCGTACCGCATCGCCGGTACGACCGATCAGGTCGGGCCCTCCATTCACCCTTGGACGCCAGACTCCGACCCTACCCGAATAGTCCGTTTCGTCCGCCCGTGGTGGTGGTCGTTCGACTCCGGCACCGTGCGCTAACCAGCGGACCCGCACGTCTTCCTGGCGTGGATACCGAGCGTGCGTGCGCAGGTCGGCGCCCCCTTTGCGTGGCAATCAGGTGTGTCCGATCCCGCCATCCCACGAGGCTGGGGCTGTCGACCCTAGGGAGACCGGCACTCTTCCCCCGGCTGCGGTGGGGTGAGGGCGTCGTGTACTGCTGGAGGAGAACGATTTTTGCCGGCCCCGGGAGCGCTGATGACGCGGGTTGTCGTTGCCACCGCGGTTGGTGTGTCGCTGTCCGTGACCGAATGCAGGTGCACGTTTCGGCGGCGCTTAAAGGCCGCGGACAAAAGTCGCTGATGCGAGACGCTCGGCCATCACCTTCGCCCAGTCCCGATCCGGCAGCCGTCGGAATGGCTCGTCCGTCCTATCGGGTCGCGGCTGGTCAACGACGTACATAGAGGTCACTGCTCCCGGACGGGGGCGTGAATCTGCAGGTGAACAATGAAAGGGTGATCCCATGGGCGCAGTACATGCCATCGCCCACCAGCCAGATAGCGCTTCTCCCATAGAAATGCCACGTATCGCCGTGGACAATCGGGGCGTGATCCAGGCGTGGAATCACGCGGCCCAAGAGCTACTTGGCTACAGTCGGCGACAGACCCTTGGCCGATCGGTCACTGTGCTGCTCGCGGATGGCGAGGCTTCCACTGCCGGGGATGGATCCCCTGCAGGGCAGGCATGCGTGGACAGACACGGCGAGGTCACCTTGCGTCATCGTGACGGGCAGCTGGTCTCCTGCTGCCTCCAGCAATTCGCCGCCCTGGCAGGCGAGTTCGGCGTTCTCCTCTCAGTCGGCCGCACCGGCCAGTGCTGGGACAACGCCCTCGCCGAGTCGTTCTTCTCGACCATCAAGCGCGAATTGCTCGGCACCGCTGCCTGGCCAAGCCGGGCAGCCTCCCACACCGCGATCTTCGATTTCATCGAGGGCTCCCCGGCCCGAACCGCGTCCGACGCCTCGGAGTCGACGGCCTGGTCCGCTTCGTGCGCCGCCGGGGTGCCCGGATCACACGGGCGAAGGCCGCGCAGGTCGTCGAGACCCCGCGCGAAGTCCTGAAGTTGCCGGAGGCAGACTGGAACGCCGCCAGCGCTGTACTCGGTGCCGACGTGACATTCTTCGTCGCGCTGGAGGAGGAGATCGCCAAGGCCACCGCGGAGTTGTCGACTGTCCTGCCCGACAATCCGGCGTGCGTCCTCACTTCGTTGCCCGGCGTCGGCATCGTGACCGCCAGCGCTTACGGAGCCGCGATCGGCGATCCGGCCCGCTTCAAGAATGCTGCCGGCGCCTACCGTGCCCCGGCCTCGTCCCCATCGCCTACGAATCCGCAGGCAAGAGCCGCCGGGGCAACCGGATCAGCCGTGAAGGATCGGTCGAGCTGCGACGCGCGATCGTCGACCTCGGCCGTGGCATGGGCTTCCACCACGCCGACTTCGTCGCCTACCGCCGCCGCCTGCTCTCCGAAGGCAAGCCGCCGCTGGTCGCGACCATCGCAGTGGGCCACCGAGCCCACCGCCTCGCCTTCTCTCTGATGAAGTCAGGCACCCCCTACGACCCGATCCGCTGGGTCCGTTCTGTCGCCGAGGGCGACGAACGGCGCCCGTCAGGCGACGTCGGGGCGACGGGCAGGCCCGTCATGGCGACACCCCGCCGGGGCCCGCCAGCGACGACGTGACCTGCCCGGCATCCGACACCATCGGCCCTCAGGAGGCCAAAGGCAAGTAACTCCGCTCCCCAGACGGAGAACGGGCTTGGTGGCGGGGTGCCGGAATGATGTCGTCGTTCCTATGAGACCCGCCCACGGCGGGAATCTCGCCGAGTAGTAAGACACCGGCACCCTCCCATCGAGCGAGTGCGAAAATGGTCACCTGCGCAGGGCGAGCACGCGTATGTCAGAGTGCACCGCCGGGACACCCTGAGCCCTCACCTCTGCCCGGACGAGCCCCATCCCCACCCCGACGCCGTCGTCAACAATCCGACGCGCGTCACCCCAGCATGACCAGCACCAAAGCAGCGTTCGGATTACTACTCGCACGGTCGGTACCGCCTCGGCGCTATCGGGCGAGGAGGGCGCTTACGGTCTTGCCGCCGGCTGCCTGGCGGGTCACGGCGGTGTCGCGGGCGAGGCGGTTGACCATGGGCCAGCCGAAGCCTCCGGTGCCGCCGTTCAGGTCGGGGGTGCGCATGCGCGGTGCTTGCGGGCTGCGGTCGTGCACGGCCACCTCGGTGCTGTCCGGGTGCGCGGTCAGGTCCAGGGCGCAGGTGCCACCGCCGGGGCGCAGGGCGTTGGTGACGAGTTCAGAGACGACCAGGACCACGGTGTCAGCAGCCTCGGTTGCGAGCGGATGTACGAGACCTTCGAGGAAATCCCGGGCGCGCTCGCGTGCGCCGGCGGTGGATGCCATGGAGTGCGCGGTTGCGACGTTGACGCTCATCGTGTCCATCGGGCCACCCTGGTCTCTGGATCGTCAACGCCCGGTCCTGCCTGCCCGGTGCTTGTGCCCCGGCTTGCGGCCCGTTAACCCGATGATGACCGCCTTACTCCCGCCCTCCAGCGCTGTTTCGAGGTGGATTACCTCACCGCCGAACACACGAAAATCTATGTCGGCTGGAGTAGACATTGGGTGGTGGTGTGGTTATGGTTTCTCTCGTAGCCCAGAGAGACCGCGGGGCCTGGCAGAGATGAACTGCCGGGCAGCAGTACACGCAGTTGCAGTTCGTAGGACGGTGCGGTGGTGGAGTTTCGGAGCCAGGGTTGTTGCAGGACGGCGACGGGGTTGACGACCGGACCGGGTGGCCCGCAGTGATCAGGGGCCGCCGTGAGCAGTACGCAGTGGCAGTACCCGTAAGTGCAGGTCCAGTACCCAGCAGGGAAGTAAGTGAGCAGCACCTCGGTGAAGGCGTCGGCTGCGGACGCGCGCACCGGGAGGTTCGGCAGTGGGGTTCTAAGCCAGAGCAGACGCAGGACAGGCGACGGGGCTGGCTGCCGAAGAGTGGCACTGTCGGCTGTCGCAGGCCACTGGGCAGTACAAGAGAGCAGTACCAGCAGTAGGTAAGTGATTGATCCCAGAGGGAAGAACGGAGGAGCCAGGCGCCATCAGGATCGCCCGGGCGGACGTCTTGAGCCCGGGTACCGCAGGACATCGATAGTGAGGTGGTCTCCGGTCAAGCAACCGCGATCCCCGCACCCCCGACAGCATTCTGGTCGGGTCCGCGGAAACAGAGGGCCGGTGCAGTATCAGGGCCGGCAGATGGTGTAGCAGTTCCTTCGGGGCCCTGGTGCCAGTACGGCACCAGGGCCCCTCCACGCGTTCCACACAGTGAGGTGCAATGACAGCAGACGACTCGTTCGGCCGTCTCGACGACGACGACTACCCCGCCTACACCATGGGCCGGGCCGCCGAAATGCTCGGCACCACCCAGAGCTTCCTCCGGGCCATCGGAGAAGCCCGGTTGATCACCCCGCTCCGCTCCGCGGGCGGCCACCGCCGCTACTCCCGCTACCAGCTGCGCATCGCCGCCCGCGCCCGGGAACTCGTCGACCAGGGCACCCCCATCGAGGCTGCCTGCCGCATCGTCATCCTCGAAGACCAGCTCGAAGAAGCCCAGCGCATCAACGCCGAATACCGCCGCACCGCCGAATCAGCGAACCCCACAACCGCGGCCTGAGACGGCTGAGACCTGGGAGCTTCGCGGCTGCCACCCACACGTGCTGCCCGGGACGCAAAGCGTTCCGGGCAACTTCCTCCCCTGCCGCCTGGGGCCGAGAGTGAGAACCGGGCCTCGATCCCCGCGAGTCCTTGTCGTCGACGACGTGATCGGGCCTGACGCGCGGGCCTTCAGTCAAGGACCGCGAGGGGGTCGGCGGCGCCTCCGTGCCACTCGATCATGAAGAGGGTGGCGTCGTCGCTGGTGCGCCCGCGCCGTTCCCACTTCAGTGTGTGGGAGAGCCGGCGCAGATCCGCCCGCAGCCCGTGCGACGGCTCCTGCCCCAGGCGGTTCACGCAGCGGATGAGGCGTTCCTCGCCGAACTGCTCCCCGTTGTTGACGTGTTCCTGGATGATGCCGTCGGTGTAGCACAGCACCCGGTCGCCTTGCTGAAGCGTGTGCTCTCTGACCCGGGGCATCTCACCGTCGAAGCCGACGGGCAGCGTCGTCGCGCTCTCCAGCTGCCGCACGCGGCCGTCGCGGACAGGCGCTCGCTCACAGCTGAGCTGCCGGTCATGCCCTTTGAGGTCACCAGGGTGGGGTGGGGGTGCCGTCGGGATCCAGCCCGTAGGGCCACATCTGGAAGACGTCCTTCCCGGTACCGCCCCACGCCGTCGCTGCATCAAGCGCCTGCTTGACGATGCCTTCGGCGCGTGTATGGTCCCCAGCCTTCTTGCAGAGGAGGAAGAGCTTGATGAGTGCCTGGGGGTGCCCTGCCTCGCCGGCCTGGAGAAGAGCTTGTTCAGCGCCCTTCCGATTACCGGCCTGGTGCAGGATGTGGGCCATTTCAAACAAGACGGCCGGCTCACCGCTCATGGCTCTCTGTGTGAGCAGTTGCGCGGCGCCTTCGATGTCTCCGCCCGCGAGTCGGACGCGGGCGAGTCCCAGGACGGCCCAGGACTCGCCGGCGGCGGCGCCTTCGGCGAAGAGTTGCGCGGCGCCTTCGGTGTTTCCGGCTGCGAGTCGGCGCGGGCGAGTTCGGCGATGGCCCAGAAGTGGCCTGCGTCGGCGCTTTCGGTGAGATGCCCGTCAGTAGAGGCGCTGTCTTGACGGACGGCCAGCGCAGATGCGGTCTCAGAGGCGTCCGCAGTACGTCGGCGGTCGACCTTTCCGCGGACCTCGTGCATGCGCTGCATGCGGATGAGTTCGATGGCCAGGTCATCGCCGGCGTCGGCGGCCTGGGTCAGGAGCCGTTTGGCGCCTTCGCTGTCTCCAGCTTCACGGCGTAGGTCCGAGAGCCTGACGAGGGCGCTCGTGGCGCCGGCACCGGCGGCACTGGTCAGAAGCCGTTCGGCGCCCTCCTGATCGTCCGTCCTCAGCCGGAGCTCCGCGAGTTCAATGAGTGCACGTGTGTCGCCCCTGTCCGCGGGCTCGGTGAGGAGCTGTTCGGCGCCGTGCAGGTCGTTATAGCCAAGCCGAAGCCCGACGAGTTCGAAGAAGGCATCACGGTTCCCGTCTGCGGCGGCATTGCTGAGCAGTTTCACCGCGTCTTCCGCATGGCCCGCACGCTTTCGGAACCTGACCAGCTGCATGAGCGCATACCCGGGATCTGCACGCTGGTAGAGGTGGTAGGCCCACTGGAGGCGGTGCCGCCTTTCGGCTGCATGCGCGAGCCTGCCGAGGTCCTGGGATCCCGTGAGGTGGTGGTGCGCAGCCTGCCAGAAGGAGGCGGGCGGGCATAGGCGGCGGCGTTCCGCTCCGCCGTGGTGCTCGAGATAGTCCGCAAGCCGGTAGACGACGCCATGCCCGGTGTCCTTGCCGAGGGGAGCGCCAGGATCGCGGCGGGCGGGCCGCGGGCGGGCGCGACGCAGGGGAGCGAGCCTGCCGTGAACGGGTTCGGCGAGTTCGGCCAATGCCTTCTCGGCCCAGTCCGGAGGCAGTTCGTCGTATTCACGATCGCTGAGGTAGTCGGTGCCAGCGTCGGTCAGGAAAGCCAGCGGGATGTGGAGGCCGACGCCGAGCCGGCGGGCATCCATCGAGGCTTGGAGAACGGCGCGGGCCGGCGCGCTTGCCGTGCGGTAGCGGTGCAGAAGCTCAGGCGCCCCGGCCAGATCCTGGGTCACACGCTCCGCCTCGGCCCGCTCCAACGCCGCGGCGAGCATCTGGTCCCCGGTTGCGGCGAGTTCGCGGGCGGCCTCCTGCGCGTTCTCGTCGAAGGCATCGGGGACCGGCACAGTCCGTCCCGCCAGCAGCGCACGCACCTGGGCGTAGCGGTCCAGCTCCCCGCACAGGGGCAGCGTCCGGTAGGCACGGTCGTATTCGGGCCACAAGGTTCCCAGGACCAAGACCGGCCGGATTTCCGGATCGGTGAGCAGCGAGCGGACGGCAGCGGCGATGTCGGTGCCGTACTCAGTGTCGCCCAGGTAGTGCTGAGCCTCGTTGAGCCACACCACGGTGCGCGGTCCCACGCGCCGGATGTTGGTGAGAGCGGCCTCTGCCCGGGTGGGATCGAAGGGGTGCCACAGCCGCCACCCCTGCGCGGCAAGCGGCTGGATGGCCTCCCAGCAGGCCCTGGTCTTTCCAGTGGAGGACGACCCGACCAGAACCAGCATGCCGCTGCGCCCCTGGGCCGCAGCCTGGACGACTTCCGCGAGCACGTCATCGTGAGAGCGTCGGACATACCCCGGCAGCGTCTGGAACAGCGACGATCCCGCCGGCCCGCTCCGGCCGTCTACCGCGCCAGCAGGGTGGACTTCCAGGTCGTACGGGTCCCACTCGCCAATCGCCTGGCCCACACCGTCAGCTTCCCTGCCCGGCGCTGACCCGCCCGCGCCCCCCGCTTCGGCAACAGCCCGCTGACGCAGTCGAAGCAGCCTGTCAGCATCCAGCCCCAACGCCTTCGCCAGCGCCGCCACCGTGGCCGCCGACGGCACTTGACCGGATCCCCGCAATGCCTGGCTCACCGTCGTACGCCCGAGTCCCGCACGCCGCGCAAGTCGTGTCTGATCAAGCTGGGCCTTTGCACACCCCTGATCGAGGAGCGCCTGCAGTTCGACAAGCGGCGGCTGCCCCTCACTTTTCTCGGTCCTTGTGCTCAACCCGCAAACCCCTCACTTCCCCCACCAGCACGGTGTGTTCGGCCGTGTGCATCATTGTTCATCCGAACCCCGGTGAACGCCTCGCTCGCCAGATTTGCAGTCAGCGCATCACCTGCGCGCCGTCCACTGCCATCGAGGAGAAGCCGTACCGTGTCGGACCGTCGTTTGACCCTGATCCTGTTCACCGCCCTGAGCGCCCTTGTGCTCGCCATCACGGCCGCGGCCGCAGCCGGATACCTCTCCCGCCGTGACGGCGCCAGCTACCCGGCCGCCCTCGCCCGTGCTGCGGTCACTTTTGCCACCACACTGACGGTGGCGGCTGCGCTCGTCACAGCTGGCGCTACTCTCACCGGCTGACCCGTTCGGCGCTGACAGGGAGCCGGTGGGTGCGGATTCGGTCACTGATCGGGTCGGATGCCCCCGTGTCGGTCTTCATGAGTCTGGGCGGATCGAAGCCGATACGCCGGCACCCGCTGGGATCGCACGTGCCGCTCAGGTCTTGCCCGGGCTGCAGTGGAACGGACGGCCCAGGCGGTCGGTGGGAGGGTTCGGCGCAATTCGCTTTGAGCCGCAGCGTTTTGGGCCTGTCAGCGCTTTTCTGTGGTGAGGTTCTATCCGTATAGACCCGATGTAGGCAGTGAAGGCGGGTGTGGGGCAATTACACGAAACGGCTCCGGTCCTTGCGGCGGTTGCCGCCGCCGCGGGATAAATGGCCCACCGCGGCGGCCGGGCGAGGTTGTGGCATCTGCTGGGGGAGATGGCGCGTGGACGCAGCAGGATGCGTGTGGAGCGGGAACGCCGTTACCGTCCTGGTGGAGTTGGTGGAGCGTCTGCCTCCCCTCCCGGCTGCCGTCTCTTCGTACGGGAAGGGTCCGGCGAGCAGAGCTGCATGGATGTCCGCACCGCGCTCCCCTCACGTACCACTGGGGTAAGGCGGCCGCCGGTTAACGCCGTTTCCTTCTCCACAGCCCCATCGTGCACGGTCAGACACGGTACGCCACCCGTCGGCCTGGGACGCACGCTCACGTCGGGTCCGTGAGATTGTGCAGGTCGTCGCGGACGAGACTGTCGCGTTCGGCTGCGGTGAGCCAGCGGGCCTGCGAGCCGCGGTGGTCCTTTTCTACCCACAGCACGTCGTGCACCGTCTCGGCGACCGGCCGCAGATGGCTGATGACGGCCAGCAGCGTGTCGGTGCCGACATGTGTGCGCAGGACCTGCAGGGCGCTGTCGAGGGAAGCGGAGTCCAGGGTGCCGAAGCCCTCATCGAGGAAGAGGCTCTCCATACGGGTGCCGCTGCGCCCGTGCATCTCCACCAGGGCGAGGGAGAGAGCGAGAGAAGCCTGGAAGGTTTCCCCGCCGGAGAGGGTGCGAGAGCTGCGCCGGGTGTGGCTGGCAAGGCTGACGATGTCGAAGTCCTCAGCGAATCCCAGTCGCCCTCCGGAGAGCTGCTGCACTAGTTCGCTGCCGTGCGCGAGGAGGGCGCGGGTGCGCAGGTCGGTGAGATGACCGAGGAATTTCCCGTCCGTCATATGGGTGCTCACCGCCCGCCACGCGGCCAACTGGCGATCACCTGCGGTGAGCGCGGCCGCCAGCTGCTCCTTGTAGGGAATCTGGGACAGGGCCTGCTCCGCGTCCTCCAAGGCGCGCGCCGCTTCGCTGCGCAGCGTGCCGGCCTGACTGCTCAGACTGTCCAGGAGAGTGGATTCCAGCGGATCCGTCTCATCGGTCACCCGCAACATCGCGGTGCCGAGGTAGGCGGCAGACACCTCGCGGGCATGCACGGAAAGCTGCGCGGTCAGCTCCGCCCTGGCCGCGCGCGCCGTGGTCTCGTGCTCCTCCAGAGCCGTCAGCAGCAGGACGGTGGCGGCCTCCAGGGCTGCGGCGCACTCCTCCGCAGCAACAGGATCGTCCAACGCGGCCAGCGAGGGCAGCACAGGGCGTTCGAGCTCCTCGACCAGCGCTGCTGCGCTGCAGGCACTGTCCGTCCAGCGCTGCAGCCGTGTCTCGAGACCGTGCAGAGGATCGGTGACCTTGCGTTGCCGGCGCTCGGCCAGTTCACCCCGCTCGGTCTGGAGCGACTGCACACGCTGACGCAGCTTCTCCTGTCGTTCGGCCAGTTCTTGTTGGCGTCCTTGCTCCGTCCGCACGGCCTCGGCCGCGGCTTCCAGATCACCGGCTGTGGGGAGTTGCGGAGACGGTGGGAGCGCGGCCCGCATGGGCTCGGGGACCACCGACAAGCTCGACAGCAGGCTGCGCTGCTCCGCCTCCAGGCTCTCGCCCCTCTTAGCCGCCTGCTCGTGCGCTTTGCGCGAGGACTGGGTGGCCGTTTCCAGCGAGGCACGCTCTGCGCCCAGCTCTGCCCCTGCGCGCGCCAGTTCGTCCTTGCTGGCGGTGGCTGCCTCCTGCAGATGAACGACGCGACCGCGGGCGCCCTCCAGCAGGTCGGCTGTCAGGCTCTCCCGAGCATCGGCCGTCGGCGGCGCAGCGTCGGCCAGGCGTGCGAGGGCAGACGCGACCGTGCTCTCCAGCTCCTTGGCGTACACCGCAGGCTGGCGGTGGGCGGTAAGCGAGGCGAGTTCCAGCGCCTGCTCACGCACCGCGGGCAAGGATGCTTCCAGCCGGGCGACCGCCTCTTCGACCTGCTGCTCATGCTTCGCCAGGGCCCGCTGAAGCACTTCAATCTCGTGCGCGTGGTGGGTGTGTTCCTGCTCTGCGCGGCTCAGCACGGTGGAGGCCTTCTCCACCGCAGCCCGGGCCTTAGCGAGGGCGTCGGCGTCCTGCGGCTGCGGCGGCTGGTAGTCCTCGGGCAGCGGCCGGTCGCAGACGGGACAGCCCTCTCCTGCGCCCAGACCGTCGCCCGCTGAGTGGGCTGCCTCCCGCCGCCGGATGCCGTCCAGTGCCCTCTGCGCGGTGGCCACGGCGATCCGCGCCTTTTCCGGGTCGCTGCCAGGAGGCGCCTGAACCAGGACGCTGAGCTTGTTGCTGGTGGCCGCGTGGTCGGCACGCTGCTGCGCCAGCACGCCGGCCGCTTCCCCGGCGTGCCGGACAACGGCCGTCAGTTTCTGCAGGATCTCGGCGGCAGCGGCCGCTTCCTCGTCGGCGTCCTGTGCCTTCCCATGCAGCTCGGCGATGTGCTCCTCCGCGTCCTGCAGTCCGCCGGCGCGCACAGCCAGGGCTTCTTCCTCGCTCGCGAGCTCGGCCAGGGACTGCCTGTGTGCTGCTTGCCCCTCGGTGAGGGCGCTGAGCCTGCCGGGCGTGTCCCTGAGGACCTGGGCGGCTGCTGCCAGCGCGTCGGAGGTCAGGCCCGCCGTGTCAGATGCCTCCTTCTCGGCGGTGAAGACCCGAAGACCGTCCTGGGCGGCGGTCTCGGCCGCGGCGTTGTTGTCCTGCAGCTGCTGCAGTTCGTTCTGTGCCTGCCGCATGACGGCGATGGTGCGGCCGTAGTCGCTCACGCGCCGCTGGGTCAGTTCGGCCGCGGCGTTCGCACTGAGGCGGGCATGCTGCGATGCCTGTGCAGTCGCGACCTGCCGCGAGCGCAGTTCGGCCAGCCGGTTGGTGAGGTCCGTGGCACCGAGGGTGGCTCGCTCGTGCCGTTCCCGGGCCTCCTGGGCCTGTGCTCGGGGGTCGGTGAGCAGCCGGGCATCTACTTCCCGTGCCTGGTGGATGAGGTCCTTGATACGGCCGATGGCCTCGTCGGCGAGCTGGCGTACCCGCTGCAGTTCGTCGACGCCGAAGAGGGACTTCAGGATGCGGGCGCGCTCGGCATCGCGCGCGTTGAGGAGGTCGCCGAAACGCCCTTGCGGTACGAGGACGGACGATTTGAAGGTGATGTAGTCGATTCCGAGGAGCGCGCGGACGGCCGCATCGACGGCGCGTGCGCCGTCGATGTGCTTGTTGTCCGGATCCGTCAGCCGTGCCTGGGTACCGCGCGTGGTGTGGAAGACACGGTGCACCCGCCATTCCCGGCCGTCCACGCTGAACACGAGGTCGATGGTCATGGCCGGGCAGTCGTCGGAGCGCAGCTGGGACGCCTGGTCGGTGAAGGAGCACCTGCCGTACAGGGCGACGGTGATGGCTTCCAGGATGCTGGTCTTGCCTGCGCCGGTGTCGCCGAGGATGCCGACGAGACTCTTGCCGGTGAAGTCGACCTCGCAGGTGCCTGGGTAGCTGCGGACCCCAGAGAAGGTCAGGCGGAGGATCTTCATGAGGCGGTCTCCGTTCCGCCGGATGCGGCGCTGGTCCAGGGGGAGGTGATGGCTTCGGCGAGCAGGGATTCGGCGGGGGAGGGGGACAGCACGGTGTCCGGCGTGTTCAGCAGGCTGGCGAAGGCGGACACGACCTCGTCGGCACTCTGGCCGGGGGTTCGGGTACCGGCGAGGTAGGCGCTGAACGCCGCGGTGACGTCGAGCTGGCCGTCGTCGGCAGCGTCGGCGCCCGTCAGGACGGTGGCCCGGGTGGCCGCGCATTCCTCCTCGACCTCCACCACGATGGCGTCCGGCACCAGTTCGGCGACCCGTGCGCCGAGCCGCGGGATGGGCTCGTCGCTGCGGATGACCGCCTTGAGGTAGACATCGGTGTACTGGGCGGCTGAGTCGGCGAGTTCCTCGAGGGTGCCGTCGAAGCGTGCCAGGCGCCGTCCGGAGTGAAGCGTGTGTGGGGTGATGAGCGTGCGCCTGCCAGGTGCCGCGTCGACGACGGTGACGCTCTTGGTTTCCTCGCTCTCGCCGAAGTCCATCTGAAGGGGGCTGCCGGCGTAGCGGGCAGGCAGCCGACCGCTGCCGATGGGCTGGGGTTTGTGGATGTGCCCCAGGGCGCAATAGGCGACCTGGGGAAGGGCGTCCGCAGCGGTGGCGTAGGGCTCGCGTGCCTCCCACATCCGCTCGCTGTAGGAGGGCACGGAGCTGGCGACGTACTGGTGGGCGGTGAACAGCAGCACGTCACGGGCGGGGTCATAGCCGTTGAGCAGCAGGGCGAGCAGCCCGTCCTGCAGTTCACGCAGACCGGCCGCGTAGGCGCCCTCGGTGGTTCCGAAGCCGGGGAACAGGTGCAGGTAGCGGTTGGGGTGCACATACGGCAGGGCGGCCAGGCGGATGCGCTCGCGTCCGTCGCGGCTGTCGAAGTCGAGGACGGTGCCCGGGTCTGTGTCGCCGCGGCTGTGCACGAACTGCAGACGGTCCTGGTCGGCGTCCGGCCGCAGGGTGGTGGACACGTAGTTGAGCAGGTTGAACAGCTCGGGGGAGTCGTGGTTTCCGCCCAGGACCACGGTAGGCGCGATGCGTGCAAGGTCGTTGAGGCAGCGCATCGCGCGAAGTACGTCCTTGTGCGCGGGCCGGTAGGAGTCGAACAGGTCGCCGCTGTGCACGATCAGGTCCGGCTGGGCGGTGTCCGCTATGGCGGTGATCTCGGCCAGGACGGCGTCGAACTCCCCGTCCCGGGAGCGGCGCTGCAGCAGCGTACGGCCCAGATGCCAGTCGGATGTGTGCAGGGCTTTCATGAGCGGCTCTCCTCAGTGCAGGCAGGACTGCCCGACGCCTCATGCCGCAAGGGCAGTTGACGAGTGTCAGCGACTCTACAACAGCAATCACAGGAGAAAACTGGAAAACACTGGAATACGGTAGGGTGGCTACCATGCACGAGCATCTGGACGCACTCGAAGAGCGCATGCAACAGCTGCAGCAGGCCATGCGGCGCGCCCAACTGGCCCGTGACAACGATCAGATCAAACAGCTCCGCGACGACCTGCGACGCACCCAGCGCGCCTGGGACGCCCTGTTCGCGCAGGCCGAAGACGGCGACGGGAACGACACCCCCGACCAGGCCGCAAGCAGCGCTCCCACGGAGCCGCAGACCCTGCTGCCCGCACGCGAACAGGTCCACCAGGTCCTGACCCTGCTCGCCGTGCCTGCCGCCCCCAAACTCATCAGCACCGTCCACGAAGCCTTCTTCACCGGCGGATTGGCCCCCTCGCGATTGACCAGCCTGCGCCGCGACGAGGAGCGCTCATACCGCGGCGCCCCCGGCGCCCGCCCCTACTACCTGTGCCCGGCACTCACCTCCGACCTCCTCTCGCCCGCCCGCGGCCTGCTCACCGTCAGCACCTGGCCCCTGGAACAGCGCATCGTCGGCCCCCTCAGCGCCCGCGTCCACTTCCTCACCAGCGCCCTGAACATCGCGGACGCCGCCGAACGCCTCGACGCCGACACCCTGCCGCTGCCCGCCCGCCAACTCCTCGCGCGCTACGCCCAGAACATCCCCGGCGCCCAGCCCCCCATACCGCAGTCCAACCCGGCCGGCACACCTCTTGACCTGGGCCTGCTACGCCGCGCCGCCGAGGACGAACTCACCCTGCACACCGAAAGCGACACCATCAGCCGCACCCAGGCCGCCGCCCGGGCGCGCAGCCAGCTCGACGACGCGGCACTGATGTTCGGAGGGTCCTTCCAGTCCGCCCGCCGCCTGCGCTCCGTGCCCTGACCGCCTGCGCCCCGTCCCTGCAAGGAAACATCGTGAGTCTGCTCGACGACCGGCTCGACGCACTGCGTGGCCCCGTCTCCGCCAAAGGACACGACGCCCGCACCCTTGCGGCCCTGACCACCAACCCCGGCTGCAACCGCCGGGCCTTGCTGGACGCCGCCGGGGTCGACAAGGACGCCATCGCTGTCCACCTCGGTAAACCCCGCCCGCTCGCCAAATCCTCCATCGCCCTCCGAAACGGAGCCACCTTCGAACAGCAGGTCAAGGCCGACGGCTGCGCCGAACTGCTGCGCCTGCTGCGCGACGTCCTGAAGCTGCCGTTGCCCGAAGCCGCCCACACCGACCTCGCAGTCGTCGGCACCCAGGACGCCTCCCACCAGATCCGCTACACCCACACCCGCAACGCCGTCCTGGAAGCAGCCCGTTCCACCAGCCCCGCCCGCACGCTGCTGGACCACCCCATCCTGCAGCTGACCGTCGCCGGCAACCCCGTCTTCCTCGAACCCGACGTCGTCGCCTTCCAGATCGACGGCGTCTTCCACATCATCGAGATCAAGTCCTTCGCCATCGTCGACGACCAGGCCAGCCCGGTGAAAGTAGCCGCCGCCGTCACCCAGGGCGCCGTCTACATCCTCGCCCTGCGCGAACTCCTCGAAAAGGAGGGAATCGACCCCAACCAGGTCTCCCGCGACGTCATCCTCGTCACGCCCCGCAACTTCACCCGCCAGCCCACCGCCAAGGTCGTCGACGCCCGCAAGAAGATCGCCGCCCTCACCCGCCAGTTCGACCGGCTCACCCGCATCGAGCCGCTCCTCGACGCGCTGCCCGACCGCACCACCTTCGACCTCGCCCTCGACCAGGACGAACGGCCCACCCGCGACCCCAAAGAACTCATCGCAGCCCTGCAAGCCACCACCACCCGCTACACCCCCGCCTGCCGCCACTTCTGCGACCTGGCCTACGTCTGCCGCGGCGAAGCCCGCGACGACGGCCTGATCGACGTCCTGGGCAGCGACATCCGCGACGACCTCGGCGGCGTCGACCACATCGGCACCGCCCTGCGCCTCGCCGAGGGAACCCGTGAGCCCGCCCCGGACCAAGCCGACCTGGCCGCCGCCCTCCAGCACGCGCACACCGTCCGCACCCAACTGCGGGAGTCCGCATGAGCCGGCTTTCCACCCTGCTGCGCCTCGAGGCGGCCGAGACCGAAACGGTGCAGGACGCCAGTATGATCGGCCACTTCCACCTCACCGACCAGCCGCTGATCTTCCTGCCGCTCAACCGCTCCGGCACCGAAGCGACCCCGCTGGCCGTCATGCTCGGCAGCGATCCGGGCCATCCCCGCCTCCTCGTCGCCCCGCCAGGCGGGCGGCCCACCGCGTTCCGGGAAGAACTGGCCGACCACGTCCTCACCTACATCAACAGCTTCCAGAACACCGAACACCTGCCCGCGAAAGGCAAGAAGCCCTCTCGCGAACGTCACACCCATGCCCCTCAACTCCTGGTCGCCAACCGCAAGTCGATCCCCTACGTCCAGCGGCTCGGCCGCGCCCTGCGCTTCACGGACACGCCCGAGGGAACCGATCCGGCCCGCAGCGTCAGCCGCCTCGGCCAGTGGCTCACCTTCTTCGCCGACCACGCCGAACATCCCGGCTCCGCCTTCCTGCTGGCCCTGACCGACCTGCTCGCCACCCGCTGGATCACCGGCCAGAGCCGCCTGGAGGACGAGCACCTGGCCGCCCTCCTCGCCTGGATCGACCCACCCCCCGGAACCACGGGCCTGCGCGCCGCCCTAGAGGCCGAAAACCCCCAAGCGCCCGGCCCCGACGGCCGACTGCACCGACCCGCCGGCCCAGCCGCCGACCCCTCCTTCGACAGCTTCGAACTCGACCCCCTGCTGACGGCCTACGACACCGCCGTCAAAGAGGGCAACACCGCCGCGATACTCCGGCTCACCGACCGGCTGCACACCCTCCTCCACGATTACCTCAAGCCCACCTGGGACGACGCCTGGCACGCCCTCGGCCTGCTGCGCACCTCACCCCTCACCCAGGACGCCCAGCGCCGCTGGGCCGCCGACCGCGACCGCTTCACTGCCTACAGCACCTACCTCGCCGAAGACGGACGCCCTCAGCCCCGCAAGGACGACCCCGTCTCCGCCGCCCGCCGACTCGCCCGCATGGAACTGGCCCAAGGCGCCTTCGACGCCCACCGCGCCCTGGAAGACCCCTTCTTCATGGCCGAACGGCGCACCACCGGAGAAGCCCTCACCGGCACCGTCACCGACGTCGACGCCCACCACACCGTCCCCGGCGCCAGAAGCCCCAAACTGCGCCCGCGCCTGACCCTGCACACCACCGACCCGGTACGCCTGGACGTCGGACACCTGCTCGCCGGGCCCCGCAACCCCCGCGTACACCTGGCCGTGCGCGCCATCACGCCCCACAGCCGGGGAACGGATCTCCTGCTGGAGGTCACCACCCTCACCGGCACCGTGAACAAACCCAGAACCGACTCCGTCCCCGACGTCGGAGACACGCTCGAGCTCACCTTCGCCCCCGAATTCTTCAGCCGGCCCCCGTTCCCCAGCCGCGAGAACACCCCCTGGACCCACGGTGGCCCCCAGCACAACCACCCTGCCGCCGGCCTGGAGAAGACCGAGGAACCCCCGTCATGACCCAGCCCTCGATCCCGCCCGCGGAACTGGCCAACGCCGCCGTCGCCAGCATCCTCACCGCACTCACCGCCGGCACCGACCAGCCTCTGGTCGTCGACTCGCCCCCGGGCGCCGGGAAGTCAACCCTCGTCGTACGCGCCGCCCGCACCCTCGCCGCCGCCGGTGAACGATGCATCATCGTCGCCCAGACCAACCACCAGGTCGATGACCTCCTGATCAGCCTCGCCGACCCCGCAGCCCCCCGGCTGCGCGTGGGACGCCTCACCGGAGGCACCTACGAGGCACCCGAAGAAATCCTGGCCCTGACCGACACCATCATCAGCAAGGACATCAAAGACGTCCTCTCCTGCGACGTGATCATCGCAACCGCCATGAAATGGGCCTACGTCGACGGACCCCGATGGCAGTGGGCCATCATCGACGAGGCCTACCAGATGCGCTCCGACGCCCTCCTGCTGATCGCCAAACTCTTCGACCGTGCCCTCCTCGTGGGCGACCCCGGACAGCTCGACCCGTTCTCCATCGTCAGCACTCCCCGGTGGACCGGGCTGCCCCACGACCCCATGAACAACGCCGTCACCGTCCTGACGAACCACAACGACACCACCATCCACACCCTGCCCGTCTCCTGGCGCCTTCCCCCCTCAGCAGCCAGCCTCGTCTCCCGCGCCTTCTACCCCTTCACCCCCTTCCACCCTGGCACAGCGCCCGCCACCCGCACCCTCACCCTCACCACCCAAGGCCTGCACGACCCCTGCGACGCCACCGTCGAGGAAGCCGCCCGCACCGGCTGGGCCCTGCACGAACTCCCGCCCCGGCACACCGCACGCATCGACGCCGAGGCCGCCCACGCCGCCGTCGCCCTGGCCTCCCGCCTCCTGACCCGCGGAGCCGATGCCGTCTGCGAGAAACACCCCGACGGACGCCGCCTCCAGCCCGCCGACATCGCCATCGGCACCGCGCACCGCGAACAGGCCCGCCACATCCAGCAGTTCCTCAACCACACCCCCCACACCCGAGGAGTACGCGCCGACACCGCCAACCGCCTGCAGGGCCGCGAATTCGCCGTCACCATCGTCCTGCACCCGCTCTCCGGCCGCCGTGACGCCTCCGCCTTCCACCTGGAAGCCGGTCGCCTGTGCGTGCTGGCCTCACGCCACCGCCACGCCTGCATCATGGTCGCCCGCGCTGGCATCACCGACCTCCTCGACCGCCACCCCTCCAACGACCCCGTCCCGCTTGATGTCCCCGCCAAGTTCCCCGACGGCTGGGAAGCCCACCAGCACGTCCTCGAACACCTCTCCGAGCACCGCATCCCCGCCGCCTGACCAACCCCCTTCTGGAAGCCGCCCACTGCCCATGGCACCCACAGAGCTGACGCTGCGCCCCCACCAGAGGGACGCGGTCGCCGCAGCCACCCGGAACCTGACCCAGCACCCCCGCACGAGCGTGATCGCCGCCTGCGGCACCGGCAAGACCCTGATCGCCGCCCGCACCGCCGCCCGCACCGCACCACGCGGCCGTGTCCTCGTGCTGCTGCCGACACTGGACCTGCTGTCCCAGACCATCCGCTCCTGGCGGCTGGCCGGGCGTAAAGGCACCGCCATCGCGGTCTGCTCCGCGCGCCAGGCACTCGACCACGAACCAGTCGGTGCCGACGTACCCATGACCACCGACCCCGGTGAACTGGCCGCCCACATCCGCAAGACGGGACCAGGCTCGGTAACCGTCTACGCCACCTACGCCTCCCTGACTGCAGTGGTCACCGCGCACCGCGACCACCAACTGCCCCCCTGGGACCTGATCGTCATCGACGAGGCGCACCGCACGGCCGGCCGTCTCGGCAAGGCATGGGCCACCGTCCACCACGACGACCAGATCCCTGCCGCCCGCCGCCTCTACCTGACCGCCACCCCCCGCATCTGGGACCCCGACGACACCTCGGACGGCGACGGAGCAGAGGCAGTGGCCTCCATGGACGACGAAGACCTCTTCGGTCCCGTCGCCTACCACCTCAACCTCTCCGACGCCATCGACCTCGGGCTGCTCGCCGACTACCAGATCCTCGTCCCCGTCGTCACCGACACGGACCTGCGCGACTGGCTTGCCACGGGAGCTGGAGCCGGCGTCGACGGACTGCGCCTGGCCGGCCGCCAGGTCGCCGCCCTGCGCGCCATCCACGACCACCGGCTACGCCGCATCCTCACCTTCCACCACCGCGTCGCCGACGCCCGCGCCTTCGCCACCACCTTGACCGACACCGCCGCCACCCTCCCCACCGAACTGCGGCCCGAGGGGTTGTGGGCGGACTGGATCAGCGGCAGCCACGCCCCCCAAGTCCGCCGCCGCCTCCTCCTCGAGTTCACCTCTCACACCAGCCCCGACACCCCGGCTGTCCTGTCGAACGCCCGCGTCCTGGGGGAAGGCATCGACGTCCCCGACATCGACGCCGTCGTCTTCGGCGACCCCAAAAACAGCCCCGTCGACACCGTCCAGGCCGTCGGCCGTGCCCTGCGCCAAAAACCCGGCGCCGGGAAGAAGGCCACCCTTGTCGTCCCCGTCTACCTCACCCCCGACGAAGACCCCGACGACCTTCTGGGTGCCGACGCCTACACCCCGCTGTGGCGCACCATCCAGGCCCTGCGCGCCCACGATGACCGCCTCGACGCCCGCCTGTCAGACCCCCGCACCAACCGCCCCACCATGCCCGGCGAGGACCCCGAAGCCTGGCTCCGCTTCGACCGCCCCACCCAGGGCGAAGAAGTCGCCCTCGCCCTCTCCCTGCGCGTCCTCGCCCCCAAGAGCGCCGAATGGCGCCGCGGCCTGGCCGCATCCCGCAGCTACCACCACACCCACCACCACCTCGACGTCCCCCAGACCTACGAAGACCCCACCGGTTACCCCCTGGGCCGCTGGCTCACCTGGCAACGTCACCTCCACGCCAAGGGCACCCTCGACGCCGTACGCGTCCACGCCCTCGAGCGCCTCGGCATCATCTGGGACCCCCGCCAGCAGGCCTTCGACCGGGCACTGGCTCACGCCGCTGCCTACGTCGCCCGCCACGGCCACCTCGCCGCACCCGTCGAGGAAGTCCATGACGGCTTCCCCCTAGGCCGCTGGCTGGCCACGCAGCGCACCCGCGCCGAGACGCTCACCGACCTGCGTGCTGCTGCCCTCACTGCTCTGGACCGGCGGTGGAACCCGCCCTGGCCGATCACCTGGCAGCGGACCTACCACGCCGCCCGCCAGAGCCTGGAACGCAACGGGACGGCCGCGGAAGAAGAGAGGTGGCTTGAGGCCCAGCGCGCCCGATCCGACCGCCTTCACCCTGAACAGAGGTACATGCTGGCGGAGTTGGGACTCGTCGACCTGCCCGGCACGTCCGCCTCCCCGGCCGGGGAGGCGGACGTGCCGACGCGGGAGCGTGCCTTCCAGCGCGGGCTGGCCGCCGCACAGGCATTCCGCGCGCGAGAAGGCCATCTCAACGTCCCCCAGCGCCACATCGAGAAGATCGAAGGCGACCCCGTGCGCCTGGGCCAGTGGCTGAGCAACCTGCGCCGCCGTCGCTCCGGCCTCAACCAGCACAAGCAGGCAGCACTGGCTGAACTCGGCCTGTAAGCAGGCGAGCCCACCTCCTCGAACGGGGACCGGATGACGTCCGGCGCCAGCATGGGACGGGAGGTTCAAGCCAATGGCCTGAACAGCGCCCTGGCGGAGCTGCTCGGCATGCCCACACTGCACAGAAGGGAGGAACTGATACCGGCCCGGCGCACGAGGGAGCGTACATGGCGGCCAAACGCAACAGCAGAACTGCCCGCAGACTCCGCAACGCCCGGTACAAGGCGGCAGCAGGCGCGATCGCCGCACTGGTCCTGCTGGCCCTGCTGCGCCCCGTGATCTGGCTGTATATCGGCTCAATCCTTGTCGTCGTGGGAGCCGGCTGGATGGCGTGGCGGCTATGGCACACCGACAGGCTGCTGCGCAGCAAGGACGCCGCTTGGAGACGGCAGGAGCAGATCGCAGCAGGACAGCGGACGTTGGCGGTGATCGACACACTGTCTGGAACTCAGTTCGAGGAAGTGGTCGCAGAGTTGTGCCGCCGTGACGGCTGCACACAGGTACGCACAGTCGGCGGAACCGGAGACAACGGAGCCGATGTACTCGGCCGACTGCCAGACGGCCGGACCATGGTGATCCAGTGCAAGCGATACGCACCCCACCGAACGATCGCCAGCCGCGAAGTACGCGATCTGCTCGGAGCGAAGGTGCATTTCGCTGCCGATGTGGCCATCTTCGTTGCCACCACACGGTTCAGCCGCCAGGCCGAAGCGTTCGCCGTCGGCCACCAGATCCTCACCCTGCACCGTGACTTCTTCGGCCTGTGGAACAACGGGACACCGCTGTTAGCGCTGGCCGAAGTCAACGGACGCGGACAAGGAGGAGCCAGCCACCGATCACGCTGGAAACAGACCTACTCCAAGTGACCTCATACCGGGCCCGTGAGCGGCGAGACGGAAAGTCTGAGCGAGGAGCCGGACGGCCGCCCGAGGCCCGCGGCCCACGTGTTCCCGCTCCAGCAGGTCCCACGGTTCGCGTCCGTCGAGCAGATCGGTCAGCAGGCCACGAAGCTCCTGGTCGGGCGTCAGCGAGCCCATAGTGCTGTCCACGACCTCATCGTGGGAGCCGACTCTGACAATGGGCCCCGGTCCTGAGACCGGTTGTCAGAGGCGGCGTGTAGCGTCCGGCCGTGACTTACGGACTGACGCGCCTGCTGCGTACCGAAGACGACTGGGCGGACTTGCTGTGCTTCCTTGCCGAGCTTGATCCCGAGCCGCTCAGATCGGCCTTGCGCTTAGCACAGGGCACGATCACCGTTCGGCGCGAGGTCCGGGTGAAGGCACGCATAGGTGCGCCTACCGGTCGGGCCGACTTCGTCGTCCTGCTGGACGGCGTCGAGCGCGTGTTGATGGAGATGAAGCTCGGCGCCGGTGCTCACGGCCAACAGTTCGCGGCGTACGACGCCTGGGCAGAGGCGAAGGGCATACCGGCAGCTGACCGCTACCTGGTGGGCCCGAATGCCGATCCGATCCCGGACGGCCCGAGTACCTGGTCCCGTCGGCTCACTTTCCGCGGTCTCCTCGGCGGCTGGAACAGTTCATCGGACGACCTCGCCCGACTGCTGGCCGTCTGGGCGCATCAGCAGCTCGTGGTGCTGGAGGGCGAGGCGACCGGCCCGGCGGACCAGGCCTCGATTGCGCTCAGCGACGCACTGCGGCTGCGGCGACTGGCGCGCCTCACGCAGGCTGCAGCCCCAGAGGGCACGGTGTTCAACTTGCGGCAGCGCTCCCAGATGGGAGCTCCGAACATCTGCGCTTGGCGGGAGACGGAAGACGGCTATGTCGTCGCCGAGATCCAGCGCCTGCAGCCGAGACGCGGAACGGACAGCCCCTTCGAGATCCGCATCATGGTGCAGACGCCAGAGGCCACTTCCGCCGCCAACGGATTCCTCGCGGACCGCCATCAGAAATGGCTCGCCCGCAACAGCTTCGTCCAGCACGCAGGCCCCAGCGTGCAGGCACTGGTGATGGATCCGGAGGACGACGGATTCAAGAAGAAGCCAGGGGCGAAGGGCCATCCGCGGTACTACGGATACGAGGGCGGCGGGCATGGAAGCTCTGTAGTACTCCAGGACGCGGTCGACCTGAACGACATGGTCACGGCGTTCTCTGCCCTCCTGGAGTACCTCGCCACCTACCCAAAGCAGTAGACCAAGCCAGAGCGCGCTGCCGCCGACGGCCCGCCCGCCCGCCGCCGATCAAGACCACGTCAGCCCCCAGAAGGAAGATGGCCATGCCCCCTTCGATTCCCGCCAGCGTCGCGGTCGCTGACATGCGCCGGCTGGGCAACGCCGAGCCCCTGGAGCCCTACCCAGGCCGGGCCCGCGAACCCTGGATGTGCCGTCACATCCCGTGCAAGCAGGTCATCTATCCGAACCGCAACAACGTGATGAACGGGCAGGGGGCCTGCATCTGGTGCGCGCCGAACGCCCCGAAGAACCCGGAAGAGGCTGCGGCGGCGATGCTGGAACACGGCTTCATCGTGCTGGTGGACTTCCTCGGGACCGGTAAGCCGTGGCTGTCGCAGTGCGTCGCGGCCGGGCACATCGTGGCCCCCCGGTACGACAACGTCACCGGCCGCGACGGCGGCTGCCGGTTCTGCAAGCGGTACGGGCCCGGAGACCCGCACGAGGCGGTTGCCGACATGCGGGCCGTCGGCTTCCGTCCGCTGGAGCCGTTCAAGAACATCGCCTCGCCCTGGCTCTCGCTATGCGAGCGGTGCCAGAAGATCTCAGCCCCCAGGCTGAACAACGTCCGGAACAGGGGCGAGTGCTGCCAGCACTGCGCGAGTTACGGGCTGGACCCGGGCGCCCCGGCCCGCCTGTACGTCCTCTCCCACGCCGAGTACGGCGCCGTGAAGATCGGGATCACTGGACTGCGGACCCGCGAGGACCGCGTCGTTCGGTTCCAGAGCCACGGCTGGGTGCCGTTCGCTCAGATCCAGTTCGCCACGGGCGCGGATGCCTACCGCGTGGAGCAGAGGGTGATCAAGCTGCTCAGGGCTGAGGGGCACCCGGTAGTCCTCAGCGACGCACAGATGCCGATCGGCGGCTACAAGGAGACGTTTGACGCGGCGCGAGTCTCCGTCGGGCGGCTGCTCGCGCTTGCGGAAGCCGAGCGGTAGCGAATGGCGTCAGGCCGCGGTCCGCGGTCCGCGGGCCCCTGGCGACGGCGAGCCAGCCCCGCACCGCCGCGAGGTGCTCCGGACAGCAGCCCGCGACACCCACGCTATACGCGCTACCCGCCGAACCCTTCCTGATCGACGAAGCCGGGATGCTTCTCATCAGCGCTCTTGGCCAGATGCAGGGGCGCAGGAAGGTTGGTGCGCCCATCCCACATCGCCGCCTGCTCCGAGACCCGCGCGGCAAGACCGACCAGCTGCTCCTCTCGCCAGCCACCACAGTGGGCGACCACGTATTCGGTGCGGGTCATGGCGTGGAAGGGAGCGCCCATCTGGGCCAGCTGACCGCCGGGCAGAGTGCGGCGCGTGTACTGGGTACCGGTGCGCTGACCGCCGGCGTGCTGACGGGACTGCCCGGAAAACAGCCAGGACACCACGTCCCCGTGATCGTGACGGTAGAGGATCTTCTCCGGCATGACCGGCTGCAACGGGTTGCCCGGCAGCTTGCCCCCGCCACCGGTGCGCCGTGACGGCTGGGGTGTGCCCTGCCCGTTGCCCACTCTGACGATCGCCACATCCCACCCCTGGGCGATCAGGCTCTGCCCGGGAACAGCGCCGTCCCCGAGCCGGTCGTTGCACAGCCCGGGCCAGATCCGCTCACGCTCCTCGGCGAAGAGGATGATCGGAAGCCTGTTGCTGAGCGCGGTCAGCGCCCGGTCCACATAGGTGCGCACGTTCTCCGGGCCCCCATGGTCCTCCCGCAGATGGTGCCCTCTCTTGCCGATGGGACCGGCATGATGCAGGGCCCGGGCCTGGGCCAGGGGGAGCCAGCCCTGGTCGCTGTACATGAGGGTGGGCCAGTAGGCGTCCTCGCCCAGCGGGATCCGCATGGCGACCAGCGTGATGGCCAGCACGGCCGGTTTGCGGGGACGGCCGGGACGTTCGTCGAAGCGGTGGTAGCGGGTCCACAGCCCCACCGCCACGGCCTCCCGGTCCAGGGCGGTGTCCTTGGCGTTGCGGTGGAAGGCGGTGGCGGCCAGACGGTTGTCGATGATGCCGGAGTCGGAGTGCAGGCTGCCGAGCGCGATCTGCACCGCATGGTCGTCCTTGTAGGCGACGTCCGGCTCCGGCAGACCCTCGTTGCGGGCCCTGGCCCGCGCGACCTTCTCGGGCGTGTTCAGCCGGTAGGGATCGCCGGGATCGGAGTCCATGGTGATGAACTGCGAGGGGATGCCGCGCTCGGCGAAAAGCCCTTTGAGCGCGTGCTTGGCGTCCGCCACCCCCGCTTCCTTCTCCTGCTCGCTGGGATAGCGCGTCTCACACAAGGCCGCGACCAGCGCCCGCCCGGCACCCGGCTTGAACCAGGGCAGCGTGTTCAGGATCAGGCTGCGGTCGTGGCCGCCGTGGCGGACCAGTTCGGGCAGCCGCACCGCCACGAGCTCATACCCGGGCGCCAGGACCACCGGCTGCTCGTCGGGCAGATCGGCCAGTTCGGGCCGCGCGTAATCGCGGGCCAACTGCCCCATCACCCGCGTGTGCCACTGGACCGACTCGTACAGCACGACGGTGCGCACCGTATCGAGGCGGGCGCTTGCCATGGCGTCGGCCATCTTGCCGGCGGGCACGTAGGGCGGCAGGCTCCCGCCCGGCTTACTGATCTTGATAGATGTCCCGGAGTAGACGACGGGCTCCTGGCCGAGGACGTGGCCGGCGTGTTCCTCGAGCCGGGCGTGGAACATCGCCCCGGCGCCCTTGTCGATCGGGTGCTTGCCCGTGCGGTGCACTCCGCGCACCTCTGCCAGCTCGTCCAGCCCCGTCAGGGGCGGCTGGGGCAGGCGGCCGACGCCGCAGGCCTCGACGATCTGTGCCGTCGCCCCGCGGTAGCGGACGGCCGCGGGCTGCATGAATCCGTCCGGACCCTTCTCCCACCGGGTGGTGATCGGGGCCTTGAGGATGATGTCCGGATTGACGGGATGGCACAGCAGAACGTTGCGGATGCCCTTGTAATGGGTGGCGACGCGCGAGATACGCGCCGACAGATGCGCGATGAGCCTCTTGCCGCCGGGGGCGGGTTCGACCTCGATGTGGATGCGCTCCATGGCGTAGCCAGCGATGCGCCGGCGTTTGCCGCTCTCCTCGTCGATCCACGTCCGCTCGTGGACCAGCGGGGCCTGCCACGCCAGCAGGTCGCCCTCACTGTCGAGGTGGAACCGCAGCGCAGGCAGCGACTCGTCGAGCGGGAGCGGCTGGGCGGCCAGCATGCTCGCCAGCCGCCACCCGGCCACCCGGAACGCCCAGCGGGGACCGGTGATCCGCCCCATGGAGTCGCGGTGCAGCAGCGAACTGAGCGGCTGGGGCCCGTCGTCGGACAGCTGCAGCAGGGCGGCGAGGGTGTCACGGCCGTCATGCCCGTCCAGCCGCGTCTCCCACTCCCGCATCAGAGTGCGCACCACGGTCCCGTCCAGTGGCCCGGGCGTGACGATCACGCTCCGCCCGGCCCACCGGCCCGTCCGGGCGGGCCGGTCGGGGTTGGTGAACACCAGCCGTTCTCCGGTCACGGCGCGCGCCGCCGTCTGTAGGGACGCGATCGGCTGAACGGCGTCCTTGCCCCGCGGCCTCGGCAGCCGCCGCCAGGCCGGCGCGAACGCCTCGTCCTGCGGATAGACGTGCACCGTGCCCAGCAGCCGGTCATCCAGCGTGAAGGACAGGGTGAACAGGTGGCCGCGGTCGTCACTCACCATTCGCCCATCTCCTCTTCCTCATATCCGGTGGGGGAGTGTTCAGTCAGCCCCAGCAGGGCGTCGGTCATGGTGGTGCGGTAGACGGCGTCGATCAGCGGCATGTGGTCCTCGTCCTGCCATTTCCTGCGCAACTGTTCAAGGAGGGCGGGCAGCGTGGAATCGGCGGCGGTATGGGTGAAGGCGGCGTCCAGCAGCCGCAGCCGCCCGTGATCCCCGCCGCGGCGGGTGCGCCCGCCCAGCTGGATCAGCCGGGTCAGGATCTCCGCGACCACGGCGAGTTTGACGTCCTTGCCCAGTGACTTGAAGTAGCCCTGCCCGCTGCGGATGTCATCGAAGATCTGGCCCGCCGCGATCCGTAGCCGCTCCAGCTCTGCCGCGGGCTCCGGACCGGGCCGCCGCTGTCGGTAGGCGAGAGAGTTGACCAGGGACAGCAGGACCGGGGGGTCTTCCATCACCGGAATGGGCCGGTTGACCAGGCAGGCCACATGCAGCAGGGAGCGCCCGTCACGGTCGACGATGTTCAGGCCACGCTCGACCTGTGCCATGGGGGCGATCAGGTACCGGCACCGGCCGTGACCCACGGCGTGGGGGAACTGCTCGAGCCGGTTGCTGGGGATGGGCACCCAGCCCGGCGGCATCCGCTCCAGCGAGGCCATCTCCTGCGGCCGCACTGCCACGCAGATCTCCGATGCCGCGACCCCCACGTCGATCATGCCGCGGGCGAGCGCAGGGCCGGCGTCGTAGGCGGTCGGCGCAAGCAGTGCATACGCACGGTGCGCCGTGGCCGCATCGGCGGCCACCGCGTCGAGCTGCGCGGGAAGGTCCTGGCCGACGCTGCGCCCCATGGCCGTGTAAGCGCGCTCCCGGTTTACTCCGTCGGTGCCGGACACCACGATGCCCGCCCCGTTGTCCTGGCCAGCCTGTAGCTCGACGGTGAGGCTTCCGTTGACGTCGTCCGGCACGTACCAGGCCGGCTCCGGCAGGAGGTGATGACGCGGCGCGTATGGCATGAAGGCTGTGGCGGACATCCCGATCACCGCCCGGCGGGTGCCGGTATGGGCGAGCGCGGTCACCTCGCCCAAGTAGGCCAGGTGGGCGTGCGGATCCCCGACATAGGACTTCAGCCGCAGCGCCGTCTGGTGCCGGTCGCCAGGATCGAACGTCTCGGAGAACGCGAACAGCGCACGGCCCAAAGGACCGTAGGGGGCAGCCCGCCACGGCACGTGCGAGGCCAGCGCGTCCACCAGGCCGTTGCCGGCAGAGATCCCCGCCCCCTGCAACGGTGCAGCGACACCGACGATGCGGTGCAGGATGCTGCGCATCTCTTCCAGATACGCCCGCCGGGCCGCCAGCAGAGCCAGCGAGGACAGCCGCTTCTCGTCCGTCTCACCGGTGATCGCCGAAAACGCTTCTCCAACGCGCTTCAAGGTGGCGTGAGTGAGCCGATCCGACCCGCCGGCCAGATCCGTGACCGAGGACAGCAGTTCCCTCAGCTCGGCCAGCCCCTCGATCTCATCGGCGAACTCCAGCGGCCCCTCCCGCTTGTAGAGCTGGTTGACCGCCTGCATTTGCTGCTCAGTGGGCCGCTCCCCAGCCTCCAGCCTGAAGATCCGGGAGGCGAACATCCCATCCCAGCGGCGCGGCACCACCATGCTGCGCCGTTCCCGGTCGGGATGGATGACCCCGCCAACGAGGTGGGACACGTAGGACTCGGCCAGCCACACCAGGTGGTTGATCAGCGGCCGCAGGTACTGCTCAAGGCTCATCGGCAGCCGGTGGCAGTGCCGCCGGAACTGGCTGTCGAGCTCGCGTACCGGGGTGCGCTCCGCACCGTCCTGGGCCAGCAGCACCTGACGGGCCGCTTGGTCGAAAGCCTGCGCCTGCAGTGCATCGGCCTCGTCGATGATGACCAGATGACTGCGGTGCAGCAGGAGCTGCTCGGTGGTCATGCGCTGTCCCGGGGCAGGCCGGCCCGCCACCGGCGCGTGGATGTGCCCGGTGAGGAAGTTCGCATGGTTGGTGACGAGGATGTCCGCCGACGCCGCAGCCCGGTGGTGGCGGAACTTCCCGCAGCCGCCGCGCCACGGGCAGGCCAGGGTCTTGTCCGCTTTCGGCCCGTTGGGCTTGAGCTGGTCGCACGGCTCCTGGCCTGGCGTCCAGGCGTCCACTGCTTCGGAGGAGGTGGTGGCGTGCCCGGTCAGGGGGCAGCTGTAAGACATCTCCCGGTACACCCAGGTCCTGAAGTCCTCATCGTCCTGCGGGTTGCCGGCCGTCTGCTCGGCCAGATCCATCATGGATGCGGGAGAGACGACCGGCGTGACCTGCGCGGAGACCTCCAGGTCGGCCAGATCCTGCCGCAGCCGATACACAGTGGCCAGGACCTGCGCGCTCTGCGGAACGACCAGCGAGATCACCCGGCCCTGCTGGGCGCACCACACCGCGACGAGTTCACTCAGGACGTTCTTGCCCATGCCGGTGGGGGCGTGGAAGACCCGCAGCGGCCCGGCCTGGACGCGCAGGAGGTCGCCCACGTCCGTGCCGTCGCGGCCGCGGGCGTGCCGCCTGATGTCCGCGACCGCCTTGCGCCGGTAGTCCTGCCCGCGCAGTTCATCGAGCCGGCCCGCGATCTTGTCCAGGTCGGCGAAGGGGATCACCACCTCGTCCGCGACCGGGGCGTCGCCCAGCTCCTGCACCACGCTGGGAGCAGGGGGCCCTTGGTAGTCGAGGTCGTAGAAGACGTCCACCACCCGGCCGGAGGGGCTGAGCGCATCCCTAATCCGCAGGTCGCTGACGTAGGAGCCGGGTGGCGCAGGCTTGGGCACCAACTGCCCCTTGGCCGCGTTGTCCTCGAGCTCGTTCAGCAAGGCATCGATGACGGCTTCCTCGTCGCCCACGGGGAGGATCAGCACCTGCTCCTCCCCGTCGGCCGGGGCGAACTCGACCGCCTCACCGCTGCCCAGGACCGCTGCCGTCTCCGTGACAAACACCGAATGGGAGGCAAGGACAGCCGGCCGCTGCCGCAGCATCCGCGTGATCCGTACCTGATCGGGCAGAGCCAGAGCAGGCCAGCCGTCCCACAGATGCATCTGCCCCGTGGCCAGGAAATGCGCATCAGCAAGATCCACCACACGCCGCCACGCTGCCTGCTCCTCCAGCGCCCGGTTGGGGAACACCCGTGCGGCCAGCAGGATCGCCGCCCGCAGCGTCAGCGGCACGCTGACGGAGTACCTCGCGTTCTTCAGCGACGTCATGCGTCCATCCCCTTCAACCGCCGGGTCACGGCCGCCTTGAAACGGCTGACCGTGAACACGCTGTAGCGTTGCCCGTCAGCAGTCCCGAGCGCGTCGAGCCCGGACTGCAGCTGATTGACTTGGCTGCGCCGGTAGTTGGGCACGACCACCGTCTCCCCGGCAGGTGGCCGGTCGATGATCGTCTGCGCGTCCTGGTGGTCTTTGACGTCCACTCGCCAGCGCTGCCCGTCCGCCAGGTAGACGCCGATATCCCACTCATCCAGGTTCTCCCAGCGCTCGACCCGCACCCCCTCCTGCTTCTCCAGCCACTGCATCAGGCCCACCTCACTCAGCCCGGGACAGGTGATGTACCGCCACACCCCCCAGTCCAGGCACAACACGCCCTCCGCCGGCTCCGCAGCCGTCGCCAACCGGTCCCGCCCACCGGTCAGTGCAGGCGGCCCACCCCGTTTGCCAGTGCCCGCGACCAGACCGAACCGGCTCTGATGCGGCGGGTACTCACACCGCAACTGCCCACCCCGCAGCACCATCGGATACCGGCACTGCGGACACGGCCACAACCACGACGACGCCCCTACCCAGACCCGGTCCGAGGGAACAGGCCGGTACACGTCCATCCGTGCCGTGCCACGCCGCGAGTACTCCTCGACCAATGCCCGCTGCGTGCCGTACGGCACCTCGGTCAGCATGGTTCGCGCCGCCACATAGCCGGCCTGCCCGCCGGAGCGGATGTGCCGAAAGGCAGCCCGCTCCGTCTGCTCAGCCGTCTGCCGAACCCACGCCGGAAGCCACGTCCCGCCGAGATCGAAGTATCCGTCGTCCCCGTACAGGGCCTCCAGATAGTTCATCCCCGCCTCGAAGGCCTCCTCGGTCAGCTCACCGTTGTCCGTCAGGACAACCAAATCCCCCATTTCCGAAGGCAGTTCATCCCACGCCAACGGCACCCACTCCCGCAAGCGAACCGGCAGCAAGTCGATCATCTCGGCAGGCGTCGAAGGGCCTGCCCTCACGGGCAGACTGGACAAGAGCACTCCATGCATACGAGACAGCTCCCGCCACGCACGAGGCTCCTCAACCCGGTTGATCCACGCCGCACCGGCCCGCAGAGCAGCGCTAATGATCCTCCGAGCGGCAACATGCTGACTGACAGGCACAGCTCACCACCCCTCCACGCCCCACCAGTGGTATTCGGGGCTCATTCCAGACGGGCCAACAACTTCCGGAACATACAGGCCGGGTCTGACAACGCACTCCAAAACCGGCGAAGACGTGCCCCGCGGCAGCGGGGCACTACAAGAACCGGACATGCCGGCAGACGTGCCCCGCGTGCTCCGTTCTGTTGGCCCGTCAGGGCCAAAGCGCACCCGCCCAGGTACGCCAGAGGGGGAGAGGAACCGGATAACTGTCTAAAAAACCCTTACGACATCACGGCGCCGTAGGCGCCGAGATGCACCGAACCCCTGCCCGGCAGGGCAGGGAACCCGAACCCACCCGACACCCCACTGTCATGCCGTCAGGCATGACACCTGAGCATGCGACAGCGGGGCCGCCAGGCCCGGTTCTTCCTCTGTTGGCCCGTCAGGGCCAACCCAGCCAACTCACAGTCATGCCGCCAGGCATGACGACGCGTCACCTCGGGCCGTCAGGCCCGTGGTTAGGCCGCCAGGCCCAACTGAAGAGCCGACA